>JAITER010000024.1 GCA_031281945.1 Spirochaetaceae bacterium | reverse complement strand
CCTGATAATTCTTACTTAATCTGTCAAGATTATTTTCTTTTCCCGTCATAATTACCGTCCTGTTTGGTATGAAACGGATAATATATAAACAAATTCCCGAAAATGTTCAAAATTCATGTTGTAAATATTCCCAAAATTTCATATAACCGACTATCGGTCATAGTATATACCTGCAAACGGTCTGTCAACTGGTTATATTTATCAGAAGTGTATAAAAATTCATATACATTTAATATCCTTGAGTAATTTTGGATTATCTTTTACTTCAATCTGACGTGTTATTGAAGATACAGAAAGAAAAGATTGGACTTGTTCGCTCGCCCTGGTTGGTTGTCTACTAACCTGCGGTTAGCTTGCAAGTCTTGCAAAATGCTACGCATTTTGCGTTTTTTAAGCGGAAGTTGACTGAACCAAGCCAAGGCTTGGTTCAGCTTGCGAAAACTGAAGTTTCCGAACAACTCTATTGATAAGAAATAACAATTGATATAAGAAAAAGAAGATAAAAGATCATTAAAATTAAGATTGAAGTTAATCATGCCCGGAGTTTGAGAATGGACTTGTTCGCCAACCTGATTGGTTGTCGCCCAAGTCTTGCAAAATGCTACGCATTTTGCGTTTTTTAAGCGGTTGTTGTTCGGAAACTGAGGTTTCCGAACAACTCTAATTAAGATATAACGTATATCCAAAACGCCCCAGAATGAACGAGAAGGCCCCTGGATGTAATTTTCTCTACAGGGTATATATAAACTCATAATAATATATATCCTGGTTAACCAGAGGCCGGGATTTAATACTTTGAGAAAATTATATAAAGTGAACCGCCGCCAACGCCGCGCCCGGCGAAAGCGCTATCCGTCTTGCGTATGAAAAACCAACGTTGCGCCGGGCCGCTTGCCGGGGAGTCCGCCGGGCGGCGCCATTTATTTTTCCGCGTCTTTTTCTGACGGCATTTCCGAAAAATCCACAACTAGATCGTCAAACATATCATCCAGGTCCAAATCCGCCTTTACTTTCGAGATTACCGGCTGCGAATTAGCGGCCTGTTGGGCGGCGGATTCTATTTCCGTTTGGCGCTCTATTTCATTCACGTCTAAATTTGCTTCCTCGTCAAACACGGCTTCTTCCGCCTCTTCGCCGATTATATTAAAAACGGCGCAACGGATGATGTTTTGCGTTTCTATTGATATTGATTCGAATAATACATGCAAAGTTGAATTGTTTTCTTTTTTGTTATATTTAATCGATTTAATTTCGCCGGTAGCGGTAACCGGCATTTTGTCTATAAAAAATTGAACCATAAGCTTAAAAGTGGTTTTGGCCTCGCCCCCTACAAGCAACGCGCAACCTGTATCCGATAAATCTTTTATCATACAGTTTATACACGAAGAAACTGGAGTTTTTTCAAAATTATCTTCTTCCTTAAACATATACAAACGGGCTGGTTTAAAAACTTCAATGCGTATATTTTTTCTAATCTGCGTTCTTTCTATTTTTTTGGCGTGCAACAATCTTAGCACAAGTATTTCTTCATATACATATTCTTCAACCACAACAGTTTCAAAAAAATAGCCGGCGTCGTCTTTACGCCAAAAATAAATTTTCACCTGCACTCCCTGCCAGCTAAAAGTCGAGGGAAGCTCGCTGCTGTCAGGCCTTTCTATAATCAAGCCCTGTTCTGTGTTTTTTAAAACTTTGGTAAAAAAGCTTCCGCTCTCGCCTATAATAATAATCTGCATTTTTTGCATTTCATCTATTTCCGAAGTATTGGTTATTCCCTTCTTCCAGCGAGGTTTTTCCATTTCTATTTTCGTTCTTAAATCAAACAACTTTTTTAAAAAAATCTGATTCTCCTGGCTGTAAAACGTGCCGGCCAGTCTGTATCGCTTTACTATATATTTAATGCAGTTGTCCATTTGCACGTTGGACCAAAACAGCGCCGCCGGGCTCTCTATGCTTGATTTTTTCGCGAGTTCGTACAACAACTTTATTTCCGCGCTCGAAAAACCCGACTCGTTGCCTTTGGTGAAAAAATCAAGCCTCGAAAAATTGCGGGGTTTATTCGCATGGCCGCCCCCATTATTGCGTATAACAAGATGCTCCCAGTAAGAGAACACCGCAAGAGCTGCGGACGCGAAAAAAACAATCACTAATAAAATATTTATCATATAATCAAAACATCCTGATTTTATTCACGATCTTCGCCGCGGCCTAAAGCCCCGCCGTCAAACTCCGCAGGGTGATTTTAACGGAAACCGTTAAAAAATTGAACGCCGCTGAACGGCCGCGGTCTCAAAACTCTTTTGTAAACGCCCGGTTTAAATGTAAAGTAAAAACCATGCATAAAAAAATAACAAAATTACACGCGGCGCACCCCCAAAAAAATAAAAACGCTCAAATTGTTAGTTTTTTTATCTTCATTTTCCTTTACTGCCTGCTATTTCTTCCTGATTTTTCAGATATAAGCGTTCTTTTTAACGCAAAAACAGAGGCGCCGGAATTCCGGTTTTCGGATGAAGACGCGGCGGCGCAAATCGTAATGTTCTACATTCCAGCGATTTTCACTGTTTTTTGCGCGAACAAAAGCCAAAAACGCCGGTTTTTACCCGAAAAAACGGCGTTTCAACCCAAATCCGGTTTCACCTCCAGACGGCGGGCCGCGATCGCTTTCTGCAAGGATATATTTTTTACCATTGCGGGGCTTTTTTCAATCGCTCTGGCAGTTTCTTCACTGTCTTGGATTTTCCCGCCGTCAACAACCCCGTCCGTTCATTTTACGGGAAGATTTTTCATTTCCATCCCGCTGTTTTTTATTTGCTCCGCCGTTTTGGAGGAATTGTTTTTTAGAGTTTACGCAGTATCCGCGCTAAAAAGCCGCCCGCTCCCCCGCGGCCGCGCCGCCGGAGTCTCGGCTCTGTTATTCACGCTTCCGCATTTGTGGGAAGGCCCGCCGGGAATGTTAAACGCGCTTCTAGCCGCGTTTTTACTAAACGCCGTATATCAAAAAAACAAGTCCCTAGCTCAAATATCCGCCGCCCACGCGGCTTACAACATCGCGGCGGCGGCCTTCGGATAAAATTACGCCGGTTTTTGCGGTTTGTCCAGCGCGAAGGCGAAGGATGCGGGCTAAAAATGAGGGCTGGGTTCAAAATACGCCGTAAAAAGGGAGGTTATTCCATAATATTTATTTTTTAGGATATATTTTATTTATGAACAAAATACTTTACGAAAAAATTATGGAAGCCTTTTCTTCCGTATTGCCAATTACAGGTATAGTTCTGCTAACAAGCATCGTGCTTACACCCATTCCAGCCGGAGAATTGCTCATGTTTATCGTCGGCGCGGCTATGCTAATCATAGGAATGGGTTTTTTCACCATGGGGGCCGACATGGCGATGATGCCTATGGGGGAAGGTATAGGCATACAACTGACAAAAACCCCCAATTTGTTTGTCATTTTATCAATCGCTTTCTTAATGGGCGTAATCATCACCATCGCGGAACCGGATTTGCAGGTTTTAGCGCGCCTCGTGCCGTCCATAGAGCCTTCCGCGCTTATCATCACGGTTGGGGCCGGCGTAGGCTTTTTTTTGGTGATTTCTGTTTTACGCACTCTTTTCAAAATACCGCTTTCATTGCTTTTAATAATTTCTTACGCGATAACATTCGCGGCGGCGTATTTTACGCCGTCAAGCTTTTTGCCGCTCGCCTTTGACTCAGGCGGGGTTACCACAGGCCCAATTACGGTGCCTTTTATTTTGGCCCTGGGCGTGGGCGTAGCGTCGATACGCGGGGACAAAGGCTCGCAGGAAGACAGTTTCGGCCTTGTATCCCTGTGCAGCGTCGGGCCTATACTGGCCGTTCTTCTTTTGGGTGTTTTTTACAACCCGTCCGGCGCACAGGTGGAATCAGCGGCTTTAGTTGATGTGTCTACAAGCCGCGACGTGGCGTTGCAGTTCACCCATCACATGCCGGATTCATTTAAAGAAGTCCTCCAGGCTTTATGCGCCATAATTCTTTTCTTCGTTGTTTTTCAGCTGATTTCCAGACGTTTCAAAAAACATCAGGTTAGGCGCATGACCGTGGGTTTTTTATACACGTTAATAGGGCTTGTGGTGTTTCTAACCGGCGTAAATGTAGGTTTTATTCCAGCCGGGCAAAGAATTGGGGAGGCGCTCGCCACTTCAAATATAAGATTGATACTAATCCCCTTCAGCATGATCGTCGGTTATTTTATAGTGTCCGCGGAACCCGCCGTCCACGTCCTTACAAAGCAGGTTGAAGACATTTCCGCGGGCGCCATACCGCAAAAAACATTGCGCACGGGCCTTGCGGTCGGGATGTCCGCCGCGTTAGCCCTGAGCATGTCGCGTATTTTACTGCACATTCCTATAATGTATATATTGATTCCAGGCTACATAACCGCCATCGTTCTTACGTTTTTCGTTCCAAAAATTTTTACAGGCATAGCGTTTGACTCAGGCGGCGTATGTTCAGGCCCTCTTACGTCGACATTTTTACTGCCGTTCGCCATGGGGGCGTGCCGCGGGTCTGGCGGCGATTTAATGCTGGAAGCCTTCGGCATAGTCGCCATGGTGGCTATGACGCCTTTAATCGTTATACAAATAATAGGCGTGTTTTATAACATCAAGCTAAAATCCATGCAAAGCGGCGGAGGAACCGCCCGCGCCGGCGGAGTCGAAGAAATCATCGAATACGAAGGAGCCGGATTATATGCGTAACGGATTGCTCGTGCTAAAACTTGTTATATTTATTGTAGACTGGTCTAAAATCAAAAAACTGAACGCGGCGTTTCAAAAAGAAAACGAGCGTTTCCGCTACGTTTGCAAAGGGTTGGGAACCGCCAGCTCGGAAGTGCTGGATCTTTTGGGCATAGGCTCCATAGAAAAAGCCGTCATAATATGTATAGAAGAAGAAGATGCGGTTCCGGGCCTTTTACGCGATATAGGCGGAAAGCTTGGTTTGCAAAACAGGGGGGCGGGAATAGCGTTCACCATACCTTTTTCATCGGTAAACGCCGCCATGTTGAATATTTTTAAATACACGCAAAACGGGGCGCCGGAAGAAGGCGCGGCGTTGGAAGGAGAAAAAAAAGTGCCGGAAGAAATAAAATACGATTTAATCGTAGCGATTTTGAATCAGGGTTACAGCGATGAATTTATGACCGTAGCCCGCGAAGCCGGAGCGGGAGGCGGAACGGTTATAAGCGCGCGCGGTCTTTCCGATTCTGGAACAAAAAAAATATTCGGAATATCAATACAAGACGAAAAAGAAGTAATTATAGTTTTATCAACACGCGCAAAAAAAACTCCAATTATGAGCGCCGTAAGCAAAAGCCACGGCGAAGGCGCAAAAGCGCAAGGCCTTATTTTCAGCCTGCCGGTGGACGCTATAAGCGGGGTTGAACTACGCTAAAAACCGTTGCGCGGAACATTACAGGCGGGTCGCGTCTAAAGCGTCGCAAACAATGAACATATTGGCGGTAGACGCTTCATCCTCCACGCTGTCGGCGGCGTTGCAAATTGAAGGCTGTGTTTATTATTTTGAGGCGTCGGACGGGAACAGGCGCTCGGAGCCGCTTTTAAACGTCGTAGACGCGATTATAAACACGTCCGGAGCGCAAAAATCCATGGTGGACGTATTCGCCTGCGCGCAGGGGCCGGGTTCTTTTACAGGATTGCGCATAGGTTTTTCCTGTGTAAAGGCGCTTTCTTTCGCCCTTGGCAAAAAATATGTTTGCGTTCCGGTTTTAGACGCCGCGGCCCTGGCGCAAAGTGATTTTAACGGCTTGTGCGCGCCTGTTTTAGAAGGCGGAAAAAACCGTTTTTTTTCACGTTTTTACAAAAACGGCAGGCCGGAAAGCGAAATTCTGGATTTAGACGTTGAGGGCTTAATATCACGGCTTCCACAAAACAAAAACATTCTTTTTACCGGAAACGCTGAACGGACGGTTTTTAACGCCGTAAAAGAAGCTTCCGGCGCAAAATTAGACATTTCAAACATTTTCCACACAAAAAGCGGCGGCGCAAAAGATTTATTGAATTTTATAAACAAAAAAGATACAATTTTTGGGGGTTGTGATGATTTCGCCGCCCCTTTATATTTGCGTTCCGCGCTTTAGCGGCGAAAATTGGCGGGTTTAAATCAAAAAAATATGATTTTGGTGAACGATGTGGAAGAACTCGAAGAATTAGAAGAATTCGAAACTACGGGTGATATTATTATTCGCGTCGGCATTGCAAGGCCGGCGCGTCAAATAAAAAACCCGGCTTCCCAAACCGCCGCGCCTAATACAAAAGTCCGCCAGGTTCAACCAATTCACGCAAAAATTTCCGCTGTAAAAATAGATTCGTCCGCCGCAACGCGCCTTCAACCTGTAAAACCTCCGGCCCGGAACGCTCCTGCGCAGCCGCGCTTACAAGAAACCGCAAAAGCGCCCCCGCCTTCAGACGCCCAGGCAAAATCACCCGCGCAAGCTCCGGCGGCGCGGCAACCCGCCGTTCAAAAAACAGCGCCGCCCGTCCGGCAAGCAAAACCCGCGCCCCGGGCCGCGCCGCCGTTAAAACCGGACGCGCAAGAAACCGGAATAAAAGCCCGGTTGGGAAATCCGGCGATAACGCCGGACGGCGGCGTTTATTACGCCTGCGCTTTTCCCGTCATCATGTTTGACGCTGATTTTAAAATTGTATACACAAACCCGGCGGCGAAAACTTTTTTTTCAAGTTATTTTAATCTAAGCAACAAACAATTTTTTGATTTGTTTGGCAAATATTTTACATTTGAAGATGTGCGCGGCATACGCGAAGCCGTGCTAAAAGGGAAAGACGGATCTTCGTGGAAAGGAAAAGCGGAGATAAAATCCCGCAACAATCCAAAAATTTTCACCCGCGTATACCTGTTTCCGGCGGACAGAACGCCCAAAGGCGGCCATTCAGTATGGACGGTGGTTTTTGACGATGTAACCGAAGAAAACAAAACGCTTCTAAGAAGCGTTTTTATAAGCCTTTTGGAGGCTTCAAAACTTAAAGACAACGACACCGGCAAGCATATTACACGGGTGAATTATTATTCGGAAGCTCTCGCCAAAAGGCTTTTCAACAGGCCGGGTTACAACGAAGTAGACGCGGAATTTATAGACAATATAGGTTTTTTGGCCGCCATGCACGACGTCGGTAAAATAGGCACTCCCGACGATGTTTTAAACAAACAAGGCCCTCTTTCGGACTGGGAATGGAGCGTTATGAAAGAACACACAAAGAACGGCGCGTTTATACTATCCACATACCCAAATCCCATGGCGAAAGAAATAGCGCAGTCGCACCACGAAAAATGGAACGGTAAAGGCTACCCTTTTGGAATAGACGGCAAATCAATACCGCTGGCCGCCCGCATAGTCGCGGTGGCCGATGTATACGACGCGCTTCGTATGCAACGATCCTACAAACCGCCTTTTAGCCACGATGTGGCCCTGGAAAAAATCACCGCCGATAAAGGCAGTCACTTTGACCCTGAATTAATTGATATATTTCTTGAGATGTCGGAGGAATTTAACTCTATATACGAAATAAATAAGGATGCGTAAATGAATTTAATCATTTCTGGATACGGAAAAATGGGAAAGGCTATAGAAAAAAAAGCCGTGGAAAAAGGCTGGAAAATCGCTTTTGTAATAGACCAGCAGTACGAAAAAGAGACGGCCTGGTCAGGAAGCCCGATTTATAAATCTTTAAACGATGTAAAAATGGCGGCGCAAGCCAATTCCGTAGCTGTGGATTTTACACATCCAGACGCCGCGTTTGACAACATAAAAAATTTCGCGGAAAAAAAAATACCGCTTGTTATCGGAACCACAGGCTGGTTAGACAAACTTGATGAAGCGCGGCGCATAGTTGAAAAAAACGAATCATGCCTCCTTTGGTCTTCTAATTTTTCTTTGGGAGTGAATTTATTTTATAAAATAGCGGAATACGCCGCCTCTTTAATGGACAAGTACGATGAATACGATGCGGGCGGCTGGGAATTTCATCACAATCAAAAAGCGGACTCCCCATCCGGAACCGCGAAAATTCTCGCGCAAAAAATACTGGCAAAAAGCTCGCGCAAAACAACGGCGGTTTACGATAAATTGGAGCGCCCGCCCAAACCGTCTGAGTTGCACTTCGCAAGCCTTAGAATCGGCGCCGTCCCAGGCGAACACGGCCTGCTTTTCGACTGCGGCGCCGATTCAATACAAATTAAACATACAGCCAGAAACAGGGACGGCCTTGTTTCAGGCGCCCTAAGCGCCTGTAAATGGCTGTTAGAACAAAGCTTGCTTGGAAAATCCGGCGTGTGGACGTTTGAGGAAGCCTGCGAATAACGCGCTTGTCTAACGCCAAATAAACGCGCCGTATACCGCCGCCTCATTTTAACCGGAAAACGCCGGCCCGCCAAAGGACGGCGGGCGGGCTTTTAAATTCAATTTATATAAAATCATAAATTTATCAACCAATCCGATAACGCTGTTATATGTTCCGGCTTTGTTAAATTGGCGGCATTATTGATGTATTTTGATTTTAGATTGTTAAAAATCTCGCCCGCCATTTTATAAGAAGTATCATTGAGAACATAAAAATCAATGTTGGATAATCTTAAAGAGCAAATTATAGCCATGCACAGTTTCCGTTGCGCCAGCGCCCCAACAATATTCCGCATTTTCCCGCCTAAAGAATCGCCTTTTGTCAATAGAAAACGAAATATCAATTCTTCTTTGAAGGCATCCCCGGCAGGCGTCAGAAATTTTTCAATGAATTCCTTAATTGCGGCTGTGCAGCCGTCCTCTCACAAATGCGAAGCGGCTTTATCGGAAAGTCCTGCAGCGGCAATTAAACCGCTTCTGACGTCCGGCGTATCAAGCAATTTGTCCGGCGAAGAAATCTTTTTGATTCTATGCCGCAAGACGCGGGCTTCTTCAATAGAGTTGTTCGGAAACCTCAGTTTCCGAACAACAACCGCTTAAAAAACGCAAAATGCGTAGCATTTTGCAAGACTTGGGCGACAACCAACCAGGTTGGCGAACAAGTCCAATATACGGCGCCGCCCGCCTGTTCTTTTCCAGCGCAATGGCGATAAATCCCGCCCTTGTTTCATTGTAAGACGTTACCAAATCTCCCGGTTTTGCGATATGAAGCAAATCCATTTACTTTTTTCTCCAAATATATACGCATTTTCGTAGAACTTCTCTGCCGTGCGTTCCCATTTGCTGACTGCTGTTGCCTTTTCCTATAGGCAAAATAGAAATTTCCTCTATTTGAAAGCCTATTTTCGCGGCAATATCCGATAAAATGAGGTCGACAGAAATACTCGCTCCGGCATATCTCACATTGTCATTTACCATTACGACTTCGCCGCCGGAACGCAGAACACGGTGGAGTTCATAAATAACACACGCCATTTCGTAAAAGTAACCTTTCACCATGCGGGGGATGCCGTTATTGTTTAACGTTTTGTTTTCTTTCTTTGCGTAAAGGTATTGGACTTGTTCGCCAACCCGGTTGGTTGCCGCCCAAGTCTTGCAAAATGCTACGCATTTTGCGTTTTCAAGCGGAAGTTGTTCGGAAACTGAGGTTTCCGAACAACTCTATTTAAGAATTTGCCGCAATAATTCATGGTTGTTACAAATTGACAATGGAGCAATCCATGCGGGATTTAAACCCAATAAATTTTTTTCCCGGTTTTCCACCGTGCAACTCAGCATTTCCTGCCGCAGTTTCAAAAGTTTTGTTTCATCAACGCCAAGCATCGCCAGTTCAAGGGCGTACGTCCTTGTGTAATCGTAACGGTTGCAGTAGGGCGGCGAGGTTATTACAAGGTCTATGCTGTTGTTGTCAAGGCGCGGCAATTCCCGCAAACAGGAACCGCCGATGATTGACAGCTCGCCTTTTCTAACAACCGGCGTTAAGAAATTAAATAAGCCGCTTTCGCTTTCTCCTTTCACATCCGATATAATTTCTTCCAGTTTTTCAGGTATTGCGTCATTAAAATTCTGGATTTCACCTTTGTTAAAAGGCGTCGCTCCCCAGCAACGGCCAGACCGTTGGTCCCATCGTAAATACTGCCCGTCTTTACGTGTAAAACTAATGCTTTCAAGAATACAAAATAGCGCAAGCAGTAATACGTTTTGAACGTTTTCATTTTCCTTTTGCATACACGAAAGAAATTTTTTTATCAAACCGCTGTTTTCCTGTGAATATGCCCCACCGGTAATTTTAAGAACCGTAAAATCAGTTTGCCCCTGATGTTCTATCCACGGTTTTTTATTTTTCCATTGTATCAGCGTTTCAAAATCATCACTGGAAAAATGTTGTAATAGACGTCTTGCTTTGATAATGCGCCGTCCTATTGGAAGCAATTCAATGCCGAGCGAGTCAATACCTAAATCACTCGCGCAAAAAAGCGTCGCGCCGCTTCCTGCGAAAGGGTCTAACAGTTTTTTTGTAGCGTCAACGCCTCGCCTACGGATATAATGCTCAACCAAATGCGCGGAAAACCCCTCCTTATATTTATACCAGCGGTAAAAGGGAAGGGTTTTGTTCGCCTGAAAACTTACTATTTTTCTGTTTAACGTATTATCAACACGCATAAACGGTTTATACGCTTTTTCAAGGGCGGAATCCAGAGCGGCTATTTTATCAATGAAAATATCGTCCTCGGTTATATGTGTAATGGCGTCAGAAGCCGCATCACTCATGTTTTTTGTCATGTTCCTAGCCTGCGCTTTGGCTACCAAAGAGCCGGTTTCGCTTCTAATAATCTTAAGCTCCTCTTTCTGAAAATAAATATGCGGTTTTGAGAGCGAATTTCCTCTTTTAAAATAGCCGGCGTCTTCTCTCTAACGGCCAAAACAGAGGCTTTTCGACCTGATTTTGACTATTTAATATAGATAGTATTTATGATATGCTAAACTGGACTTGTTCGCCAATCCGGTTGGTTGTCGCCCAAGTCTTGCAAAATGATACGCATTTTGCGTTTTCAAGCGGAAGTTGTTCGGAAACTTGAGGTTTCCGAACAACTCTATTGTATAATTAGGCAAGCGGGCGGAAGGTGAAATTTATTCGCTATATATATATTTTTTATATGCGATGCGGACGCCGCCGCGCCGAATTCGTCAGGTTTTTATTGCGTCTTTCTGGTATCACAACCCCTGTCAAGGTTATGAAAAGTCAGGACGTTCCAAATTGCGCATAACTCAATTCTTTGTTCTGTAATAACATATACGCATAGATTCTAATTGGCGCCGTCCATGTTGCGGCGGGCCGCGCCCGTCTTTAAGAAGACGGGCGCGCGATTGAAATTCCAATCCCGCAAATTTGGGCGGCCAAGCCGTTGCGCCGCCTTTTACCGCTTGGGCGCTTCTTTGCAACGCCAAAGCTATTGAGAATTTGTCCGCTAAAGCGGCCAAATTATGGCGAAAACCGCAACAACCGGCGGCCTTGCGGGAGAGCTTGGAGGATGCGGGCGGTTTCGCCCCGAAAAACAGTTCGGCCTTGCCGCCGTTATGTAAAAACTATAGTATAATAGCGTATGAAGCGCTTTTACATATTGTTTTTTATACTTTTCGCCTGTTTTCAGATTGCTCAGGCTCAGGAGGAGGGGGCTGTTGATTCGGCGGAAATTTCCAGAAACCTCGGCCCCGTGGAGTTTATAAGCAACACGGAAGCGCCCGCCGTATTTAATACACGCGATGAAATCTGGTCTATAGGAAACGGCCTTGGAACCGCGGTAAGGTCGGGCTTGGGTGAAGCGGGGGGAAGGCGCGGATATTTTGTGCGGCACAACCTATACCCGTCTGAATTGGACAGGTTGGACGGCGACATTTTCGGCCTGGGGCCGGACGCCGGGGTGGACGCGATTAGAAACCTGCGCTGGATAATACAAGGCTATTTGGAGGGGGCTTACGCTTATTCGCAGGCGGATGCGGCTGTTTTGGCGGAATTTATTACTGTTTACAACGCTGTATACCGGAAAAACCGCGAATATTTTTCTTCCAGGTACAAAACGCCGCTTATGGAGAATATGGTTCCGCCGGGAATAGAGGGGCTTTCCACGCATTGGCGGGAATGGGCGGGACAAACCCTTATGCTTATACCGCTTAGAACCGCGAAAGACGGTTCTTTGGGGGCCGTGGAAACAAGCGCCATAACTTCATCCGAAGTTATTAACGAGATGCGCAAGGAAGAAGACCGGGGGATAGAACAGCGCCAGGCTATGGTTGATTTAAAAGAGCGCGAGGCGGACGAAGCGTTTCAGCAAGCCGATTTAAAGCGCGAAGAAATAAAAACCGAAGAATTGCGCATAGCCGAAGAAGAACGGCGCGTAGCCGAAGAACGGGCGAATCTGGAACAACAAAAAAGCGAAGGTTTAATTTCTGAAGATGAGGCTGTGGAAAAAGAAGCGGCTTTAGAAACCGCGGAAGAAAAAATAGAGCAATCCAAAGAAGAACTGCAAGAATTGCGCGAAGAAGAACGGGAGACGCGAGAGGTCGCGGAACTTAAAATGGAAGAAGCCCAGGCGGAAAGGCGTGAGATAAGCGCCGACCAGGCGGAAATTCTTAACATAGCCGCAGCCGCTCCTCCCCAAGCGGCGCCTTCCGGCATACTCGCGGTAAGGCTTAACCCCGGCTCCTCAGGAACAGGCCGTATAGTGCGCGTAAATCCTGATGCGACCGGGCAAATAATGCAAAGTTCAAGCCTTAACACGCTTAACGCCCGTACTGTTACTTTTATAGCGGGTAAAATTATAGCCTGTAGCGGCGGCGGAAAATGCGCCCTTGTGGAAATAAGCGCGGATGCGTTGCTTGCCGTAAAACAGGGCGAGGATGAAATAAACAAAGACAGCCTTATTTGGGTGAACGGGCAGGATTTATACGCTATTTCCGTAAGCGGCGGAAAAAATTATATTTCCCGTTTCGATACGAATCTCGCAAGGCAGGCGTCTTCGTCTGTAGAAGTGCATCCTTTGGCGTCCGTTGTTTTTAGCGGCGGCAAACTGCTTACGCAAAAATCAGACGGAAGCGTACTTATAGTAAATCCATCCACTTTGGCGGAATAAAACAACATAGCCGCCCGTTTTTAAAAACCTCCGGCGTAGAAGTAAACGCCGGAAGGCGGATGCAAAAAACGGCGCAAAAACAACATTAAAGTTGTTCCAAAACTTCAGTTTCCGCCATGTACGGCTGTACGGCAACCGCTAAAACAGCAAAATGCGCCGCATTTTACAAGACGATAGCAAAGCCTCCCCGCAGTTGGCAACCGGCCAACAGGGTTTTGAAACAGCCTCCATTACCAAAAGGCCTGCTTGTTTCCGTGCGCGCCCATAAAAACCGGCGGCGTTACGCGGGAGCGCTTCCGCCGCCGGCAGGTTGCGTTGTTAAAAACAAAGGTTTTCTTCCCGCAAACCTTTACCTCCCGCCGGTTCGTTAAGCGCGGCGGCGCCGGCTTCAAGAACGCCTTGTTCGCAAGCCGGTTTAAACTCAGGGCGGAATTCAACGTGTTCGGCCACAATGGACACTTTGGAATGGGGCTTCCCTTCTCCATCGTTCCAGCGGTCTTGTTTAAGCCGGCCCACAACGCGCACGCCGCGCCCCTTGCGGCCAAGATTTCGGCAATTTTCGGCGAGTTTAGCCCACGCTTCCACATCAAAAAAATTAACTTCTTTTTCCAGACCGCCTTCCTGTTTGTAAAATCTGTTGGAAGCAAGGCTAAAAGTGCAAAGAGCGGTTCCTTTGGATGTAGAGCGAAAATTAGGATCGCGCACCAGATTGCCTTCAATTAGAATTGAATTTAGATTGTTCATAGCGCCTCTTAATAAAACGAATACCGGAAACCAAACGTTTCCGGCGGCCTGTTTTTCAAGGCCTTCATCATATATAACAGCGAATGTTGAAATTTGATTGATTTTTTTTCAACAGGACCGATTCCGGCCATGTTTTGGACTTGAGGTGTAGAAATTTACGCCCAACCGCTCTTTAAAGAATGAAATAGCGTCTGTCCACAAAGCCGGTTGCTTTATGGGCGGACGCTAAATAATTAAAATTGCGTAAGATGCGGCGTTCAGACTCGCCGCATCTTCGCGTTGTAAGGCCGTTGCGTTTTTGCGCATGATAAAGCCGCGAGCGGCTTCGTTTAGGCCCGCTAAACCGCGCCCAGCATTTGACGCATAGCCGCCGGATTTTTGCCCATCTTCGCCATTTTTTTCATCATGGTTTTCATTTTATCAAAACGTTTAATAAGGCGCGAAACATCCGCCACTGACGTGCCAGACCCTCGCGCTATGCGGCTTCGGCGGGAAGGGCCTATAATCAGGTGGTTGGCGCGTTCTTTTTTTGTCATGGAAGAAATGATTATTTCGTGCAGCCTGGTTTCCGCGTTTTCTATGTCTTCTTCGCTCACCTTGCCGGAAAGCCCTGGCACCATTTCCAAAAGGGACTTCATAGACCCCATTTTTTTAACGGAACGCAGTTGTTCCAGATAATCTTCCAGGGTGAAGGTCTCTTTTTCCATCTTTTTTTGAAGTTCCAGGGCCTCTTTTTGGCTTACAGTTTCCTGGGCTTTCTCTACAAGGCTTACTATATCTCCCATGCCCAGAATTCTGCCGGCGAAACGCTGTGGATGGAAAACTTCAAAATCGGAAGGTTTTTCGCCTGTGCCAACGAATTTAAGCGGCTTTCCCGTTACGGTTTTTAAAGAAAGAGCCGCGCCGCCGCGCGCGTCCGAATCGAATTTGGTAAGGATCACCCCGGAAACGCCTATTTTTTCGTCAAACACTTTAGCCGTAGTCGCGGCGCTTTGGCCGGTCATGCTGTCGGCTACAAAAAGCGTCTCATCCGGCTTCGCCGCGTCTCGCAGTCGAACAAGCTCGCTCATCATAGCGTCGTCCAGTTCAATCCGGCCCGCGGAGTCCGCTATGATTACGTCGCAACCGGTTTCCTGGGCTTTGCGAAAGGCCCCTTTAAACACCAAAACAGCGTCGCCGTTTACCGCCGCCGCATCTTCACGGTAAACCGGGACGTCAATTTGAGAACCCAGGACGGCAAGTTGCTCGCTCGCCGCAGGCCGCGCCAAATCGCAGGCGGCCAGCAACGGTTTTCTGCCCGCCTTTTTTAGCCGCAAAGCAAGTTTGGCGGATGTAGTGGTTTTGCCTGAACCCTGCAAGCCGGACATAAGAATGACGGAAACCGCGTCAGGCCCTTTAAGCTTAAGGCCGGCGGTAAGGGCGCCGCTTTTATCTTCTTCGCCGCCCAGCAACGCCGTAAGTTTATCGTGAACAAGTTTTATAAATTGGTCGCCGGGATTTACGGAGCGTAAAACTTTTTCGCCCCGCGCTTCTTCTATTGTTGAATTTACAAAACGGCGCACCACGCGCAAGTTTACATCGGCTTCCAGCAAGGCTATTTTTACAGCCTCCACCGCGTCGTTTATATTTTTTTCGGTTATGGTTGATTTTCCCGACACAAGTTTAAGCGCGTCCTGAAATTTACAGGTTAACTTTTCCAGCATATATGCTCCTTAAATTTTGATTGCAACGCTCTACGGTAAAACGTTCTTCGCGCGCGGCGGCTCCCAATATACGTTCCGCCTCTTTTTGTTCCCTGGGCGAACCTTCCATCATGGATAAAAGCTTGCGGTAACACAAAGGGCCTTCTATCGATTCATCTGGAGCGGCTCCCTTTCCAGCCATACAGCGCGTTTGTTCGCCTTCGGAAGCTTCGTAGTTGGACATATTCATTATTTTTACAGACCAGAAGCTGTTATGTTCATATATAAAATCATTTACATTTTCGCGGCGCAAAGAACGCAGGGTTTCTGTTTCGCGTATCGCGCCGTATTCATTTAAAATATTTGTATGCTTTGAATCGTAAGCAATAAAACGCCATTCCGTTTTTTCGGACCATTCAAACATTGTGATAATTATTTTATGTATATCTTCTAAAGACGCATCTTCTGTTATCACAATGCGCCGCCACACTTCCAGGCCGCCTATGCTTATTTGCAGCGCCCTCCAGAAACAATCGCCGTTTTTTGAATCGGGAGCCGTTTTAACCAAAGAAATGCTTGTTTTGCGGAAATTGTTTATAGAATCCGTGATTTCATCTTTTAATTCGAAATACGCTTCTATCATGCTGTTCACCGCTTCTTCAATTTCTTCCACATCGTCTTCTTCCATTCCGCCGTCCGTGATAAATTCTTCCAAAATCGCCGCGGCGTTGTTTTGAATTTGAGAAAGCCGTATAAAAGTTTGCGCGGGCAGCCAGCTTTTTTCTACGCTCCCATGTTGAATTTCAAAAGAAAGGGCTATAACAGCCGTGTGCAGTTCGCAGACCCTTCCCCTAAGCTGTTTTCTTTCTTCGCTTAAAGAGGAGTCTCCGTCCGAAAAAAAAGAGTTTTTAGCGTAATCAATATAACATTCCTGAAGATAATTGGCCAAATAACCCACAATGTTTTTTTTTAGATGAGTTGATTTTGGCGCTATTTTTTCTATCAGTTTTGGTATATCAATTTCTTTTCTGTATATAGAATCCAATAAATATGATTGCAATACAAATTCCGATATAGGTATTCCGTTTTGGCGCAACATTTTTTCCACCGGCGTTTCATCCGTCTGCGTATGCTCTCCCAAAAGAGCCGGATAATCCTGTATGTCTTTTCCTGCGTACCAAAGGCGGCTTTCTATTCCAAAAGGCGTTATATCTATTTTACAGGTTTCATTCAAAAGCAGGTCTTCCGGGGAATAAGCCGGCACATCGCGCATTCGCTCCCCTCCGGCGAAATACGCCGCCGCCATCTGTTCTTCAATAGAAGACAAAGGGCCGGCGTTCTTAAACGAATAAAAAAAACTTTCTTCGGCAAGCTTAACCCAGCGTCTCAATTCCCAGGCGCTCCACGCGCCGCCTGGAACGCGCTCCATTGTAAAAACCCCGTTTTCCCAATCGGAAATCTCAAAAACAATGCGGTCGCCGGGCGCGAAATTGGTCTTGCGGTAAAAAGAACGCATATCAAAAGTATTGATGGACAATCCGAAACATTCGCCGTCTTCAAAAGAGGCGGCGTTCTCAGGCGAATCCATTATGATGTATTGCTGAATGTATTCCTCGCCGTAAAGCAAAAAATACTGGTAAAAATCTTCCCAGCTTCCATCAAAAATTGAAGTTTCAACAACTTCGCCGCCGTATACAAGCTTGTAATCTTTGGGGGATAAATCTTGATTGGCGAAAGGAATGAACCTGTGCCCTGGAACAAGAAGCCCGTTCCGCAATTCAAACCGGCTTGGGCGCACCGGAAACCGGGCTCCCGTAAAAACTCCGCACCGCGAAATCCAGCGATCTTCGCCTAGTTTAAAAGCCAAGCGGCGGGAATCTATTAAAGCTCCGATTTCGGACGGAAGATAAGATGAACGCTTTGAATCGCGGGAACGCACATAAAGCGCCGCGTCTTTAAGGTCGAACGGCTTTTTTTGCTTGTCCAAAAACTCGTACAAAGCGTCTTCCTGCGTAAGCGTCATATCCTGAATTTTAACAAAATAACGCCTGTAAGTCGAGTGTTGTTTTTAGCGCGGAATCCGCTTAGACAGAGAAAAAGCTTTGTTTGCGATATTCCCGCGTTATTTTACGCGAATGATGTTTAGCGCCGCCCGCCGGTTCCGGTTTAGGCGGGCGCAACCGCCGCCTAAGCCCCGTTCCTTATAGGCCGCAGGTCTTTTTCGCTCACCTGCGACGGGTCGTCCACGCCGGGCGGGAGTTCGCGGCCTTCTTCTTCCGGCACGTCTTCTTCTTCAAATGTTTGAGTTGGGCCGGCTTCGCGGCGGCGGCGTTTTTCGGCTTCTTCTTTGTTTTCCATGCGTATGGAAATCATTGTGGTGACGCCGTTTTCTTTCTGAGTAACGCCCAACAACGTAGATGCGCCCAAAACGGTTTTTTTGTTATGCGTTATTACGATAAATTGGCTGGTCTTCCCAAATTCGGAAAGCATATTTACAAAACGAAGCACGTTGTCTTCGTCCAAAGCCGCGTCAATTTCGTCTAAAAGGCAGAATGGTGAAGGTTTTACCATGTATGTAGAAAAAAGAAGCGCTACAGCCGTCATAGATTTTTCGCCGCCTGACAAAAGCGATATATGCTCCTGTTTTTTACCGGGCGGCTGGGCGTAAATTTCCACGCCGGACTCCAAAACGTGGTTGGGGTCTGTTAGGCGCAATTCGCCTCTGCCGCCTCCAAAAAGCCGGCGGAACATATTGTGAAAATTCTTTTTTATTTTATTGTATGTTTCCAAAAACAAAGCCGAGGATTCAGCCCTTATTTCGGCGGCCACTTTTTCCTCATCTTCACGCGCTTTCATAAGGTCGTTTATTTGTCCTGAAAGGAACTCGTAACGCTCCTTGGCCTCGTTAAATTCTTCCGGAGCCATAAGGTTAGGCGCGCCTAAATCTTTTAGAGCGGAACGTAAAGCGGTTAATTTTTCGCGCAACTCGGCGGCTGGAATGGTTATCTGGTATATACGCTCTTCAAATTCCATTAAATCGCGTGAATGATTTTCTTTAAAATTGTCCTGTATGTTTTTAATTTCAGTTTCCGCCTGAACCAGTTCAAGCTGAATCTTTTCGATAGTCCCGTTTATAGACGATATGGCGTTCTTTTGTTTGTTTATTTCGGCGCGCGAGCCGGATATGTCGCTGTTGCGTTTTTCTATGTCTTTTTCCAGTTTCTCCATTTTGCATGAAAGCTCAGACCCTCTTTTTTCTATATCCGCCAACCCCTCATCAGCGCCGCTTATGCGCTCGTCTATTTCATCCAGCCTTTTTTTGATTAAAAAAATATCGTCTTGCAGGGCCTTTAACTGCGCGTTTTGACCTGAAATTTCGCGCCGTATAAGCTTCTCCTGTTCTTCGGCCCCTTTCGCGTCCGCGGCGAGCTGAACTTTTTGAAGACGCAAATCTTGCAGCGTTTGTTTGTACTCGTCGATTTTTACGCTCAAAGTTTCGTTGTTTTCCCGCAACCCGGCTATCCGCTCCCGTTTCGCCCGCGCCGCGTCTTTGGAATCAGAAATCTTTTTATCCAGAGCCCGTTTTTTTGTAACTATACCTTCCGGCGCCAAAAATTCGTCTATAAAAGAAGGCGTGGATTTAACGTAAGATTCAAAAAGCGCGATCAATTCTTCCAGTTTTGCGGGGGCTTCAGAAAAAGAAGACGCCAGATTTTGCGAAAGCTTTTTTATCTCGCCAAAAGCCGCCGCTTCTTCCGAGATTGAAACCGCCCGGGCCAAGTCGTTGGCCAAAGCCGCCTTGCCCAAAAATATGGTTTTTAATTTTAGCAAAGCGTCTTCCATCCGTTCCTGGGCGTTTTTTCTTTCGGAGGCTGAATAACCGGCGTTTTTTAAACCGGCGTCCAAAGCCTCAACGATGTCATCCGTTATGGCTTCCAGCTCCGCTTCCAAAACAGCCTGTTCTTCGCCCGTTTCTAAAACAACCTGTTCACAAGCGCGTATTTCTTCCTCATTTTGAGTTATGCGGCCCGAAGTTAAGGTTATATTTTCGTCAAAAACAGATATGTTGCGCTCTATGGCCTCAACTTTTTTGCGTAAATCAAGAACCATGGCGAACTGCTCCTCCGCGTCCGCTTCCAGATCCTCAATTCTAGCCGATACGGCCTTTTCCCGCGCTTCGTTCTGGCTTATATGGGAAGCCGCGTCGTTTCGTTGCTCGGAGAGAAGCTTTATTTCATTTTCCAGGCCGTTTTTTTCTTTCGCCAGGCCGAACAATGTTTTTTGCGATTCTATGTGCTCTTTTTCAAGCGAATCGACTAAATCCATGTTTTCGGTAAGAGCGGACGTTATTTTATCCATAGCCCCCTGCGCGGCGTCTCTCTCCCGAATCTTGTTTTTTAACGCCTCTTTGCGTTCATCCCGCCCGTCCCGAAACTGCTTCATACGCAAAAGCTGTATGTCGCGTTCCAATCCAAAAATTTCGTCTTTTAAAGCGCGGTATTTCAAAGTTTTTTCCGCCTGCGCTTTAAGAACGTCGTAGCTTTTTTTTGTTTCGCCCAGCATTATATTCACCTGTTTGATGTTTTCTTCAAAACGGGCGATTTTTAATTCGGCTTCCCTGTTTTTTGATTTATTTCTGTTGATTCCGGCGGCTTCGTCAAATATGTAGCGGCGGTCTTCCGGCCTGGACGAAAGGGCCTGGTCTATTTTGCCTTGTTCCATAACGGAATAGGCGGCCTTGCCCACTCCCGTATCCCAAAAAAGCTCCCGCACCTCTTTTAGGCGGCAAGCCTTTCCGTTGATAAAGTACTCGCTTTCGCCGGAACGGTACAAACGCCGCTTTATCTGCACTTCGGGAACGTCTATCGGAAGAACGCCCGAATCGTTAGCCAGCGTAAGCGTAACCTCCGCCACATTGAGCGGCCTGCGAGTCTCCGTGCCGTTAAAAATTACGTCTTCCATCGCCTCGGCGCGCATGGCTTTCGCGGATTGCTCGCCTATAACCCACTTTATAGCGTCCACAACGTTGGATTTTCCGCAACCGTTGGGCCCCAACAAGGCGGTTATGCCTTCGGCGAATTCAATATGCGTTTTGTCGGCGAAAGATTTAAATCCAAAAATGTCAAGGTTTTTAAGAAACAAAAAGAACTCCGGTAGTTTTAGAAAAAGCGCGTAAAACCAATATTAACTCTCACAGTATAAATGAATTGAGTTGTTCAGAAGCTTCAGCTTCCGCAATCCACGCTTGGCGGCCATGCCTAAGCTTGGCGCCTGCAACCGCTAAAACCCGCAAAATGCGCGATATTTTGCAAAATTTGCAAGCTAACCGGATTGTTGGACAAGTTCAACGGCTAAAGCTAGGATAAATGGTATTAATACCGCAGGGCAAGCCCTGCGCGCGCAGGCTGTTTGCGCTGGCGGGACGGCGGGGCGGTTTATTTACGGCGCCTTTCGCCCGCAATCAAACCGTCTATTAAAAATAGAGACAACCGCCCTTTAAGCAAAGAAGCCCGCTCATCGTCATTGATAATATATACCGCGTCGTCCCTTGCTTCACCGTTCAGTATGCGTTCCAATTCTTCTTGTTTGTAAGCTTCAATTTGGCCGGAATTTTTTCTTGCAAGATATGCGTCATTCACAGTCAGGTTGTATTTAACCGCCAGATCAAGGAATGAATATATTTTTGAATAATCAGAAAGAAAAATGATGTGTTTGCAATCACGCGCAAAAACGTCCCATTCAGGAGATTTTAATTCAGTCCGCCATATAACGGGCGCCTTAAAATACGCGCCTTTTGTTTTAAACCATGAATTCAAATCGTAATACTGAAATAGAAGAAGAAAAGACAGAAGCGCCGCCGCCTTTTTTCGCCCGGCCGCCCTAAACAGCGCGGCGAACGCAACGCACATTATGATATACATAACAGGCCATATAAACCTGCCGGTCGAGCGAAATACGCTCCAGATTTTATGAATAACGGAAGGAACATAATAAACAAACAGCGTTTTGGAATTAAATGTAACTTCAGGCGAAACGGCGAATAAAACAAACGCGAGAACGCAAAGAACGGCGGGAAGCGTCTTATTTCTAGCGCGGCCGTTTTTTATAAAAGGCGCGATCTGTTTTGTATTCATCAATCCGTAATAAACAACGGCGAAGAACGCGGCGAGCAGTACGCCGGCTCCCAAATAGCCGAATCCTTCATACTGATAGTCTGTGGCGAGATTTAAATCTTTTAACACCGCGGACGTTCCCGCCGGATTGAACAACGTGTTAAGATTCGCGCTAGATGATCCAAGACCGCCAGCGCTCGCTCCGGCGCGGGAATAAAACGCTCCAAACAGGAACATTGCGGCGGCCATAACAGCTAACGCCGAGAGCGCGGAAACAAGCAGCCGCGCAAGCGTCCTTGTTTTTTCAAGATATAGCCTAAAAAAATAAAAAGCCATAAAGATAAAGACCATAGGCGTAAAATATAAATGCAAACCAACGGTTAAAAAAAACAGGCCGCTCCATATCAACGTTTCGCGCCAAAGGCCGCGCGGTTTTTGCGGCAGGCAAACATATACGCACAAAAGCAGAATAAAATGCGCCGCAAGCGCGGTGTGGCCGTATATTCGCTGCATCATAGTTGTTGACAATACAAAAAAGGCGGAAGCGATGATGGAATACAGTGTATCACCCGTAAGGCGTTTTACCAAAACAGCGGAAACCGCCCCTTGCAAAAAATAAATAAGCAAGCCGAACAAACCGAAATATTGAAAATTTACGGGTAAAACCGCGGAAGCCAGTTTGAATAACACGGCGAATAACGGTATCGAATCGGTGTAAATCACCGACTCTTTAAAAGGATGGACGATGTTGTCCATAAGCCCGAACGGGAAATTCCACGCGGAGTTTCTGAACATACGCCAGCCAAGATAATGCTGGGATAAATCGCCGCCGCCCATCAACCAGTCCGTATAAGTAAAATCAAGTATTAATGTTCCAAAAACATTTATAAAAAAGACGGCGCCGCCCGCGCCGCAAAACAGAAAAACAAACAAACGGGTTCCCGCCGCGGCCCTGATTTTAAGCGCGGCGCCGGTTTTTACCAATTCGCCAAAAAATATTCTTCCGGCTTTTGCCGCCGCTGTTATGCGGCGCTTAAGGATTCGCGTTAAAACAACAACGCAAATAAAAAACGTTATTACAACGGCGCCATTAAGATAATCTTCGATATGTCTTGCTATATTTTGCGGATTCAGAGTCTTGTGAACAATCTTTGTTTCAACAAAGTGAATAAAATCCGGGTTGTTGAAAAACGCGGTTGCGGAGTTGAAGACCGGTTCAATAAACAACAGCAAACAACCGGCGAGCCCGAACATGGAGGCTCCTAACAATACGAGCTTTAAACCTTTGGGCGCTTTATTTTTCACGCTTCGCCTCCTCTTTTGCGTCTCCGCGGTTAAAGACGAACAGCCTTTGCCCCAAATAATTGAGGCCCGTGAATAAACACATCCCGGCGAGCAACGCGGCGTTTTCACGCACTTTCCGCGAGGCGCCGCCCAGCAGATAATTCACCGCCGGTCTCGCCGCGCCGTAAGCGATTAAATACGAAAGCGCTATTACTACAGCGAACGAAACAATCATGGCGAAACTCCGCCGCCTTACGCCGAAGGTGAAATATTTGTTAAGGAAAAAACTCAAAACGCTTGTAATAAAATAGTTGCAAGCGGATGAAACCCAATAACCCGCATGGGCGAAATTGTAAAAAACGAACATAATCGCGGAGCCCGCAAGCGTGTTGATTATTCCGGCGATAATAAACCTGAAAAAAACGCGGTCGAAAATATTCGCGGCTTTCATCGCGTTTCTTTGATAATATAATGCGGGCGTTGTTTAACTTCCGTATACACTTTCGCCAGGTATTGCCCAAGTACGCCTATGGTAAAAAGCTGAAAGCCCGAACAAAACAGCACAATACACGCCGTAGAAGCCCAGCCGGCCACAGGGTCTCCATACGCCAGACGCCTGACCGCGATAAAAACAATAAAAGCGGCGGAGATGAAAAACAGAAGGACGCCTATAAACGACGCGACGGCCAGCGGCTTTGAAGAAAACGCGGTTATTCCGTCAATAGAATACAAAAACAGCTTCCAAAACGACCACTTTGTCGCGCCCGCCGTCCGTTCTATGTTTTCGTATTCAAACCATTTTATTTTAAAGCCCACCCACGGGAAAACGCCTTTTGAAAACCTGTTCCGTTCCGGCAAAGACAAGACGGCGTCCCTGTATTTTTTATTCATAAGGCGAAAATCCCGCGCCCCGTCGACAACATCTACTTCTGTAATTTTTCCCATAAGAGCGTAAAAAAGGCGGGCGAAAAATGAACGCGCCGCGGGCTCGCCCTTGCGGGTCGTCCGGCGAGTTCCGGCGCATTCATAAACGCCGGAAGATACGGCTTCAAGCATTTGCGGAATCAGCGAGGGCGGATCCTGCCCGTCTGCGTCCAACGTTACGGTATACGCGCCGCGGCTCCACCGCAGTCCCGCCAGAAGAGCCGCTTCTTTCCCAAAATTCCTTGAAAATGATATGTAATGAACGCGGCCGTCTTTAGCCGCCAGTTTCCGCAGTTCATCCAGCGTACCGTCTTTTGAGCCGTCGTCAACAAACACAAACTCAATTTCACAACCCGCAGGCAGGGCGGCTTTTAATGTCGCGTTGTAAATAGCTTCAATAGCGGCTTCTTCGTTAAAACATGGTATTACTACGGATATTTTATACGGCTCATTTACATTTTCCAATTTTCCCTCCTTAAATTTAAACGCAAACACTGTTCACGCCTGATTTTTACAGGCGCGTTTTTAGGGAGGCAGTATTAATAAAAACAGATTAAAGACACTCAGACGGGGGGGGGGGGGGGTTAGATTTCTCGCATAAAACCTATACCAAACCACACAGCTAAATCAAGCCGCGCGCGCCGAAATCATTGGGAAAGCGGCGTAACTTCAACGCTGTCATCCGTATAATCTGGCGCGGGAAAAGTCATTGGTTAATTGAGGCTGTTCCAATACTTCCGGTTTTGGGACAGCCTTAAGTTTTAGCCGGCGTTTTTGAAAAAATATTTAATGCCGAAAGTTACGCTGGGAATTAGCCATTGCGGGGATGCGAAACTGATGTTACGGTGGTTGGAACCGTCGGTTATAACCGCCTCCGGTTTATATGAAAAATGCGCGGGCAATATTTTTGCGTGGACGTTTATAAGCGCCTGCACGCCGCCGCCGCCAAACCCAATATCAAATCCGGGTTTAATAAAAAAACCAGTCGCCGGGTCCGCAAGACGGGTTGATTGATATTTCGCGCCCGGATTCGTTCCTGATTGATCCCAGCCGTTTATAGTTTCGTAACTAAGCCCTCCGTCAGAAACCAACACTCCCACGGCGAATTTGCCGTTGAGAATAAAGGCTGATTTTTTACTGGAGAAGAACCTATAAACACCCCCCGCGTCAATCGAAAAAAAACCGCCGTATTTTAATTTGTCGTATTCGGTGACAGTTTTACCACCCTCGGAGCTCGTATAATATTTTTTTTCGGAATAAGAGCTTTCCACTTTTGAGCCGGACACGGCCAAAGCTATTTCCGCTTCCACCGCCCACGCCGGCGTTAGCTGATAACCGGCGAAAGCTTCCATTACAAATCCCGCGGGGCTTCCGCCGCTTTCCATGTCTATATTGCGCACCTCAACCCCTTTAGCGCCGCTGAGCAACTCGCCGACTTCCAAACCGCCGCTAAAAAAAGCGCCCATAGATCCGCCTACGAAGGCTCTTTTATCAAAACCGGACGAGGCTTTTTCAACCGGCCCTGCTTCAGTTTCAGTTCCAACTTCACCGGGAAGGGGGGTCTGCGCGAAAACCGAGAAATGTGCGCATAAAATCAAACCAAACGCAAAAAACAATTTTTTCATCATTTACTCCTGCTATAATTATTCTAATCTTTTTGTGTTTTTATGAACGCCAATAAAAATGGATCGCTCAATAAGCCGCGCTGGAATTCATTGATTAGGAAGCAAGTATAATGATTCGCGGGCGAATTGTCAAATTAATTAAAAATATTTATATCAATTTATGATGATTGTCAAATTAATTGATGGTATTTTAGGCTGTTCCAATGACGATTCAGGCGGCGCAAACGCCTTTTTTATGGCCGCAAAACGCACAACGGAACGTTCCGGACAAACTCTAAATAGAGCGCCCTCACCGCCCGGCGAAGGGCCCGGCGGGGAAAACGAACTTCATCCTTGACAT
>JAITER010000072.1 GCA_031281945.1 Spirochaetaceae bacterium | reverse complement strand
ATCAAAACTTGAAAAAACAACATCACGACGACCAGCGCGAGGAGCATCGTGTTCCGCGTGAGCGCGTTCTTTAACGCCTGTTTATTGTTTGTTAGTTGGTTTGCCATTTTAATCCCTTTCTATTCCTCGTTTCCTAATTTTTTTCGGAGTCCAGAATCGCCTGCATGATTATTTCCTGCGAAGCGTCTTCCGCCTTCAACTCGGCGATGATACGCCCTTCGTTCATCACGTAAATGCGGTCGCTCATGCCGAGCACTTCGGGCATTTCGGAAGAAATCAGAATGACGCTTTTCCCTTCCGCGACCAGTCCGTTGATAATCGTATAAATCTCGTATTTCGCGCCGACGTCAATACCGCGTGTCGGTTCGTCCAGTATCAGGATTTCCGGATCGGCGAACATCCACTTGCTTAGCAAAACCTTCTGCTGGTTCCCGCCGGAAAGACTGCCGACCTCCTGCAAGACGCTTGCGCTTTTGATGTTCAGTTTGCCCCGGTAATCCGCCGCCACCTTTATTTCGAGGTCTTTGTCTATAATCCCGCGGGAACTCACCTTATCCATCCGGGCGAGCGTCGTGTTCTTGGATATGGGATTTGACAGCACAAGGCCGTCGCCTTTGCGGTCTTCCGTTACGTATGCCAGCTTGTTTTTGATGGCCTCGCGCACGTTTTTCAACTGTATTTCGCGCCCGCCTAGGAACATCCGCCCGCTGATATTCGCGCCGTAACTCCTGCCAAAGATGCTGAGCAAGAGTTCCGTCCGCCCCGCGCCCATTAGGCCGCTTATGCCGGCAACCTCGCCCTTACGGACATTGAAGCTCACGTTGTTGCAGACGATCTTCCCCTCGTAAAGCGGGTGGTGCACCGTCCAGTCTTTTATTTCGAGCGCCACCTCGCCAATCTGGGGCGTCCGCTTGGGGAAGCGGTTCGAGAGGCTCCGGCCCACCATGGCGCTCACGATGTCCTCCTCGCGGAAGCCCTCTTTCTTGTCGAGCGTCGTGATGACCTCGCCGTCCCGGATTACGGTGATGTTGTCAACAACGGCGGCCACCTCGCCGAGTTTGTGGGAGATGAGAATGGAGGTGACGCCCGCCTTCCTCAATTCCTTCAATAATTCCAGGAGGTGTTCCGAGTCAGTCTCGTTAAGGCTGGCGGTCGGCTCGTCCAGTATCAGGAGCCGCACGTCTTTGGCCAGGGCCTTCGCGATTTCGACAAGCTGCTGTTTGCCCACGCCGATGTCTTTTATCAAGGCATGAGGCGATTCATGAAGCCCCACTTTTTCGAGAAATTCGGCGGCCTTCATATAGGTGGCGTCCCAGTCAATCTTGAAAAAACTGCCGCGCTCGTTCCCCAAAAACAGGTTTTCGCCTATCGAAAGGTAAGGCACGAGGGCCAGCTCCTGATGAATGATGACGATCCCTTTATGCTCGCTCTGTTTTATCGTGTGGAACTCGCATTTTTCGTTGTCGAGCATTATCTCGCCCGAATAACTGCCCGCCGGATACACGCCGCTTAACACATTCATAAGCGTCGACTTTCCCGCGCCGTTTTCGCCCACAATTCCGTGAATCTCGCCCCGTTGTACGGCGAAATTCACGTTTTTCAGCGCGGTAACGCCGGAAAAGGTCTTGGTTATATTCCTCATTTCAAGGATGTTGTCCGCCATATATAGTCCTTTTTTTGCGATTCTTGAGCGTAGGAAGCGAGAAGGGGAAAGGGGGGAAGTCTCCCCCTCGCTCCGGACGCAAGCGTCCTACGCTACCCCCTCTGCGGGGCTCTGCCCCGCAACACCCCGCCGGGGGGCCGAGCGGCCCCCGGGCCCCCCGGTTTGGAGCCTCGGCCCCGCCGGAGGGAAGCCTTATCTACTGAATATCGGCAAGCTTGTAATAGCCTGAGTCTATCAACGCCGCCTGAATATCCTTGGGTTCCACAACGATCGGGTCGCAGAGGAAGGACGGGATGACGCCGGCGCCGTTATTGTAGGTGCTGGTGTCGTTGACCGGAGGCTCTTCGCCCTTTGCGAGCGCGTTCACCATCTCGACAACCTTGCTGGCGAGGGTGCGGGTGTCCTTGAACACGGACATCGCCTGAGTTCCGGCGTTCATGTTCTTTACGGAAGGCCTGTCGCAGTCCTGACCGGTGAGGATAGGGAAGTTATCCTTTGTATAACCCGCATTCACTAGGGCGTTGGTAACGCCATTCGCGGTCGAATCGTTGGAACAGAGAACTGCGTCGAGCTTCACGCCGTTCGGGCCGTACTTGACGGAGGTGATGATGTTCTCAAAACGCTTCTGCGCCTCTTCCGTCGACCAGTTGGGCGTGGCCGCCTGAGCCTGCGACGTCTGACCGGAGAGCGCTTTCAGTTTGCCGCTGTCAATGTAGGGCTTGAGCACGGACATCGCGCCGCCAAAGAAAAAGTTGACGTTGTTGTCATCGGGTGCGCCGGTAACCAGTTCAATATTGAAGGGGCCTTCCGCCGTCTTCAGGTTCAGCT
This sequence comes from Spirochaetaceae bacterium, assembly GCA_031281945.1. Taxonomy (GTDB): domain Bacteria; phylum Spirochaetota; class Spirochaetia; order Treponematales; family Breznakiellaceae; genus JAIROZ01. Next base: position 29,352 of record JAITER010000072.1, on the reverse strand, counting down.
TGGATTCTATGTACGAACCTTGCAGGACGCCGACCTTGAAGTTGTCAAACGAAGCGTAGTAACTCACCGCGTCGCTGTTCATGAGCAACCGGTCGTAGGCGATGACGGGAATGCTCTTTTCTTTCGCCTGTTTCAGAACTTCGGTAAGCGCCGAGCCGTCGATAGCCGCGATAACGAGAATCTTCACCCCGCCGGTAATCATGTTTTCAATCTGATTCACCTGTGTCGGGATGTCGTTGTCTCCCGCAAACTGCAAGTTAACCTGATAACCGGCCGTTTCAAGCTGGGCTTTCATGTTCGACCCGTCCTGATTCCACCGCTGAAGACTCTGCGTGGGCATCGAGACGCCGATTTTAATCTTGTCGTCGCCCTTTTTGGCGCACGAAACCGTTCCTAACGCCGCTACCAGCAACGCCATACCAAAACACTTTAAAAATTTCATTCCTTTCATTATGTTCTCCTTGAAATCCAAGTATACCATATCTCTGGTTTTTTGTCGGCAAAATTATCCGTGATTTAGCGGACTAAGAATTTGCCTTCCATAAATGAATATGCCGGATGGAAATCTCTGATGGATGCATCTGAAAATCAAAAGGGTTGGTTTCCACCTTTATTTAAAGTTAAAGGTGATTTTGTTCTTCAATATTATATTTTAATATAGTTATTATGAATGATCTTGATACAAATGATGTATGGGTAAGAGAAAAAGAACCGTATATATTTTACGGCGTCATCGTATATTATTTCTACTAATTCCGGCGCTTCGTTAACCGCCATGCTTTGGTAATACTGTTACGCAAGCATGGTTCGATTAAAATGGTTTTCTTCAGCTTCCAGATTTTGCAACCGCTTGCAGTCAGCGCAAACGCCGCCAACATTGACTTTATGGAAAACCCGCCCCTTCCGCCTTTTACAAACGCCGCCAGCCTTATATCAGACGGTTAAATATTTTTAGACGGAAACGATTCTATTGCTTTCAGGGAAAGGAAGGATTCTATCATTTCATTCCATGAACTATGATTTATTGGCGCCTCTTTAACATTTCTGTAAAAATCATTTTTATCGGCCATTGTAAATACGCCAAAAATGGAGGACAGCGGCTCCATGTCTTTATCGGAAACCCGTCTTTTACTGGGATCATTCGTATAGTTAACAATGGCGGTAATAAAAAGATGTCCCAATTCATGCGCCAGATAAATCCGCAATTCTTTTTCCGGCATAGCGGGATTGAAATGAACAACAAAAAACCTTTTATAAAAGTATTGAGCGGAGCCGATGTTTGCGCCGCTAAGACTTGGCTCGCAAACTATACTAAAAAGCTGATTACCGGTTATTTTTCGCATACTCGATTCCATTGAGCGGATAACGTGCGCTAAATATTGACTGGTTATGTCAAGCTCGCTATAAACCTTTTCCAAAAGATTTACAGTTTCGATGTTCGTATTAAAAACTTTTGCTAGTTCCTTTTTTTTCTCCGGCGTTATTTTAAATTCATTCATAGCGGCTAAAATCCTGCCTTTTCATAAAGCGCGGCGAGCTTCCACGAGCCGGCCACAAACATACTGATTGTAATTTCGTATAACGTCTCCGGTTGTATATCTTCTGACGAAAAAAAAGTTTGCGGGTTTCCCATAGCCCCGTTAAGGTAGTCTACACGCTGTAAAAGTTCCGGTATATCATATTTATTAAATGTATCTTCTATATCCTCTTTTGATACGCATTCTTTAAGGGCCCCGATGATTATGTTGCCCCGTTCTTTAACTTCATTCATAAATTGACGCCTCCATATTTAATATGAGTTGTAAGGAAACCTCAAGTTTCCGCAAGCCAAGCATGGCTTGGACAATTTCCGCTTAAAAACGCGAACCCTCCCGCATTTCGCAAAGACTTGCCGGCTAACCGGGTTGCGAACAAGTCCAATTATTATTTCTATACTTTCCCGGCGCGCCCTTCAGAGCCTACGCATCCAGACGCAGTTTTACATCCGCCGCCTAACGCCGTCCTCAATAAGTGTGTGTTCTTTTTTGAAATCCGGTTTCAATTGTATAGCCGCATTCATTATTAAATCTAGCGTTCACTTTATATCCTGATTAAAAATAAAAAAATCGCCTAAACCATTAAATAGAGTTGTTCGGAAACCTCAAGTTTCAGCAAGCCAAGCATGGCTTGGACAATTTCCGCTTGAAAACGCAAAATGCCAGGCATTTTGCAAGACTTGGGCGACAACCAACCGGGTTGGCGAACAAGTCCAATATGCGGTTGCTTATGTAAGACTATGCAAAATTACAGCCCGCGTTCTAGAGCATTGCAAGCGGCTTTTGCTTCCTTTTTCGGCTTTTTTACACCTTTTCCGACGCATGATTTTTTGGCGGCAAGCGTTGTAGCTTGCCCGAAGCCGTTATTTTGAGGCTTTGGCGGTGTAATTTTAACTGCCGGTTATTTACAGCCGCCTGTTGACCGTCGGAATAAAACCTGGATATGCTGTTTCTTATGGCAATTAAAAATAAAAAACTTATCTTTTGCGCTTTTTGTGCGGGTTTTGCGGCTGTTTTGTTGATGTCTTGCGCTCCGAAACGTGAAAAGGCAAACGTTAAAAGCATCGCGGTTTTTATTCCGGGAATGACTGCGGGTTCTCCAATATATAGCGAGCTTGTTTCAGGCGCGCGGCAGGCTGTGGGCGAGAGGGCGGATTACGAACTTCTAGTTGTGGAGGCCGGTTATAATCAAGCTGAGTGGGAAGACAAGCTTACGCTTCTTACCGCCGGCGGAAAGCACGATTTAATTGTGTCCTCCAATCCGTCAATGCCTTTTTTTGTGGAGACAATAAGCAAAAAGTTCCCGGAACAGCGTTTTTTGCTTATGGACGCGCAACTTGCCGCGAATCCGGCGGTTTACACTTTGTGTTACAACCAGAGGGAGCAGGGTTTTATGGCGGGTTATCTCGCCGGCTTGTTAAGTTCCGAAGCTTCGGCTGTCGGCCTTATCGCCGCGCAGGAATATCCGGCGCTAACCGAAGTTATAAAGCCGGCTTTTTTGGAGGGGGCCGCCGCCGCGTCAGGGGAGGTTGGAAAAAGCCCTTCTTTGAGCCTTAGTTACAGCGTTATCGGCAACTGGTTTGACGCGCAAAAGGCCGCCGAGCTTGCCGGGGCTATGATAAACAGCGGGGTTAAGGTGATTTTGCCTGTGGCCGGCTCCGCGTCTGAGGGAGTGGTGCAGAAAGCCGCCGAGAGCGGGGCCAAAGTTATTTGGTTTGACAGCAACGGTTATTCTATTCGTCCGGGGGTTATAGCCGGATCCTGCGCCCTTTTGCAAAAAAATGCGGTTTACGACAAACTTAATCTTTATTTTAAAGGCGAGCTTCCGTTTGGCGAAGCGGAGACGGTTGGAGTAAGAGACGGTTACGTTCAATTTATAGAAGACGACCCGCTTTACCTGGAAAACACAGACCCGCTTGTGCGCGAAAAGCAGAGCGCCATGATAAATCAAATAAAAGAAGGGCTTTTAATTCTTGATTGAAGTTAAAGGCGTTTGCAAAATTTTTCCGGGCGCGAAAAAAAACGCGCTTAACGAAGTTGATTTTACCCTTGAAGACGGAGCCGTTCATGTTGTTTTGGGTGAAAACGGGGCGGGAAAATCAACTTTAATGCATATTCTAGCGGGTTTTATTCAAGCTTCCTCTGGGACGGTTTCTTGTAACGGCGGCAATAAAAAAAAACTTACCTCCTTATCCGCCAGACGTCTCAATATTGGCATGGTTAGCCAACGGCCTTCTTTTTGCGCCGGTTTTAAGGTGTGGGAAGACGCTTTTTTAGGTTGCGGCGGCTTTTTTTACTCCGCTTCCAGGGCGAGGAAAATGTTCGCCGCGCATATTGATGAGTCCGGCCTTACTGTTCCGCTGGATGCGTTTACCGAAGAATTAAGCGATGGTGAAAGGCACAAGGCGGCTGTTTTAAGGCTTTTGTTGCGCGGCTCCCGCCGTCTTGTTTTTGATGAACCTTCAGCCGTGCTAAACGAGCAAGAATCCGCTCTTTTCGCTTCACTTTTAAAACGGCTGGCCGTCCGCGGCTATGCTATAGCGCTTATAACTCACAAAATAGAAGAGGCGCTTGATTTAGCCTCGCGTATAACCGTTATGCGCGAGGGGCGCGTTGTTGAAAGCCGGAATGTTTTAGATTGGTCCAGAAAAGAGCTTTTGCAGGCTATGTTCCCAAACCCGGCGGTTTTGAGCGCTATAGACGGGGAGGCTTCTTTTGCAAGTGTTGCGGGAGGCGAAGCCGGGGAGCCGGAGGCGCCTAAAATGGAAGTTGAAAACCTTTGCTCTTTTAAAAAAAACGCGCCGTTGCGGGGGGTGAGTTTTAAGGCTTATCCGGGGCGGACGCTTGGAATTTTCGGGTTAAAGGCGGACGGTCTGGAAGCGCTTGAGACGGCGGTTTGCGGTTTTGGAATCGCGGGCGGCGCGGCGGTTGATTTTCACGGTAAAATCACAATAGAAAACAGGGAAATTACGGATTGTTTTTCTTTTAGGCGCAACGGGGGCGCTTTTTTGGCTTCCGGCGGAAGAAGGGCGCAAGACTATGAGATTGCGGGTTGCGCGCGCAATCTTTCAATTTACGATAATCTTATAGTGCATAAGTTCGCTTCAAAAAAAGAAACCCGTTTTTTTTACAATTTTTGGACGGCTTCGCCGCAAACAGTTGCTTTTGCTTCCGCTATAAAAGAAAAAGCGAAAATTAAAGCCTTGTTACGTTCTCCGCTTGGAACGCTTTCCGGCGGTATGATACAGCGTCTTATGCTGGAACGGGAGCTTGAAGGCGCTTCGTCCGTTTTGGTGGTTTCGCAGGCGCTTTGGGGTCTGGATATTAAACAGCGGGGCGTTTTAATAAAAAAAATCCACGCCGCCGCCGCTCGCGGTCTTTGTGTGATACTTTTTTCCACAAATGAAGAAGAACTTACGCCTGTGTGCGACAGGATTTTAAGGTTAAAAAGCGGTTTTCTTTTGGAGCGCCGGTGAGTTTCATTTATTTAACCGGAAATATGCTGGATTGGGCGTCAATTTTGCTTTGCGCCGCGATTGGTTTTTCTATTTGCAGGGCGGCGGGGCTTTTTAACATGGGGATTGAGGGGCAAATGTATGCGGGCGGGTTTGCTTCCGCCGCTTGCTTTCCTTTTTTTTCAGCTTTTTTACCTGAAGGGCCGGTTTTTACGGTTTTAGGAGCGGCCGCCGCCGCCGCCGGAGCCGGCGCTCTTTTGGGATTTCTTTGTGGATTTTTAAAAAAGATTTGCGGGGCGAATGAACTTATCACCACTTTTCTGCTTTCCGCCGCGGTTTTTCCGGTTATAGGCTATCTGATAGGCGGCCCTTTCCGGGGAGTTGAAGGGAGCCTTCTTGCTACGGCGAAATTGCCTGATTCTGTGCGATTCGCGCGGATTTTGCCGCCTTCCAATTTAAATGTTTCAGTTTTTGCGTCCATTGTTTTGCTTTTTTGCTGCCGTTTTTTTGTAAACGAAACAGCGCCGGGTTACCGTATGCGGTTATGCGCTGAAGCCGGAGCTTTCGCCGCTTATGCTGGAATTGGGGGCGGCGGCGCGCGCAAAAACTATTGGCTGTACGCGCTTTCTTTTTCGGGGGCGCTCGCCGGCCTTGCGGGTTTTTTCGCTGTTTACGGCTCCGCCGGGCTTTGCCATCAAGGGTTTACGGGCGGGGTTGGTTGGGCGGCTATTACAACAAGCCTTATAGCTCGCGGAAAATTTGCGGCTCTTGTTCCGGCGGCTTTATTTTACAGCCTTTTAAAATTTTCCGCGGACGCGGCTTTGTTGGGTTTGGGGGAGAGTTCTTATTTTTTTACGTTTGTTACTGGTTGCGCGCTTTTTTTCTCCGCCAGAGAAAGCCGGGCGAAATAGCATTGCCGTAAAAACCGCAAAATTTTTGCGATTCCGGCAACCCTTCAACTTTGCCGGAACTTTGTCTGGCGGCGTCTGTATGGCGCGGGCGAAAATCTAATTTATTTTGGAGCGTGACGCATTTTCGGCTTTTAAAAGGGCGGCGTTTGCGCCCAGAGCTAAAACCGCGCTTAAAATCGCCCCCCAAACAATTTTTACGGGGTTGTTGGTTCTTAGCCCGTCAAAAAGCACTCCGCCTATACCGCCGGCGTTAATTACAGCCGCTATGGCGCCTATGCCTATTGTGGAAACTATAGCAAGCCGCAAACCGGCTATTATTATGGGCGCCGAAAGCGGTATTTTAATCTTCGTTATAATTTGAAAATAATTCATGCCCATGCCTTCGCCGGCTTCAACAAGCTGTTCTGGAACGGATTTAAAACCTGACAGGAAATTCCGCAACAGAAGGAATTGATTGTAAAGCGTGAGCACAAAAACGGCGGTTTTTACGCCAAGCCCAAGCAATGGGATTAACAGGGCGAATAAAGCCAGGCTGGGTATGGCGTATATGGCGCCTGCGATTCGCAATGCGGCGCGTTCCGCTTTATCGCCGGCTCTGTGCAAAATGAGCGTAAGAACCGAGGCTATAACAAGAGAAATAGCGGTTGTAACAGTCAAAATGAATAAATGCTCGCCAAGCGCCGTTAAAAGCCGCCCGTGATAGCGTAAAAAATAATCTATCATATACCGTCTCCATCCCGTACATAACCCTGAGCGTCTTTTATAAGGGCGCTTACAAAATCATTCGCCGGGTTTCGCAAAAGGTTGGCCGGAGAATCAAATTGCATAACCGCTCCTTTGTGCATAACCAGGGTGCGGGTTCCAAGTTTAAACGCCTCGTTTATGTCGTGCGTTACAAAAAGAAAAGTTTTGCGCCCGCGCCCTTTTTCTTTTAAATTGTGAATCCTCAAAAGCTCATTTTGCAGGTTGACGCGGTTAATGGCGTCTATCGCCCCGAAAGGCTCATCCATTAAAAGTATAAACGGGTCTGCGGCCAGAGCGCGGGCTAGGCCGACCCGTTGCTGTTGGCCGCCTGAAAGTTGTTGCGGGCGGCGTGAAGCGAACTCCGAAAAATCCAGGTTTACGAGCGTAAGCAACTCTTCCACTCGTTTTTCTATCCTGTTTTTTTCCCATTTTAAAAGGCGCGGAACCAGGGCTATGTTTTCAAAAACGCTCATGTGCGGGAAAAGGCCGGATTGTTGTATCACATAACCTATACTGCGGCGCAATTGTATGGCGTCCGTTTTTTTTACGGATTCGCCGTTTACTTCAAGTTCGCCTTCGTCATAATCCACAAGCCTGTTTATCATTTTTAGCAGGGTGGTCTTGCCGCAACCGGAAGTCCCGACTATTGTTATAAACTCGCCTTCTTCCACCGAAATATTTATGTTTTCAATAGCGTTATAAGATGCGTTTTGAAAACGTTTTGTAATATTTTTGAACGACACCGCAGTCAAATTCAGCCTCCTTTATATAAATTCCTTCGATAAATCCGTGTTTTAAAACCTTAAATTAAACTGGAGCGGTTGCGGCTCTAATTTTTCAAGAGAAAGGGCGCCGGACGGGCAAAAATTCACGCATAACGAACAACCCACGCAACCGCTTTCGTTCACCTGTTTTTTCGCGCAGTCAAAAAGGCGGAACGGGCAGCGTTCTTCGCACAAACCGCATAAAACGCATTTTTCAAAATCAGCTTTTATGCGTTTTGAAATTTTTGGCCAGCTTAAAAAATCGCCCCCCATTTTTTTTAGTTCGGCGTCCCGTTTTGTTTTCGCCCGCGAAAGGTAACAGCAATCCGCGCAACAGTTGCAAATCACCGATTCGCCCGCCGTGTGTACGAGGCCGTCTTCGTCCGCTTTACGCAAAATCGCCGCCGCTTTTTCTTTTGTTATTGGAGTGGAGGCGCCCCTGTCTTTTAATGTGTTTGGCCCCTGCCGGAACGAAATGCAAGTTAAAAGCGGCGCGGCGCAACCGTTAATGGAGGCCGCTAGTGAGCGGCAGTCGCAGTTTGTAAGGCAGGCTTCGCGGTCTTCTTTGCGCACCCGTTCCAGGGCTTCTTCCAAAGTAAGCACGGCGTCCGCTGTAGGCCTTTCCTCCGCGCTTATCGTCAATCTTTCGTAGTATTTTACAAAATACCACTCATCCAGCGATTTGCGCGTCTTCGCCGGAAACGATTCGTAAACTTCCCTTTCCGATATAACAAACACGTCCAACCGCGTATAAAAATCCGCCAGGGCGAAAAGCCCTTCATTTTCCAGCTTGTTTATAAAGCCGCCGCGGTATAATTCCAGCGCGTCTCCTCCCGCCAGTTTTATTTCGTCCGAGGTAAAGGCGGCGGGGTTTTTAACGGCGGAAAGCGCGCGGCGTTTTGAAGCGGGCGCGATTTTATCCAAAACCTCAACCGCTTCCACCGGAACCTGAAACAGCCCGCAAAAATCCGCGCTTTCCGAAAAGCCGCGAAGCGCGGGCGTGTTTTCAGCGGACAAAGTTTTTGTAAAAATCTTCGGCCACCTCCGTATACTCGCGTTTTTCAATATCAACTTGCGCGTTAAGTTTTGTAACGCCGGCGGTGTCTATTTTTGAGTTTACGGAGTTAAGAATTCCCGCTATTTTGGGATTCGCCTCCAACACGCTTTTTCGCGCCACCGGAGCTATGTTGTATGGCGGCCATACGTAAAGGTCGTCTTCCAGCAGTACGAACGCTTCATTTGTAAGGGCTCCTTCCGTAGTGTAGGCGGGCGCGGCGTCGGCTTCCCCCTTGGAAAGAACCTGATATTTAAGCGCGTCTGAATACACGGTGCTGGACGCCCATTTAAACGGCCCGTACTTTTTTTCCAGCGCCGGAATTCCGTCTTCTCTCGCGTCAAATTCGCCCTGCGAAGCGAAACGAATTTTTTCAGCGTTTTTTTGTAAATCCGAAATTGTAAGTATTCCGTATTTATCCGAAGCCTGTTTGGTTATAACTATTCCCTGGCCGTCGTTGGCTTTCGCGTAATCCAGCCAAACCAGGTTGAAACGTTTTTCGTATTCATTTTTAACCGTTTGATAAACTTCGTCAGGGTCTGTAATCAACGGCAGTTTAAGCACGGAAAGCAAGCCTGTGCCGGTGTATTCCGGGTAAATGTCGATTTCGTTGTTTACAATCGCCGTATGGACGACCGAACTCGCGAGGTCAAACTTACGCTCCACTTTAATTCCCGCGCCTTCCAGGGCTATAGCGTACAATTCCGCCAAAATTACATTTTCCGTAAAATTTTTGGAACCGATTCTAACCACGTTTGAATCTGTTTTTTTGGCGCATGAAGCCGTAAAAATAAAAGCCGCTAACGGTAAAAACAGCAACAAATTTTTTTTGTTTTTCATAAATACTCCTTAAACTAAAAGTCAGCAAAATACGGAGCCTATAACTCCAGACTTAAACACCGGTTTGGCGATTGGCCGTATTTTGAATTTTAAGCGCGCTTACGCGCGTTGTTCACAAATACGCTTTTTAATTAAAGCTGTTTTTGCAGGGCGTGTTTCCGCCTGTTTTTACAGAACAGGTGAAAAACTGGCCGCCCGTCAAATTTCACAAAAAGCCGCATGGCGGATTTTTGCCGGCGCGATGAGCCGTCTTTTTATTTAAAAACTGTTTTAGGCGCCGTATAAATAAACGCGCAATTTTTTTTCCAGGATGGATAATAAAAAATCCGTCAAAAGTGAAAGCAACGCTACGCTTACACCGCCTATAACCAGCAGTTCAGTCTTCATAAGGCCCAGGCCTGTAAATATGATTACCCCAAGACCGCCGCCGCCTATGTAAGCGGCTAGGGTTGCGCTTGCTATAATCTCCACCGCCGCCGTTTTAAATCCCGCCAAAATTAAGGGCAGGGCGAGCGGGGCTTTAATCCTAAAAAATATTTGCGCGGGGGTCATACCCATAGCGCAGGCGGCTTCCACCATTGCTTTTGGTATCTGCGCGAATGACGCCGCCGTATTAATCAAAATGGGCGGGGCGGCCAAAAAGGTGAGCGCGGCTATGGACGGCGCAACTCCGGTTCCGAGTATGGGCAGGCAAAGGAACAGTATGGCCAAACTTGGGATTATTCGGGCGGCGGAAAAAAAACCGGTGATTATATTGTTTAACGTTTTATTTTTACCGCAAAGAATCCCGAAAAAGACCCCCGCAACCCCCGCCGCCAAAAGAGCCTCGCCGCTTAAAAGAAGATGTTCCCTAAGCGCGATAATAAACCTACTTGTATTATCGGAAAAATAGGATATATAAGGCGAAAAAAAAGCGGAAAATCCGTCCGCTAAAACATAAGTATTCATATCGTTTTTGTAGGATATTATAAATGTAATATTTTGTCAATTGAGCCTGTTCCAAAGCCCGGCTGGTTTTGGCGGACTCTTACAAAATCGCGATTTTTAAAAGCCGCCGTCCCAAAGTTTCAGTTTTGGGGCGGCCTTAATTTCGCCTTTTTAAAAAGATTCGCTTTTTAAGTCTTGATTCGTGTAATCCGGCGCTTTTCCGGCGACCCCGGTGCGCTTTTTAGACGGCCGGGATGCGTATCTTCCGCAAACGGCGCGGGTTTTAGTACTTAAAGTCGCCGCCGCCTATAAACTCGCGCAACAGGCTGCCGCCTGGTACGTGCTGCGGCGAAATTGAGGAGAAATTATTTAAAAGCCTAAGCAACCGGACGGCCTCACCGCGTTGCGGGGAATCAACCGGAACGGTTCTTAAAAGAGGGCCGGCGTAAAGGCGAAGCACGCCTATTTCATATTCCAGAGCTGAATTTATTATAAAATCGGCTGTGTTTTGAAAATGGAAAATATGCAACTTTTCGCCGCGCTGTACGCTGGGCCACATTTCCAGCGTTTTACCGGCGCTCGATCCGCGAAATTGGTTGTCGCGCACAATGCGGCGCAAAAGACGGTTGTCCCCTGAAGGAACGCGGCTATGCTCGTCAAGCCTTATCTGGGTGAACGCGGAAACATAAATCTTGTATTTTTTATCGTCCGCCGCCGCTTCCGCGATACGGTTGTTAAGAGCGTGTATGCCTTCCAGCAATAAAATTGAATCTTTTTTAAGCTGTATAACGGCTCCTTCCCTCCGCGTTCCAGTTTTAAAATCAAACTTTGGCGCGACTATCTTTTTTCCGGCGAGCAAATCTAAAACCTGACCGTTCAAATAGTCCACATCCAGCGCTTCGGGGCGCTCAAAGTCTTGCCGCCCGTCTTCGTCTTTGGGAACTTTGTCCGGTGGAAGATAATAGTCGTCCAGACTTACAATTACCGGCTTTAAGCCTAACGTCCTAAGATGAAGGCAAAGACGCTTGGCCGATGTGGTTTTTCCGGAGCTTGAAGGGCCGGCCAGAAGCGCAATCCTGACGTCGTTTCGTTTTTCGTGTATTTTTAACGCCGCCCGCGAAAAAAAGCCGTCCGCGTAAACTTCGTTTAATTGTATAAAATCACCCAGTTCGCGGCTTCCGGCTGTGGTAATAGCGTTTAAGTCCCGCGCCGCCCTTACGCCGCAAATTTCGTTCCAGTTTTTGTATTTTTCACGTTCTAAAAAAATTTTTGAAGGCGGTTTGTTATACGCCTCTTTTTTTGAACAATCCGTGATTAAAAGAAAGCCTTCGTGGTAAGGCCGAAGGACGAAAGGCGGCAAGGCGCCCGTCCTTTCTAAAAGCGGATTGCGGTATATTTCAAAAAAACCGCCGTATTCGCAAATTTCAACGGCGCTTTCGCCGGAATTTTCTATGCTTTTAGCCGCATCCTCCATACCTTGTTTTCTGAAAACCGGCGCGGCTTCTTTAACCCTGATTTTTTTTACATGAATAGGCTGGTTTTCTTGAATAATAGAATTTAAAGCGTCTTCCAGTTTTGCGAAGTCTTCGGCGGAAGGCCGCGCCCCGTCGATGAACGTCCAATAAAAGGCGTCTTCCACAGGCTGTCCCGCCAGTATTAGGCGGTCTTTAAAAACCCGGCGCGCGGCGGCGCAAAACACGAAAGCGAAAGTGCGGCGAACCATCTTGCGCCCTTCGCGGGAATCTATCAAAATGGGCTTCGCTTCACCCCCGTAAATGGAAGCGCCGCCGCACGGAACTATCTCTCCGTCCACGCAAAAAGCCGCTATGTTTTCTTCGTTTAACATAATTCCTGTAAAACCGCTTTTTACGCCTTTTTCCAAACGGCGCCTTGCGGCGTATCCTCCAAAATAATTCCACGCGCTTTTAATCCGTCCCTTATGGCGTCGGCTTTTTTAAAATCTTTGTTTTTTTTGGCCTCCGCCCTCGACGCTATAAGGGCGTCAATTTCCGCGCGTTCTACAGGCGTCGCCGTGTTTGCGTTTTCTTTTAACGCCCGCTCACAAACGCCCCTTAAACCCAAACCTAAAACGGCGTCCATAGAAAAGACCGCCGCCAAGGCGTCTCGCGGGTCTACCGAGCTGTCTTTAACGAGCATACGCAACGCGGACAGAGCCCTGGGCGTGTTAATGTCATCTTCAAGCGCCTTGTCGAATGACGCGAGATATTCAAGGGCTTTGCCGCGGGCTTCTTCGCCCTCCTGGGGAAGCGAAGCGGCTTTTCCGCTTATGGCGGCGAGCTCTTTAGCAAGCGACCTTCTTGAGTTCCTGGCCCCGTCCAGACTTTCGTACGAAAACTGCAATTGGCTTCTGTAATGCCCGCCAAGTAAAAAATACCGGTAATCCAGCGCTTCGTAACCCGCGTCCATCAAATTTTGCAACGTAATAAAACCGCCTGTGGATTTGGACATCTTCCCTTTGTCCAAAACGAGGAATTCGTTGTGAATCCAGTATTTAACCCAGGGGCTTTTGCCCGTAGCCGCCTCGCTTTGGGCTATCTCGTTGGTGTGGTGTATTTGAATGTGGTCTATCCCGCCGGCGTGTACGTCAAAACGCTCGCCCAAATATTTTATGCTCATGGCCGAACATTCAATATGCCAGCCTGGATACCCGCGCCCCCAGGGGCTGTCCCAGGTGAGCGCTTGGTTTTCAAACTTGCTTTTGGTGAACCACAAAACAAAATCGGCTCCGTTGCGTTTGTTTACGTCAAGTTCGGTTCTGGCCCCCGTCTTTAATGAGTCAAGCCGCAATGAGGCGAGGTCGCCGTAAGAAGGGAATTTTGATATGTCGAAATAAAGATTGCCGCCGGCTTCGTACGTAAACCCGTTAGCCTCTATTTTTTTAATAAGTTCTATCATTTCGGAGATGTGTTCAGTCGCTTTACAAACTACATCCGGCCTAATGATGTTAAGCCTTTGAGTGTCGTTAAAAAAGGCTTTTGTAAAAAACGCGGCTACTTCCAGAACGCTCTTGCCGCGTTCTTCCGCGCTTTTCACCATCTTGTCGTCGCCGCCGTCTCCGTCTCCGGAAAGATGCCCTACGTCCGTGATGTTCATAACGTGCGTTACTTTATAACCGGCCCGCCTTAACGTCCTGCAAAGGACGTCGTGCGTTACATAAGCCCTAAGATTGCCTATGTGAGCGTAGTTGTAAACAGTAGGACCGCACCCGTAAAATCCCGCCTCTCCGTTTTTTACAGGTGAAAAAACCTGTAATTCACGGCCTAGCGTGTTGTAAAGTTTCAATTCCATAAAATAAGACTATCTTAAAACTAACCTTAAATACAAGGAACGCCGCCGCTACTCTGCCATTTGGCGCGGCGTTGACGGTCTTTATATCGAAAATTTAAATCCCGCCCCAATTGAGCAAGATTGGCCGCCGTCTTCTTTTTCATCCAGTTTTATGTTTAAATACCCGCCTTTGATTTTTAACGAGCAGTAAAATGCGGTTCGCCATTCCGCCTCTTTTTTTTCGGTTTCTTTCCGCACGGCGGAAATCTTCGCGTAAAAAATAGAATAAGAAAGCGCCGTTTCCAGCGAAAGTGTTTTTGAAACGTCCCTATAATAAGAGTCCGGGACGGGGTAGGGTATTATTAATCCGCCCGCTTCCTCCTGAGCTGCGCCCTGAAAACCGTATTTTATAGCGGGAGTAAAAGGGCCGGCGTGGAAAGACAGCGCGGCTTCGTATCCGTCCGTAATTTGCAGGCGGGATTCCCCGTCTCTCTTAAAAGCTATGCTTACGGAAGAAATGGTTAACGCGCTGTTTTTAAAAGACGGCGGACGGTAATTTACCTGCGAAGAGCTTTTTGTAAAAGGTTCGTTCCAAAACGCGGCGCTTAACGCGCTTGACGCTTTAAAACTTGAGCCGTTTTCGCCTTGCCATTCAATTTTTGACGCCGCCCGGAAGCCTTTCCCTTCGGTCGTCCCGTCTTTTCCCATATAACGGCTTCCCGCCCCGTCCGCCGCAATCGAAAAAGTCCACGATTTTATATACAACGATAAAGCGGCGTTAGCGTAAATGTCTTTTCCCCAGGCAAACGACTTTGAAAAAGCGGCGTCGCCGGCCAGGATTAAAAACGGCGTGTAAAAAAAGGCGGAAGCCGCGTAAAATAAAAATTCACGTTCTGGAAGCCAGGGCTCACGGGAAAACCACGAAGCCGTCTTTTTTTCCGGCAATTTTTGTTTTTTGTAGTATCCTTCTAAATTCAGGGCGCTTGTTTTGTTAAAGTTGAAAGACGCGCCGCCGGAAAAATCGGCGTCTTTCAGCCAGCGGGAAGCCGGCGTCGCGTCTACGCCGTCCGGCTTTTCGTCCAAGTCCGGATTTGAAAAAACTGAAGCGAAAACGCTTACCGGAAAAATGGACGGGCTTCCAAGTTGAAAGAAAAGGGACGGGTTCTTTTTTGCGGTAAACGAAGTTTTTAAATCCGCCCCGGATTTTTGATGCGATTCGGCGAAGGGAACGCTCCGGCCCCAAATCCCGCTTGTTCTGGAGGCGAGGCCGAAACGGTTCATTTGGCCGAAAACTATGCGGGAATTGAACTTGTTTTGGTATGCCGCAAAGCCGAAATTGTTTTTCCCGCCTTCTATATCTTCCCAAAAAACGGAATCCCGTTTGTCAAAACCTTCCGCCCTTAAACTGAAACCGCCAGGAGTGTAAAAACGTAAATCCACCCTGTTTGTAAGGTCTTCGTCTTTGACCCAGGAGGCTCTCCATAAAACGTCTGTTCTAAACGCCCTGGCCTGCCTGCTCGTGTTCCTGCCGGGAGATTCCGCCGGTTTTTCCGCCTCCGCCATATCCGTAAACAAACCGGCTTCGGCTGTTTCGTTGGCGGCCTGTCCGTAATCCGGCGTCTCCGCGATTGCCGCCGGCAAAGCCGTTTCCGTTTGCAATCCGGTTTTTACGTCGCCGGACGCCGTCGCGGTTTTAGGGCTTTCTTCCAAAAGTTCCGCCTGAGTTTTTTTCGCCGGTTCCCCCGCGCCTTCTTCCGCCGCCTCCGGCGGTTCGCTTTTTTTTAGTGTTTGAGGCGCGTATTCCAAAGCGGCGTCTTGCTCCATTCTAATTCCTTGCGCCGCGGCGTTTTTATCCCAAAAAAAAGCGCCCGCTAAAAAAACAGACGTAAAAACGCAGACGGTTGAAAAAAAGACGGCTTTTTTTGTTTTCATAACTTGTATATCAAAAGCCGTACATCCGCGCCTTTACGCGCTTGTGTTTTTATGACGTTTGTAAGAGGGTTTGTTTCAAAAAACCGGATTGGTTTTATATAAAGCGGCGGCGCGTTAATCGCGGCGGCTATTCTCGCGTTTAGGTTTTGAGGGGGTGATTTTGCAATAAGGATGAATGATTTGCGGCATGGCTGACTCGAACAGCCCACCTACGGCTTAGAAGGCCGTTGCTCTATCCACATGAGCTAATACCGCATACCGCGCATTTTACAGCAAAATACAGCCGTTTGCAAAGGGCGCGTGGAATTTCCGGCGCGCCTGTTCCGTAGCCGCGGTCGCGCTGGAAACACCAACCTTTTTTCTAATCGCATAATCGTTTTTCTGTTTCATAAAACGATTGCCGTTCTTCCGGTGCGGACGGACGCCGCATTTTAGGGGGAGAAACATGGGAAATGGACGTTTCGCCCGCTTTTTTATGGGCGGCGGCATTACGGCCTCCCGCAATTAGGTCGTTTCTTTTGCGGCTTGACAAATTGATTCGAATTACTTGACAAAAGTCATAGTAATAGTATATTTTAAACTTTTAAAGGAGTTGCAAATGGTACAAGAAAAAGACATAGAAACTTTGCGTAATTTATTGCGCAATGACAAGGATTTACAGCAGATTTATAGCGAAGCCTTTTTACACGGGCTTCGTGAGGACAAGTCGTTGGATTATGCGGCGATTGCCAAGGAGCTTTTTGACGTTATAAAAGCGCGTAAGTTACCCGTTAGTTTGGAATCGGCGACGGATGTCGAGTATTTATTGACGCTCCAGGCGAAACAAATCCAGGAGCGCAAAGAAGAAAAAGTGGCGAGATTGGCAACCGATTCTGTTGTGGGCGTTAGCCGGGTAACTCTGTACAATGAAGCGGCGGTTGTTACGGCTCTGGAAATCTGGCGGGATAATACTGTCGAAGGCAAAAAAATTTACGACAGCGGCAATATTACTGTTTGGAAATCTGGTACGATAGCTTTAAGCAGTAAGATGCAAACAGGCGATCTTTTTGTTATGGCGGCGGCCGTACGCGGCAGCGGCAAACGTCAGTTAAGCCACCAAATGAAGTATGATTCATCTGAGCATGTCAACGCCTATTTCACACTGTCTGGTGATTTATGCAACGGCCCGCACTTAAAGCTTGAATATAAGCCTGATAAATAGCGCAACCTGAAAAGAAGGCGATCTTGCCGGCAAAGGCGGCCGGCAGGTCATTAATTGCCGGATGTTGTTAAACTTGGCGTTCCGGTATGACGCATCGCCTCAAAACAAAATCTAACCTAATTATACTGGTTGTTTATCCGCAAGCAGTGTTTATCACAGGCCGGTCGGTAAATTCCTCGTTATTATTTGGCGCTCGTCTGTCGCAAATTCTATCGCCGTATTAATTTTCGGGCGCACTGCCGCGACAAAAGTTGCGTATGTTTTTAATACCGCATCCCTGGCCGGGGTGAACAAATATGAATGCGCAAAAAAACACCATTTTACGCGCCCGCTCGCGAAACAGGCGTGCTTAAAGAAAACGCAAGAGCGCGGTCGCGCCTGAAACACCCGCCTTTTTTAAAAATCCATTATGCGCGGCCCGCGCGGCGGGGCTTGCCGGCGCAATCGCATTATGTTACGGCCTGGGCCTAAAAGGTTGGCTGAATGTGGAGCGGCCGGGAATTATTCGCGTGTTTACAGTTTCTCTGTTTTGTTGACGAGCAATAATTTAGCCTAAACCGGGAAAGATGTTATTTTGATTGCTTTTGTTAAGGGCAATATCCAGGCGCAAATATAGAACGCCCGTGTTTCGCTGATTACGCGCCGCGCTTCAGCGCGGTTTTGCGGCGGCGTTGACAACTTTAGGCCGCGCATTGACCCGGCGGGAAGCCGGATAAGCCTTTATCGTTTAGGAAAAAAAGTTTTAGTCTTGACTGGCGAGAGACGGCGGCTGAAATTTCAGTTGAATCTGATAATAGCTTGTTCGTGCGCCAGGCGCCGCCGCTTGGTTTTATTTACTAAGGCGGCCTTTTAAGCCGTCCGTTTCCATAATTTCCCCTGTTTTTAGGATGAATACGGCTTCCGTTCCGGGAAATTTTTGCAGAAATGAAGGGCCTTGTTCGCACCCAAGCGCGAAAATTGTGGTGGAAAGGGCGTCGGCTTGCATGGAGGCGTATTCTGCGTCCGCCGCCTGGATTATCGTAACGGATGCAAGTGAATTTTCCACAGGCATGCCTGTTTTAAATGACAGTATGTGATGGTACCGGACGCCGTTTTTTTCAAAAAAACGTTCGTAAACGCCGCTTGTAACCAGAGTGGCGTCTTTAACGCTTATCGCGGCGACGTAATCGCCGCGTTCTTTAACCGGATCCTGTACGCCTATTCGCCAAAGTATTTCTTTTCGTAAAAAACCGGCCTCCTGTTTGGCGCCCAGCGCTAAAATGTTTCCGCCAAAGTCTATAAGAGCCTTTTTTACGCCGGCTTCTTTAAGGATACGCGCCGTCTCGTCCGCCGCGTAGCCTTTTACAATAGCGCCCAAATCAAGCGCCATACCGTCTTTCCGCAAAAAAACGGTTCCATCATCCTCGTTTATTTCCACATCACGCCAGGAACATAAAGACAAGGCGTTTTCAATTTCCACAGGCGATGGAATCCTGGGATTGTCGCCGCCTATATCCCAAAGCTGTATTAACGGGCCCAGGGCGGGGTTAAACGCGCCGTCTGATATTTCCGCATAGTAAAGCGCCGTTTTTAGAACAAAAATCAGTTCGTTTGGAACGCGAACAGTGGAAACGCCGGAATTTTCGTTTATTGAATTAAGGTTGCTGGAATATATGTGCGGGCTGAAAATATCTTCAATTTCCGAAAGCCTTTTAAATACGGCTGTAAAAACGGACGGTTCAGCTTTTTGGTAGACGCGCACCGAACAAACCGTTCCCAAAGCCAACTTGGACATAGAAACCGGCTGGGACGCGCAACCTAAAGCGCCGGCGGCCGTTAAAAACGCCGCGAAAAAAAGCGCCGCGCCGCGAAAAACGCTGTTTGGAATGCGCGTTTGATTGATTGTTTTTTTTTATATGAAAAGTTAAACTGCCCATGTGATATGTAAAATTGTACAGATAGATGCGGAAAATTGTAACGCCGGCGCTAAAAACTGTAATTGAACTTGTTCAATCACCTGGTTGATTATCTACCGACCTGCGGGGAATAAGTTTTGCTTTAGTTTTGCAAAACGCTCCGCGTCTTGCTGTTTTTAGCGGCTTGCGGAAACTGCATTCTGAACGACTATATTATACATTTTGGGGTGAAATGAAATTCCATGACGTACCGTTGTCCTGGCGCTGAAAACATAAGAACTCCCTCTTTAATTACCAAAAATTGCCCCGTTTGCGGCGGCGAAATAGATTTCTTTTCCGTGGATGTAAAGAGCGTCTGCGAAAAGTGCGGGTTTACCGCGTTTAATGATACAAAAAGTTGTATTAAATGGTGCGAGCACGCGAGAGAATGCGTGGGTGACGAACTGTACGAGCGTTTGACGGCCAGGGAACGCCCCGCGCCTAATGACAAGGGGGCCGATGGATGATAATAGGAATAGATATAGGCAGCACGATAACAAAAGTGGTTTCCGCAAAAAACGGCGCCGTTATAAACATGGTGAAAACAAGGGCTCTGGATGCGGTGACTTCGGCGACCGGCGCTTTCGGAAAACTGGTTCTGGAAAATGGAATAGATATAAAAGAGATTAAAAAAATCAATATTACCGGAGTGGGCGCCGGCAGAATAAATTCAGACATTTATGGGATAAAAACCCAAAAAATTGATGAATTTACGGCTATAGGCAAAGGCGCGATGTTTCAGGTGAATCGCGATGAAATAATAATTACAAATATAGGCACCGGAACGGTTATGATTCACGCCGCTAAAGATAAAATCACCCATGTAGGCGGCTCCGGCGTTGGCGGCGGCGCCGTGCTGGGTCTTGCCAAAAAACTTATACAAACCAGCACGTTTAACGGCGTAATGGATCTTGCGGAACACGGAAACCTAAACCAGGTGGATCTTTTGCTGGAAGATATAATGGACACAAACCTTAGTTTTCTAAGCCCCGAAGCGACAGTCGCCAACTTTGGGAAAGTGCTGGACACCGCGAAAAACGAGGATATAGCTTTAGGCATACTAAATATGGTTTACCAGGTAATAGGCGTGTTGTCAGTTTTCGCGGCGAAAAGCAAAGGCGTATTAAACGTTGTGGTGACAGGAAGCGGAAGCGACAACCATTTTGGCAAAAAAACTTTGGATTTAATAGCCGCAATGTATGGGATAACTTTTGAATTCCCGTCTCACGGCGAATATACAACGGCCATAGGCGCCGCATTAAGCTAACACTATTCCGAACCGGAAATAGCGGAACCGCCCGGCAACCCGCCGGAGCGCGTTTACGCGCTCATTTTACAATTTGACGGCTATCCAAAAGCTACTGTAAATTAAAATCCCGTTGCCGCCATGTTTAGGATGCGCGCCTGAGCCTTTGTAAAAAGCAACGCGCCAGGGCCTTTTCCAGAACAAAGACCGCCGTCAAATAAACGTTATGCGAAATGGCCACGCGCTCTATATGTCAAAAGAGGCGGGGTGCATTTCATTTCTATACACAAAGCGCGTTTGAGGGCCGGTCGCAAAAAAACAGCGAAATTACTGTATGCTCTCGTTTAAAACTTTGAAAAGATCGCCGTCCATATCTTGCGCGTATTCCCAGACCATAACACCGCCAAGCTTTTTTTCTTTTGCGTACGCCGCTATGTCTTTAATCGCTTCTTCGTCTGTGTAGCTTATGAAAATATCTCCGTTATAGAGAAACGGAGCGCGGGCCGCGTCATCCCAATAACGGGTGTACCCGCCGTCTTTAATCAATTCTTTGATTTGAGGCCATACAAGCCCGTCTGGATATGCTGATTCTTTATATTTCTGATACAAACCGTTTGCGCCGCCATCCTCAACGCCTTTCCAGGCTCTGCCGTAGAAAGCGAAACCCAGTACAATTTTTTCTGGAGGAACTCCCGCATTTAAATAAGTGTCGACAGCCTGAACAGTGCAAAGGTCTCCCGCCGGATCCAACGGGTTTGCGCACAAATTGGCGAGATGCCCGGTAGTCGCGCTCCAGCCGCCGTAGTAATCGTAAGCCATTAGTTTTAGGTTGTCCACAATTTTCGCCGCCGCAACAGCGTCGTTCTTCGTCACCCACCACGGGCTTGCGGGGACGCAAGCGGAAAGCCCGTAACGCTTGCCGGTTTTCTGGCCGAGCGCATCCATCGCGGCGCGGAGTTCCGTCAAAAGAATGATGTAATTATGCCTGTCTTCCGGACGGCTTTTTATTTCCTGCCCCCAGTCCGGCCCCACGGGATATTCCCAGTCAATGTCGGCGCCGTCAAGATTGTATCGCTCAAGGTAATCGCAAATATTGGTGATAAACGCCGTTCTTGCAAATGGGTCCGCCGCCGTGTCTGAAAATTCAGCGCCCCAGCCGCCTATCGAAAGATTCTGTCTTAGATGCGGCCATATTTGTTTGAGTTTTGCTGATTCTCCCCATAAATCCCACGAACCGTCAACAGGTAAATCCGCAAATATTATTGTGGATTTATCGGTTTGGTTGATTGTCCCAAAAGATATGATGATTTCTTCAAGATACTCACCGCGTATCTGCTCGGCGGTCCAGCGGATTCCTTTGCTTCTTTCAACTTCATCGGATCCAAGCGGCCATGTTCTTATATATGCTGTAACTTTAGGCTCAATTCCTGGAATTAATTCTCCGGCCTTAATTTTAGATGATTTTGCGTTACGGGAGCCCCCGCAAGCCGAAAGAACGGCGAGCGCGGCCGCAACCGTAAAAATAACCGCGATTTTCTTAGTTTTCATAAATTTCTCCTATTTAAATTTACGCATGAGTGGCGAATAATATATCATGGCCAAAACGCTTTGTCAAATTTTAGGATGGCGCAGCCCGCCGCACGGCAATATACCGCCATCCCGATGTGTAGCGGCCTTCTTCTTCACTTAAAGCAGAATATGGCCGCAATGTAGAGGCGCTGTGAACTGGGCCGCCTTAAAATCCGCGTTTTCATGGCCGGCCCGTTATGAAAGGAAAGCGGTTTTTAGGCTAAAGCCTTGTAAACCCGTTTTTAGCGTAAGTTGATTGAGCCTAAGCCGGGCTTGGTTCAGCTTGCGGAAACTTGAGGCTTCTAAATAATAACTTTATTGTTTTTACGTTAACCGGCGATTCGGCTTGCGTTGTCAAACCCAATTAAGATAAACGGATAATCTTGCCGCATTGTTCAAGGAAGCGCTTGTTATCCGTCATTATAATTCTCGCCGCGTCCAAAGCGAGGAGCGCGTTAAACGCTGTTTCATCGGTTGGTTCGTCAAAAATGACGAGGCGCTGGCGTCCAAGGATGATTCGCACCGCCATCAACCGTTCCATTTCGCCCTTTGAAAAACCGCATGATTCTACGCGAGTCCGCAAGCCCAAAAGACGAATTTGATCCGCCATTTTCACTTTAGCGAGCGCTTCATATATCAAATCTTCCTCGATTTCGAAAGAGCTCGCTAAAAAACGGTAAAGACTCACCGCGGTTAACCCGCTTTCTTGCGTAACAATCCCCCATTGCCTGCGCATATACACAGGGTCAAGAGAATTGTTTTCATAACCGCCAATGGAGATACGCCCCGCTTTAGGTTTGTACAGGCCCAGCAACAATTTAGCCAGCGTCGTTTTTCCGCTTCCAGACCGTCCGTAAATTCCAAGCGTATCGCCTTTGCGCAAGGAAAAAGAGACGTCGTTCACAACGCTTTTCCCAAAATCGCCGTAAAAATACGAAAGACCGCGCACCTCGACTTCCGGTTTAATGTCGCGCGGGCAAAGCCTCCCGTGCTTTTTAAGACCCGTCAACGCGGGTTTTAGCGACGCGCAAAGCGCGCAAAATTCCGGCGCCTTCATCAACGCGCGAACCGCCGCCGTCAACGAAGATTGCACCATCATGAAAGCGCTGGAAAATCCCACAAAAACGGCGGCGGTTACGCCCGACCTGGCGGTGATAAGAAACATGAAAGCCATGCCGCCAAGTTTAAACATTTGCAGGAAGGCTAAAAGTAAATTTTGCTTTGTTTGAATGTCCATGGAAACGCGCCGTTTTTGATTTTCGGCGTCCAGCCAAACCGCAAACGCCCGTTCTTCCGCGCCGGCGTCGTGTATGCGCGCGGCGTTCCTGGACGCCTGCATATTAACAGATTCGCAAATCGTCTCTTTGGCAAGCCGCATCCGGTGTAGCTTGAAACATCCGGCCAGAATGATAGCGCATACGATAATAAACGGCAAAAATATAAGCATACTCCAACGCGCCGCTCTCGCGTTAAGGTTGAACATTACGGCTACGCTAACAAAGAAAAAGAAGCCCGTCAAAATATCTTTCACCGCGCCAAGAGAAATAAGCTCGCGCAGACGGCCAACCGCATTTATATCGCGTAATGTTTCTCCGGCGGTTCTTCCCTCAAAAAAAGACATATCCCGCGAAAGGATGCGGTCAAGCGCCGCCGCGTCCAGCGACAAACCGGCTTTAGCCTTAAGCCGGGAGGCTCCGATATTGGTTATTATGTGAAACAGCATTTGAGCCGTGTTAAAACAAAGCAAGATGACAGTCGCTTGCGTGATCATGCCCAGCATCCCGCCGGGGACGAAATCATCAAAAATTTGCGCCGTTATTATAGGCGGCAATGCGCCGATAAGCGAAGCTAAAAAACCAAACAGCGCTATAAGAAAAATTTCTTTGCCGATGCGCTCGGCTAAAATAAAGCGCATAACCGAACTAAAATTGACGGGGCCTTTCGGAAAAGTGCGGTAGATGGTGTAAACCGCCGGACGCAGGCGTTTCGCGGTCGCGGCGTTCACGGGGATGCGGCTTTCGTCTACGGAGTTGTATATTGCGTAACCAAAAAGACGTGAGGGTAGAATTGCTACGGGCGAACCGTCGTCAAGCTCGCCTAAAAACGCGCCGTGCGTCCCCTTCCACCAGCGGCCTTCCAGCACGGTCTCTGTATAGCGAAGTCCGCTGTTTCGTAAAATCTCTTCCCATGCGTCCCGTTCATTGCCGGTTTTGAACATCTCCAGGCGGAAATGACGGCACAACGTTTCGCAAGTTTTAATATAAATCCCGGTTGAAGCCCGCCCCGTCATGCGCCCGTCTCCGGGCCGCTCATATTGAGCGACACAATTATACCGGCGTCTCCGGCCTGAACGAATGATTCAGAGGAGGCTATCAAAGTTACGCCGCGCGACTTGAGTTCTTTTTTAAACGCATCGCGGCTTTTTTCGTCCATGCGGTACAAAATATCATCAACTATCAGTATTTTAGGGTTGCGGAGAAGAGCGCGGGCCAGTTCTATTCGCCTGCGCTCGCCGGAACTTAAATTTTGCCCGTTATCAATAATAATATGCTCCAAACCGCCGGCGAAAACATCCGCCGGCAGTCCGGCGAGTGAAAGCGCGGCGAGAACCGCCTCGTCCGAAACGCTTGAATCCCAAAACGTAACGTTGTCGCGTAACGCGGCGTCAAAAAAAACCGGCGCTCGCGCGGCGTAACCTATCGTTTCGTCCCCTTCCATCCGCCTTACCGCACTCGCCTGAACCCCGCCAACCGTAATGTTTCCTTCGTCCGGGGAATCCAACCCGGCGAGCAGGCGCAAAAACGCGGTTTTGGCGGCGTCCGACCCGCCGGCGACCGCCACCTGCGCCCCTTCTTCCGCGTAAAAAGAAAGCTCCCTGAATGACGCGCTTTCTCCGGCAACCGAAAAACTCACGGCGTCCACGCGCAGGCCGGCTCCGTTCCTGTTGACTGAACATTCTTCGTCAAGCGAAACTTCGCGGTGTGTTTTTGAATTCAAAAAAACCAGATTCGTTTTTAAAGCGTCAGCCGCTGTTTTTATGGAAGCCAGCGTCTGCATAGGTTGAAACAGCATCGCGGCATAGGTTTGGAACGCAAGATATGAACCGACGGTAAAATTACGCTGGGTTATCCTAAGCGCGCTGAAAAACAGAAGAAAATTCATAAAAATAATTTGGCTTATGGCGTCAAGCGGTTCATAAGCGCGCCGCCGCTCCCCTTCAACAGACGCAGCCGCGTAAGAATTCCGGGCGGAAATTAGTTGCGAAAAAAAACGGCTTTCCAGGACGGCGGCCTTAATCGCGGATATGTCCATAATCCCGTATAGGCAGAGCCGTTTCGCCGCGTTCTCCGAGACCGCCGCCGTGTTTCCGCCTTCTGCGCGTTTTGGCGGAATCGCGCGGCGTAGAAACGAAAGCGCGATAGACGCCGCCGTGAGAGATAGAACCGCAAATGTCATAAAGACGTCTTCACGTAACATTAGCGGCACATATATAGCTACGCTTATAAAGGCGAAACAAGCGTTTAAAAGATCGTGTGTTACAATTTTTGCAACCTTCCCGCCCGCGTAAATTTTCGACAGATGTTCAAACTCATCGGCGGCGCGCGGCGGCGCATAAAGCATATTTCTGATGTACTTTACGGCGTATTCAGTTTCTATGCGCTCCGATAATAGCATCGAACATTTTTTTTGGAGATAGGAGGCTGCGCCGCCGACAAAGGCCGCCGCAAGCATGGTTAATACAACCGGCTGAAGCCAATTTTCCGCCGCGTCATCCAAAACATGATTGGAAAACGTTTTCTTAAAGGCGGGCGACATCGCCGCTGGAATCAGCAAAATCAAACCCATGATAAAAATGTAAAAAACGCCGGCTTTGTACCGCAAAAGAAAAGGAAAAATTATGGCGTTTTGGTTTTTTATGTTTTCTTCGCCTGATTTCATTTCCAGAAAACCTCAATAGGGCGGTAGACTCCGGTAATCACTTCGGCGGAGCATAGCGTCAAAGCGCCGAAAGATTTCCCAGGCCCGCTTGATAACGTCCACTCGTAACCGGTCGGGTTCTTAAAAGAACGCTTTAGAATTATTTCAACCTGATAATGCTCTCCGTTTTCAAGAAAAGACTCCGCAAGTTTGTCGTTGCCCATAACGCCCCGTAAATATTGAAACGTTACAGGGTACTCGCCGATAAACGCGACCGTTCCAGTGAGGTTTCCGTATTTAGCTTTATCTACATAACGCGGGTATACATTAACGGTCTGCCCTTTCGTAATGCTGTGAATCCGGTTCATAGGCACAAAAAACAGACATTCTGTAGCTTTGTTGTTGTTCGTCTGCTCCGAAATCGTCGCCAGTTTCCGCCCTTTTTGCACAAAATCACCGGCGCGTACATAAACGTTCTCGACAATCCCTGTTATGGGAGACCTAATCCGGGTGACTGTCATGAGTTCTTCCCGCAACGCCTCAATCTCAGCCGCGCCGGCGCCCGACCTGGTTAAAGCGTTTATCCGCTCATACCAATCGGGCGTTTCAAACCTCACAACACAGTCGTCAGCCTCAATGCTTAAACCTTCCCAAAGCGGGAAATCCAGCAAAAAAGCGTCCTCCCTGGCGTAAATATCCACCACCCGCCCCTTGCGGGTTAAAACACCCTCCACCCGCTCCTTGAGTTGCAACGTGCCGAAAAACATCCAAACGGCGCCGCCGCCTATCACAAGTATAAGCGTAACCAGCGCAAGCCACATTTTAATAGTAAGTACAAATACGGCTTTTCCAGCATCCACATGAGTAAACTTTTCCATGCCGCCTACCTTGTTATTTGAGTGACGATAAAAGGCTGTCCGTCAAAGTTGCGCGTTTTTTCGTTGTAACTGATGGGCCCTATCACCGTGTCGTGATTTTGGACGCTTCTAAGCCAGGCGGCTACCGCGTCGCCGCTTGAACTTTGCGCGCTGTTCATAGCTTCCGTAATCAGATGCATCGCCACAAAACCTGAAATAGCGAATATATCTGGAGCATTGCCGAATTTTTCCTCGTATCTCCTTTGAAAATTTATGTCAATTATGGAGGGTGAATATGTTACGGTGTATAAATCATCAACGGCCAAACCAAGCTCGCTGCGCACTGTTAGTTTGTTAAGACTTTCGGACGAGATTACCGGCATATCTGGATAGCGTTCGCAAATTAAAGAAACCGGTTCCGCAGCTTCTTGCAAATTGGCCGCGATTAAAACAGCGTCGGCGCCAAAAGCGTCCCAGCGGACGAAAATGTCTTCCATCGAAGCCGGCGTAAGAACGTTCACGCGGTCGACAACCGGAATCCCATAACGCTTTAGAGCGCGTTCCGCAAATTTGGATAAGTCTCTGCCGAATTCATCATCGCTGTAAAACATGGCGATACGCCGTAGTTTTTTTTGCTCGGCGAATTCCGCCAAATAACCCGCAAATACATCATCTCCCGGCAACATCCGAAAGATATATTGATAGTCGGACTTGAATAAACCAGTTGAAGTCGCTCCTGGAGAAAGCATGACGACGCCGGCTTTTTCGTAAACGTCTTCGGCGTAATAACATACGTCCGAAGACCAATGGCCGATTACCGCAGTTACGCCCTCGGCTGAAAAACGATCCGCTATTTGCATGGCGATTTCCGGATTGTCCCCATCATCGTAAAATAAAATCTCTACAGGCGCGCCCATTACGCCGCCAGCCGCGTTTATCTCCTCCAAAGCTAAATTCAGCCCCTCGAGCAACCGCGTTTGCGATTCTATAATTTTAGCCGGATATGAAGCCCCAATTCTGATTACGCTGGGCGCAACGGGGGCTTTTTCCCGGCAGGCGGCCAGGCCGGACGCCTCGCAAAGAATAACGGCTAACAGAAACAAACTACTGTTTTTTATCGCACTCCTCCTTTTTGGCTTTAGAAATCAAATCCTGAAACAACGCCGGGTTTAACCGCTTCATTTGAGCGGGCCGTTAGGCTTCCGCGCAGAAGTAAAAAGATTGCGGCGGCCGCTTTAAGACCATGCGCGGTTTTCAGAATTTACGTTTATTGTTTTTCAAAATATAAAGGCCCGCGTCTATATAGCGCCGCCCTGATTCCGGCAAAACAGGTTGATAAACATATAAAACAATTTGCTTTTAAGATGTTGAATAATTATAATACAAAGCAATCCAATTATAATATAAGCATTTATTATAATTGTTCGTAAATATAATGCAGACGCTCAGAAACTTCAGCTTCCGAACAACAACCGCTAAAACAGCAAAATACGAAGCGTTTGCGAGACGATAGCAAAGCTTGGCAGACAACCAGCCGGCTTTTTGAATAAACCCGCCGCCGCCAATTATTTTATATCTGTTAATAATTTATATATCGCCGGATCCGCCATATCGATGACGTCTTATTCGCGGGATTTCGCCAAAAACATAAGTTTTTTACGCCGCTACATTGTTCAAGATTAATCCGCATTTTTGAGGGATTTTAAGTTGTTGTTTGAAATGGTTGGAACCAATAAAACAAGTAAAATCCTTTTTATCAATTTATTATATATTCACAACCGGAAGACGTCAACATATAGCTTTCAAAAAAACTTAATCCGCGGGATGAGCCGGACTCGCGGCTGGAAAATGGCGCCCGGCGCGTCCCAAGCCGGCGCAACCCGCGCGGTAGCGGAGAGGGGGGATATGGCCCGGCGGCTGCCAGCAGGATAAAAATGATGAAAGCGGGAGCGGCTGACGATACGGGCGGCGGGAGAAACCAGCCGGCGGCAAACATTTCAATTTGATTAATTGATTTAACTCCTTTTTCCATGATACACTACACTGGTAGTTTGTTGCGCTTCGCGCCTAAATAAGGCCGCCAATAAGCAAGGAGCTTCCTGACGCCAGAAACACCCATAAAAGAAGCCTTGAATAAAGCCTATATCAAAGTCCGCCCTGAGCGCTCCGCAATAGAACTGTTCAAAAAGAATTTTATCACCCTTCTCGATGGTATAAAGGCAAATCCCGCAGAGACCGAGGAATTTCTTAAAAACCTTGTTTCAGACTTCCTTAAAAAGACATGGTGCGAAAAGGATCACAATATAAACACCTCCGCGCGCTTCGACCTTGTTATCCATAACGGTAAAACTACCGATACCCCTATTGGCGTAATAATTGAGGCAAAACGTCCCAGAAACAAAAATGAGATGGTTAGCCATGCCAGCCTGAACGTAAAAGCCATGCAGGAGTTGTTGTTATATTATCTACGAAATACTGTCGACCAAAAAAACCTTGAATTAAGACGCCTGATAATCACTAATTCTATAGAATGGTATATTTTTGACGCCCGTGAATTTTATCATTGCTTTTCCCAAAACAAGAAAATGATTGACCTTTATAACGACTTCAAAACCGGTTCCCTTCTTGAAAAAGATAATGCATTCTTTTATACCCAAATAGCCGCCCCCTATATCAAAGAATATGAAAGCCAATTGCATTACACCTATTTCAATATTTCCGAATATGAAACAATAATCCGCGCTTCAGATAAAGACGCGGACAAAAAACTTATAAGCCTTTATAAACTACTGTCTCCTCCGCATTTGTTGAAACTATCTTTTGCCAATGACAGCAACAGCCTAAACCAGAATTTCTATTCAGAATTGCTTTATATCATGGGCTTGTCGGAAGAAAAGGTGAGCGGCAAGAAAGTCATAGTCCGCAACAAGCTGGGGGAACGTCAGGAAGGTTCATTGATTGAAAATACCATCTTCCTCCTTTCGGATTATGATCTCACGGAAAATGAGTTGTTTGAATATGCTCTTGAATTGACAATCGCCTGGATAAACCGTATTCTGTTCTTAAAACTGCTGGAAAGCCAGCAAATACAGTATCAAAAAGGAAACCTTGATTTTGCTTTTCTCAATATTCTAAAAGTTAAAAACTACTCCGATTTATATACTTTGTTTTTTAAGG
>JAITER010000053.1 GCA_031281945.1 Spirochaetaceae bacterium | reverse complement strand
CGGTTACAATCACTTTGCGATAAAATCACAGATTTACATGGCGTCATTGAGGAGGGCGATGGAATTGCTGCCCGCTTTTAACATGGGGGATAATGGCGTTCTTGCGTAACATGAGTTATTAAATTAGACTTGTTCGCCAACACTATTGATTGTCGCCAAAATCTTGCAAAACGCTCCTACGTTTTGCGATTATTTAGCGGTTGTGTTCGGAAAATTCAGTTTCCGAATAACTCTAATTTAGAAATATTGACGACGTGATTAAAAAGAAATGATATAATAGTTGACATACAAGACAAGTATGGCAATACGCCGTTAATGATTTCGTTTGATGTAAATGAAAACAGAGAGGATATAATTATAAAACTGTTAGAGGCTGGCGCGGATATAAATAAAAAAAATAATTACAATATAACCCCAGGATGTTTTATAGGAAAAATATTGATTAAAATAAATCAATTATATACAAAAAAATAATATAAAATTAGATATGAAAACAATAAAATCCTATTCAAAATTATAAGAATAAGACGATGGGCGTATTGGACTTATTTCGCCAACCCGTTGGCCGTCCGCTAACCCTGCGGGGCCTAAGCTTTGCCAAGCCGTTTGTTAAGCGGAAGCTGGCTGAACCAAGCCTGGGTAACATGAGTTATATATTTCATCGCAACCCTTCGCCATCTTTTAAATGCTTCTTATAATTTCTACGTCAAATTGCACATAACTCAATCCTGGGCTTGTTAAACCCGTCCGTCCCGCGATCCTGAGCCGCCAGAAAGCCGCCAGGCCGGGCCCGTTCACCGGCGCGGGGGCGGCGGGCGGGCGGCGTTTCTGGCGAAAGCGGCGCGGCGGCGTTAAAACGGCGCGGCTCAAACAGCAGGGCGTTCCGGCGGCAACAGCGTCTTGACTATTTTTAGGGAAAGCTATAATTTCATACTAAATACATAGTAATTATATGTTTTTATGGAGGTGAAGAATGACGTCTTTCGGCGGCGTTAAACCGCGCTATCTTTGGGCGCAACCGGCGTTGCGGCTCATTAGCGCGGGGCGCCTTTTACAACGCTTTCCCGGCGCAATAGGATTTTTACAGCGGGTTTCATTAAACCGCCCGCAACGCGCATATTCTTGCGTTTTTGTGCGCGCCTCGCCTCTTTGTCGCGCGGATCTTCACGCATTTGCCGGACGCCTATAAATCCGCGTTCCTTAAAAGTTTTTTAATCAAGCGCCGCGCCGTTAAAACGGACGGATAAACCGGTTCGATAAAATCAGGAGATGTAAAATGATAGAGATTAAAAATGTAAAAAAAGCTTACGGGCGCAACGTCATTCTTGACGGCGTTAATTTCGCCGTACACGAGGGCGACGTAATTTCCATAATCGGGCCTTCCGGTTCCGGAAAAACAACCCTTTTGCGATGCATAAATTTTTTGGAAAACGCAGATTCCGGTTCAATACGCATAGACGATTTAAGCGCTGATTTCGCTCATGTACACAACAAACAAAAAATAGCGATACGCCGCAAAACGGCGATGGTTTTTCAGAATTATGCGCTATTTTTCAATATGACGGCGGTTCAAAATGTAATGGAGGGCCTGATCATTTCCAAAAAAATGAGCAAAGATGAAGCGCGGACGATAGCCGAAAATATTCTAACAAAAGTAGGCCTGGGCGGAAAATTCGATTCAAAACCGCACCAATTATCGGGCGGACAGCAACAACGGGTCGGCATAGCGAGAGCCATAGCGCTAAATCCAAAAGTAATTTTATTTGACGAACCCACATCCGCGCTTGACCCGGAAATGGTTGACGAAATAGTAGACCTTATAAAACAGCTCGCCTCGGAAGGCGCCACCATGGTGATTGTAACGCATGAAATGCAGTTGGCTTACGAAATTTCCAGCAAAGTGGTGTTTATAGCAAACGGAAACATTCAGGCGGAAGGGCCGCCAAAAGATATTTTTGACAACCCAAAGGACGAAAGGCTTAAACAATTTATTTCGCGTTTCACCCCGCGCCGCGATCCGGAATATTTCCTGTAAACAAGTTTGTAAAATGAGGCTGTTCCAAAACCTTAAATATTGGGACGGCGACCTTGAAAAACGCGGTTTCGCAAGGCTTTAGCCTGAAAAACCGCAAGAGCCTGTCAAAACCAGCCGTGTTTTGGAACAGGCTTAATCATTTAAAATTGAAGGAGATTATTGTGAGTGAAAGATACAATGCGCTTTTAAAAAAGCCTTCGTCTAATGTGCGTGAAGGCCGCCTGGGTTCCATAACCGGATACAACGGCTGTGTAAGCGATCTTTGCGAGCGTTCTGCCTGCGGTTCTCTTAAAAACAGAGAGCGGTGTTTCAGCCAGTCGAGTATGTGTATATCCATGTGCGCAATAGGCCAGCTTTTGGGAATACGGGACGCGGCGGTCGTATACCACGCGCCGTCAGGCTGTTGCGCCACGGCCAGCGGAACCAACGTTTTGTCCCAGCAAATAGCGGCCCGCATAGGCAAAACCAACAACGCCGTGCTTGTAGGCACAGACCTGGACGAAAACGACACTGTTTTCGGGGCTCTGGAAAAACTTAAAAAGATAACGCTGGAAACTTACAAAACACACAAACCAAACGTAATATTTCTAGCAAGCTCCTGCGTTTCCGGCGTTATAGGCGAAGACGTAGACAGCCTCGCCGAGGAACTGAAAAACGAACTTCCCATACCTGTGGAAAGCGTTCATTGCGAAGGCTTCAAATCCCGCATCTGGGCCTCCGGTTTTGACGCCGCCGACCACGCCGTTTTAAGGTCTCTTGTAAAACCTCCAAAAGAAAAACGCCCCGTCATCAACTTTAAGAATTTTTTTGAAAGCGAGCGCGCTCAAATTACGGAAATTTTTTCGGAATTTGGCGTTACGCCTCAGTTTTTGTACATGAACTCCACAACAGAAGAACTTGCGCATATATCCGAAAGCCTTGCGACCGTATGTGTGTGCGGCACGCTTGGAACTTACATAGGCAACGGCCTTGAGGAATTGTACGGCGTTCCATACATACGAACAATAAATTTTTCCGGTATAGCCGGATTTGAAACATGGATGGGCAGAATAGGCGAAGTAATAAACAAAAAAAATGAAGTTGAATCTTTTTTAAAACGTGAAAAAGAAAAATATCTCCCTGAAATAGAAGCGCTAAAAAAAGAACTTAACGGCCTTACCGCTGTTATCGGCATGGGGCCTGGTTACACTTACGAAGTAAGCCGCGTTTTACAGGAACTCGGAATTAAAACAGTTTGGGCCGCGGCGTGGCACTTCGACTACAAATACGACGACGGCCAAAACCCGCCGGCTTTACGTTATTTAAAAGAACACGCGCCAAACGATATAGGCCTTTCTATAGCAGATATGCAAAATTACGAAATCATGAACATTATAAACAAATACAAACCAGACGTGTATTTTTCCAGGCATCCCGGCAGCACGGTTTGGGCCATTAAACAAGGCGTCGCCGCGGTGTATTTCGCCGATGAATACATGGCCTTCGGCTATCGCGGAATGTTGAATCTGGCGCAATATATTTACGACACAATTAGAAACAGAAGTTTTGAAAAAAACCTGGCCGCCCGCATAAAACTTCCGTATACAAAATGGTGGTACGAACAAAACAACGACGCCATGCTTTTGGGCGGCGCGGCGGTCAAGGAGGCTTGTTAATGTCCAAACTGCTGTATCAACCGCGTTACAAATGCGCTTTGGCGGCCATGCAAACCGTTCACGCCATACCGCGCGCCATTCCTATTCTTCATGCCGGGCCGGGTTGCGGGGCTAAACTGAACGATAACAACGGAACTTCGGGGATGTATTCGCCAAACATATTTCCCTGCACCAGCATAAGCGAAAAAGAAGTGGTTTTCGGCGGAAACGACAAATTGCGCGTTACTATAGAAAACGCGCTTAAAATTATAGACGCCGACCTTTTTGTAGTTCTTACAGGGTGTACGCCGGAAATTATAGGCGATGATGTGGAAGAGGTTGTAAAAGAATTTTCCACCGCCGGAAAAAAAGTTGTTTACGTCAACACGCCTGGTTTTAAAGGCAATAATTACAAAGGCCATGACTGGGTTTTGCAGGGCGTGTTGAGCCAGTATTTAAGCGAGCGTAAAGCTTCCACGCAAAAAGGGCTTGTAAATATTTTTTCGGCCCCGCCCATGCAAGACGCTTTTTGGCTTGGCAATATGCGCGAAATAGAATCGCTTGTTTCAAGCCTGGGCCTTGCGCCGAACACAATATTCGGACACGGCAGGGGGTTGCCAAACATGGATAAAATACCGGACGCCGAATTGAACATTTTAATAGGGCCGTGGTCCGGTTTGGAAACAATTAAATTTTTGCAAAAAAAATTTGGCGTCCCTTACCTGCACTGTCCGGCGTTGCCCATAGGCGCCTTTGAAACGTCTAAATTTTTGCGTGAAGTCGCGGAAAAAACTTCCGTTAAAAAAGAACTTTGCGAAAAAATTATCAGTGAATACGAAAGCGAATACTATTATTACATAGAAAGATATTCTGATATTTTTCTTGAACAGCGCATAATGTCAAAACGTTTTGTAACCGTGGCGGACTCGCATTACGCTTTAGCGTTTACAAAATTTCTTGTAAACGATTTGGGAATGTTTCCATCCACGCAATATATTACGGACGACGCCCCGCAAGAGCACCGGGATTTAATACAAAATGAATTTAACGATTTAAATTATGGAATTAAAGCGAAAGTGGTTTTTAGCACAGACGGCGCGGAAATACACAATCAAATTAAAAACACGGCGTTTGGCGGCAATCCTTTGATAATAGGTTCCAGTTGGGAAAAACGGCTCGCTTCCCAAATAAACGGTATTTTTGTCAATGTGTCGTATCCTATGGTTTCACGCATGGTTATTAACGGATGCATAGCCGGTTATTCCGGCGGGCTTAAAGCGCTGGAAGATATGTACACGGAAGCCCGTGAGCGCCTGGCCCTGTAGCGGGGAAAAGACGCGGCCTATATGCGGGCGTCCGCGAATCAAACGCGCATGATGTTATGCGTTATAAAATTATGGAGAAACGAGGTTAAAAAGCGGTTTTGCAAGACTTTAGCCTTACAAAACCGCAAGACTTGCCAAGCTTAAGGCCCCGCGGTTAGCGGACAACCAACAGAGTTGTTAAACAAGTCCAATAATTCATTTAAAAGCCGTATATTTTGAACGGTTTAAATAAATGGAGTTGTTCGGAAACTTCAGTTTTCGAACAACTTCCGCTTAAAAAACGCAAAATGCGTAGCATTTTGCAAGACTTGGGCGACAACCAACCAGGGCGAGCGAACAAGTCCAATTTTAAAAACATAAAAAGCAATGGAGAATAAAATGGCGATTAGACAGGTGGCTATTTACGGTAAAGGCGGGATTGGGAAATCAACCACTACGCAAAATTTAACGGCGGCTTTGGCCGAAAAAGGCAAGCAGGTTTTTGTTGTGGGTTGCGACCCAAAAGCCGATTCCACGCGGCTTCTTTTAGGCGGTCTGCATCAAAAAACCGTGCTGGATACAATTCGGGACAACAAGCAGGAGGTAACGCTTAAACAGGTTGTAAAAATAGGTTTTGGCGGAATACGTTGCGTGGAATCAGGCGGGCCGGAACCCGGCGTAGGTTGCGCCGGCAGGGGAATCATTACATCGATTGATATGCTGGAAAATTTAGGCGCCTATACAGACGACCTGGATTATGTTTTTTACGACGTGCTCGGCGACGTGGTGTGCGGCGGTTTCGCAATGCCAATACGCGAAGGCAAAGCGAAAGAAATATACATCGTAGCATCAGGAGAAATGATGGCGCTTTACGCGGCGAACAATATTTGCAAAGGCATAAAAAAATACGCCGAAAAGGGCGGCGTCCGCCTTGGCGGAATTATCTGCAATTCACGCAATGTGGACAACGAGCAATCATTATTACGCGCTTTTGCGGAAGAACTCGGCAGCCGGCTTATATATTTTATTCCACGTAACAACATAGTTCAGCACGCCGAAATAAACCGCCAAACCGTAATCCAGTACAAAAACGACAGCACGCAGGCGGAGGAATACCGCGCCCTGGCTAAAGCTGTAGACGAAAATAAAAACTTTACAATTCCAGAACCCATATCCCAAGACCGTTTTGAACAGCTTCTTCTGGATCATGGGCTTATAGAATTAACGGAATATAAAATATAAATGCCGGCGGCAATTAAACATCCGTGTTTTAGCGGAGAATGTTCAAAAAAATTCGCCCGCATACATCTTCCGGTGGCGCCTAATTGCAACATCAAATGCAATTACTGTAGGCGTTCTTTCGACTGCGTAAACGAAAGCAGGCCGGGCGTAACATCAAAAGTAATATCGCCGGAAGAAGCGCTTGAACGTTATATGCAATTAAAAAAAATCATTCCCCAAATAAGCGTGGCCGGCATAGCCGGGCCTGGGGATGCGCTTGCGAACATAGATGAAACTTTGGAAACATTGCGGCTTATACGGCGGGAAGACGCGGACGTTTTATTCTGTGTTTCCACAAACGGCCTGTATCTTGGCGAATATATAAAAGAACTTAAAGAAGCCGGAGTAACTCATATCACCGTAACAATAAACGCGGTTAACATAAAAACCGCCGCGCGCATATACAAACACGCTGAATACAACGGGAAACGCTATGTGCGGGAAGAAGCGGCTGAAATTATTCTGCGCAACCAAATTGAAGGCCTAAAAGCCGCGTCCGCCGCCGGTATAGTTTGCAAAGTGAATACGGTTTTTATAAAAGGCTTAAATGACGGCGAAATACCGGAAGTTGTAAAAACCGCGAAAGAAGCCGGAGCCTCCATTTCCAACATAATGCAGCTTATTCCGGTAAAAGGAACGCTTTTTGAAACGCTCCCGCTTACACGGGAAAGGGAGCTGGAAACGCTCAGAAAAAACTGCGAAGCCGTGTTGCCGCAGATGTATCACTGCCGCCAGTGCCGTTCCGACGCAGCCGGATTTTTGGGGAACGACGTCCCTTTGCGGGCTCCCGCCCCAGCCGCCCAAAACCCGCAAGCCAAAACGCCCGCCGCGCCGTTGCTTTTCGCCGCCGCCACAAAAACAGGCGTACTGGTAGACGAGCATTTCGGCAGGGCGGAATCTTTTAGCATATACGAATACTCGCCGGACGGAATCCGGTTTAAGGAAAAACGCGCCGCCCCGCGTTATTGCGGCGAAAACTGCGGGTCGGGGACGGACTCCATAAATCCAATTTTAGAAACTCTTTCGGATTGCTCCGCGGTGCTGGCCCTGCGCATAGGCGAAGCGCCGCGCTCCGCGTTGGCGCAAAAAAACATAAAAGTTTTTACTTTTTACGATTACATAGAAAACGCGGTGCGCGACGCCGCGGAGTTTATAGAACGCGCCGTTTAAAAGCGGGATTGGGCTTGTTCAATAACCCGGTTGGTTATCTACTAACCTGCGGGGTTAAGCTTGCAAGCCTCGCAAAATGTTGCGCATTTTGCTGTTTTTTAGCTGAACCCAAGCCCAAGCCCAAGCCTTGGTTCATCCGGCTTCCGCTTAAAACAACCTGGCGGCAACCAGCCGGGCCGGCGAACAAGTCCAGCGCTTCGCGGTTAAATTTATGTAGCTTGAAATACGGAAAAATCATGGTATAATTTACACATGAACAACTTAAGAATACTCAAAGGCTCAAACTATCAAGAAATGAGTCAAAAAGCGGCGGATGTCATCCAGGCGCAACTTACGGTTAAACCCGAAAGCGTATTGGGTTTAGCTACAGGCTCCTCCCCCGTTGGATTGTATGATTGCCTTGTAAAGGCGTACGAAAACGGGAAAGCGGACTTTTCAAAAGTTAAATCAGTAAATTTGGACGAATATCAGGGGCTTTCCCCCGATAACGAACAAAGCTACCGTTACTTTATGCAAAAACATCTTTTTTCGCGGGTGAATATAAACATAGCCAACACAAACGTGCCGAACGGCCTTGCCAAAGACCCGCAAGCCGAATGCGCCCGTTATGATTCAATCATCAAAAATTTGGGCGGCGCGGATTTACAGCTTATAGGGATAGGTCATAACGGGCATATCGGGTTTAACGAGCCGGGAAGCGAATTCCCCGTAGGAACTCATCTTGTAAGCCTTGCCAAAGAAACAATCGAAGCGAACAAAAGATTTTTCAAAACTATAGATGATGTGCCAAAAGCGGCGTTTTCCATGGGAATAGGCGCGATTATGAGCGCGGCGGCGGTTCTTTTGGTAGCGTCCGGCAAAGAAAAAGCGGCCATCCTAAAAGAAGCGTTTTTTGGGCCGGTAACACCCAAGACGCCCGCTTCTATACTCCAATTTCACCGCAACGTAATACTCGCGGCGGATGCGGACGCGCTGTCGCAGTTTCCGGTTTAAGGAACGGTGTATAACATGGGCCTTTGTCTGCATAACGGAACTTTACTAAACGGCTCTTCGGCCATACCTCAATGCGCTGTGCTTATCAACGACTCAAAAATAGAGGATGTTTTTAGCCAAAAGCGTTTTGAGCAAAAAAAATTCGCGCCGGACGTCCGCCTTATCGACGTAGAAGGAGCGTACATCGCCCCTGGTTTTATCGACACGCATATTCACGGCTACGGCGGCTTTGGAACCGAAGATTGCAGCGAAGACTCCATACTGGAAATGTCGGTAGGCCTCGCAAAACGCGGCGTAACGGCTTTTAATCCAACGCTTTACCCTTCCTCCGAAGAAACCATGATAAAAGCCATAAAAGCCATCGTAAATGTGATGGGAAGCGAAAAAGGCGCCCTCGTGATGGGGATTCATCTGGAAGGGCCTTTTTTATCTCCAGAAAAAACCGGAGTTCAAAAGCCGGAAACCATAAGGCCCGTAGACATAGCCCTTTTTGAAAAACTTTGGGACGCCTCAAAAGAAAAAATCGTAAACATGACCGTAGCTCCGGAAATTAAGCACATGCACGAACTAGCCCTTTTTTGCCGTAAAAAGGGCGTTATACTACAGAGCGGCCATACAAACGCTCTGTATTCCAATATGCTGGAAGGAATACAGGCTGGGATAATGCATTCCACACATCTTTTTAACGCTATGCGCCAAATGAACCATCACGACCCAGGCGCCGCCGGCGCCGTTCTTATTCACTACGATATGTCCTGCGAAATAATAGCGGACGGAGTTCACGTTCACAGCGACCTTTTAAAACTTCTTATGCGCGTTAAACCAATGAGTAAAATTGTGCTTGTAACGGACGCGCTAAAACCAACGGGACAAAAAACAGGGCCGTTTATAGCCAACGGCGAGGAAGTTGAATTTAAAAACGGCTGTTTTTGCAGAGCCAGCGACGGCGTAACAGCGGGTTCCGCGCTTACAATGATAAACGGCGTTAAACATTTAGTTGGTTGTGATTTTCCGCTGGTGGACGCCGTGCGTTGCGCCACCATAAATCCGGCTCAGGTAATGGGCTACGCAAAAAAAGGGCAGATAACGCCGGGCTACGACGCTGATATAACGGTTTTTAACAATCAATTCGACATTAAACACACGATTATATCCGGCGTTCTGGTTCAATGACTAACAAAAAGCGGTTTTTAGTTTTAATTCCGCTTACTCTAACCGCCATACTAACAGTCTGCTGGTTTTTGGGTTCGTGCGCCAGCATTCCCCCCTTAAAAACAAAACTCTACCAAAACACCGTAAAATCGGATTATTTACATGAATTTTCCCCCAGATGGAGCAACGTTTCCGCGGGCGTAGACGTTGTTTCCGGGAAAATATCGCGGCCTAAAATCAAATTTTACGCTGTGCGGGTGAATCTTTCTCAAAATCAAATAATTCTTACGCCGCCAAAACCTGAAAACCCGCCGCCAAAAGGCAAAGTTTATTCCATAAAAGTAAGCAGTTTTGCCACGATAAATAATTGCCTTGCGGCTATAAACGCCGGGCCTTTTTTCCCTGTAAGCGCCCGCGAAAACGAGGAACGTACGCCGGTGGGCCTTTTTGTAGCGGATGGCGCTGTTATAAGCGTTCAAAATCCAGCCTACGACGCCTTGGTTTTTTATGGTGATAAAGAAGCCGCCATAGTTAAACAGGCCGCCATAAAAGACGTTTCCGGCATAAAAAACGGGGCCGGCGGTTTTTCCATAGTTTTAAAAGACGGGCTTATAAACGAAAAAGTATTACAAAACAAACAGCGGCATCCGCGTAGCGCGGCGGGTCTTGGCGCCGGCGCGGACGGCTCGCAGATTTTGTATTTACTGGTTGCGGACGGCCGCTGGCTGGACTCGCAAGGCGCGACCGAAACGGAAACCGGCCTTTTGCTCCGCGCTTTGGGCGCCCGGGACGGAATAAACCTGGACGGCGGCGGCTCCAGCGCCATGGCGTTGCGAATAGACGGCAAAGTACACATTATAAATCGTCCGATACACAATCAAATACCCGGAAAAGAAAGGGCGGTAGCCTCCTGCATAGGCGTCAAAGCCAGATAATTCAAATATAAAGGAAAATCCCCGAATTCCGATACTTATATTAGTGGGGGGGTAAACCGCGTCAACCGGCTGCGGGCGTACTTTCGTCCACTAAAAACGGTGCGGTTTAAGGTCTAGACGCACCGTTTTTTATTTTTACCGCTTTACTTCACCTAAACAAACAACAAAATGCGCAATTATAGCAATTCCTAATTCAAAAACAGCGAAAAATAACGCCTGTAACGCGGAATATTAAGCCACTTGCGGCGTTTTGATAATGCGGCTCGCCCACCCGCCGCCGGAAATCGGACGGGCCACGAATGATTTTGATTGCCGGACGGGTCGCGGCTGCCGCCACAGTATGTGATAATATGAGAAACACCCTAAAAAACGCTTAAAAGCATTTTGCGGTAATTTCAATATCAAGTAGCAAGGAAGGACGCCAATGCCGCTATCATGGAACGAGATAAAGACCAGAGCCGCCGCCTTCGTCAACGAATGGCAAGACAAAGCCTCCTCTGCCCGTGAGGAAGCGGACGCGCAAACTTTTGAGGCCGGATTTCTCAATATCTTTGGAGATGAAGGGCGTAAGAAGGCGGTCTTTGAATATAAAGTCGCCTTGGGCGAAACGAGAATGACCCTTTTTGGCGAGGAAGCCGGTAACGAACAGAAAGGCTACATAGACCTCCTCTGGAAAGGGAAAATCCTTATTGAAATGAAAAGCCCTGGCAAGGACATGACAAAGGCTTATGAACAAGCTAAAACCTATGCCGATGCCCTTCCCGCCAAAGAATTCCCAAAAGGAATTTTAATCTGCGATTTTACCAACTTTCACTACTACGATTTTATCAAAGACCTACAGATAATCCCCGATGAATACCGGTTTACCATTTCCGAATTGGCGAATTATGTTAATCTATTCGGGTATCTTGCCGGATATTCCAACGTTGAGTATAAACATCTTGACCCGGTGAACATCCAAGCCGCCGAGACAATGGCCCGGCTTCACGACCGCCTTAAAGAAATCGGCTATCAAGGCCATCGGCTGGAACTCTATCTTTGCCGTCTTGTGTTCTGCCTTTTCGCCGATGACACCGGCATATTTGAACCCGCAAACCTTTTTAACAAATACATCATTGAACG
>JAITER010000052.1 GCA_031281945.1 Spirochaetaceae bacterium | reverse complement strand
GCTATAAGGCTTTCCAGGCGGGCTATTATCATAAAATCGCCGGTAACCTGCGCCCGTTTTCCGGCGGATATCTTTAGGCAAAACTCTTCCACAGGGCAAAGCTCTTGGGCCGCGTCCGTACCGAACAGCGAATTTTTTTTTAGCCCGGTCTTGTCCTCTATAATGACGGCGGAAACCCCGTTGCGTTCCAGCGTCCGCACCGTAAACACAAAATGTTCCGGTTTGCCGCCCGTGTCCCCGTCAAAAATAACGGGTTTTGTGGTGCATTCAAGTATGTTTGTTAAATCCTGCAAGCGCGAGGTGAGGTCGACCGCCTCTATATCCGGCTTTCCTTTCGCGGTGGAGTCGGTCAGGCTGGAAAGCCAAATCCCGTCAAAGGAACGTGAAAGGCCGTCCTTTTCCACTTCCAGATTTTCTACAATCAGGCCGGAAAGCCCCGAATGGGCCTCCAATATGCGAACCGCAGGTTTAAGTTCTATCAGGCGGCGCAGGGTTTTTAGCCGCGCTTGCGGAGTGGTTCCCAGAGTGCGCCGCGCTTCGGAAAAAGCCGCCGAGTTCACGCCTTGCGTGTACGGTATTTCGATAACTTCGCCGCCCAGCTCCTTCATTACGGCGAACACGTCGTCCCGTTCCTTGCGCAGAGTTCCGGTTTTCCAGTCGTCGCCGTGAATTATCGCGTCCGGCCTGTAACGCCGCAGGTTTGGGACGTAGCTCCACTCCTCCTGCGGCACCACACGCTCCACGCCTTTTATCTGTTCCACCACCGCTTTGCGTTGTTCGTAAGTTAAAAACGGCAGGCGCTTGTGCGCCGCAATCGCCTTGTCGGTTAAAAGGCCGACCAAAACTTCACCGCGGGAAGCCGCCTCGCGTATAATGTTGATTATGCCCGGATGCACGACGTCTCCGCGCATCCCAAGATATATAGTTTTCATTCAAAGTCCGTTTTAAGTTTTAAAGGGGGGAAGCCTCCCCCCCGCCTGCACCCCTTCGGGGTGCAGGCTACCCCCTCTGCGGGGGCTGGCCGCCCCCGCAACGCCCCCGCGCTTCGCCGCAGGCCGCCTTCTCCACAATGGCCGGCGCCTCCGCCGGATGCGTTTATATACACAGGCCCGCTCACACAAAATCCGCCGGAACTTTCATCAAAGCGCCCTTGTCGCCCGCGCTCACTCATTCACGGCTCCTTTTTGTTTTTTTAACAAGCTATACATATTTTTTATTTCGTTATATAAGTTTTTGATACGTTCAGTTTCATCCTGGTTATGCGCTTCGCCAAGATACAAGTCGATGACATTGTCCTTAAAATCATCCGTAAAAATATGCGCGTAACAGGCGCCGGATTTTATTTCATGCGTTATTTTGTTTATATGGTTCAGCCAGATAATTTTCATAACATCCGTATTTCCGTTTGTGAATATCGCGATACACCGTTCCGGCGAAAAGGCGATGATATTGTTATAATCTATCGTAAATATTTTGCAGTCTTTAAAAAACTCATTTTCCTTAATAGTATTTTCTTTCGCTTCCAAAATTTCCCGCCGGGCTTCCGTAAGCCTTTGCATCGCTTTATCGTACTTAGCCTTTATAGTTTCCAGATATTCTTTCTTCGCCCTATCGTTCTTTTTCGCTTTGTTGTGGTTTATACAATGAAGGGGAAAAAGAACAACGCCAATAATCAAGGTTATTACAAAGAATTTTAGATATATTTCACTATCGCTGGAGTTGGGAGTCAAAACGTACGCCGCAACGCCCAGCAATCCTAACAAAGCGCATGGCAAACCTATAATAAAACAGAAAAAAGATATAACGCCGTTAAATGGTTTGTATGGCGGAACATACCCCTCATCCTCAGTTTCGTTTAAAACGTTTTCAACATTATTCACGCCGCCCCCTATTTTTCGTCTGTCATACAACCCCGATCCCGGTATACCCGTGTTTAGATACGCCCCGTTTTCACCTATGTTTACAGACAAGCCTTTTACGCCGGCTGTGGCGCTGATTCCGCTTTTGGAAAGATTAAGTTTTAGGCCTTTTCCAAGACTTATTGTTTTTCTAAAACGCATAAACACATCTTATAACGTTCCGGCTGTTTGCGATAGTTTGCCAGTCCGAATAAGGGCTTGCGCGGCGGCGCCAGGGCCGGCAAAAACGCGCCGGAGCAACGGCGCGGAAACGCCCCCCGCACAACCGCGGCGCGCAACATGCCGGAGCCGTCGTGGAGGCCTTGCGCCGCTTCAGCGGCGGTGAAGCGCGGCGCAAGGCCTGTTATGCGGGCCATCGCATACAGGCCTGTTATGCGAAGTTGCCGTTGCTATTCATTGCCGGTATATTTCAATTCTTCCGGTATTATTCTTTGAAATTTCTTGTCGATTGTCCATATCTTTGAATTGCCTTTTATTCCGTGCATTAATATTATTGAATCTATGAGGCCAACGCCTTTATCTGTTAATTTGTTTTTATTTGAATAATTTCCCGCCTCTATTATTATGTCATCATATTTTTCCTTTGGCAAATATTTCCAATAATTCAATACTATTTTCTTTTCATATTTATTTTTAACACCTTGTAATAATTCTCCAAATACACATTCGACTGCTAATATTTCCCTGCTTTCTAATAATTGAGATATTACGGAATAATATTTTGTATTATTCTTCAAATATTCTATCCAAACCGTCGTATCAAGTATTATCATTTTTGCCGGTTAATTTCACGAATTTTTTCCCCGTTATTTATAACAACAGGTTTTTGCGTAATTTGCCTATTGAGTTCCTTAATATTATGCATATCTATCCAATCCTTCAAGGCGATTGTTATTGCTTCAGTAATGGTGGAACTTTGAGTATATACCTTTACATCGTTAATCAATTCGTCGGCAATTATTGCGGTTACTTTCATACGATAGAATATACGATATTCCATCATATTTGTCAAGACTTTTCAAGTAAATTTGTAATTTTTTTCTCTTTTTATTCGTCTTGTGTATGTTTTTTTATAAAATTCTATTTATATCCAGTTAGGCAATTTCGCCTAACGTTCCGGCGGTATGCGACGGCTTGCCAGCCCGAATAAGGGCTTTGCGCAACATCGCTTCCCGCAGGAAGCGCGACCAGGGCAAGCAAAAATGCGCCGGAATGAGCCGTGGGAGCCGTAGGCGACCTAGCCGCCTACGGGCGGCGAAGCGGCGCAAGGCCCGCATTGCTGGTCTTACATACAGGCCTGTTATGCGAAGCGCCGCCCTGCTTTTATGCTTTTTTCCCAGAATTAAATTTTACTAATTTGTTCCAATCGATTTTTCCATTGTTATCACAAAATAATTCTATAAATTCTTTTGTGAATCTATTTATTAATTTTGAATG
The DNA here is from genome assembly GCA_031281945.1 of Spirochaetaceae bacterium. Taxonomy (GTDB): domain Bacteria; phylum Spirochaetota; class Spirochaetia; order Treponematales; family Breznakiellaceae; genus JAIROZ01. The sequence continues at coordinate 1,066 of JAITER010000052.1, read as the reverse complement.
CTCCTCAAGATAATTTTCATTACGTTCTTTTGCCTTATGCCCCAACGGTTCAATAATATCGATATACATATATTCATTCCCGCCGATAAATTCCCAAAATGCCTGACCACAATATTTATAGTAAGAACCTTTATCGGGATTATTATCTTTTCCATAACAATATCCGTTAATACAAACGATTTGCATTTGCGAGTTGCTTGTCCGCAAAGTCTTTTTCGCGGTGGTAAAATCACTTTCCATCTTTTTTATCTGTGAACTATTGCCCCAATTTGGACCAGATTTTATAGAAACAATATAACGTTTCCCATATTTATCAAATTCTAAATCTATGCCTTTTATGCCGGATTTTCTGCCGCCATACACCTTTTCATTGATAAATATGGCAAGCCCTTCAAGCCAATCGCCAAACATCGTTTCTTCACTAGAGGAAATATAAGCATTAAGCAATTCTATTATTGGACTTGTTCGCCAACCCGGTTGGTTGTCGCCCAAGTCTTGCAAAATGCTACGCATTTTGCGTTTTCAAGCGGAAGTTGTTCGGAAACTTGAGGTTTCCGAACAACTCTATTATTTCACTGGCTGTTTGCAAGTATTTTACCTTAAACAAATAGGGATTTTTCTTCCGCAAAACTTCTTTCAGCTTTAATGTCGCTATTTTAGCAAGACGCTTCTCGTGGAAAACAGGGATGTTGTTTTCAACATATTCCACTACGTCATTAATTAACAAGTTCACCATAGACTTCCTCTTTATCGAGCAGATATAATTGCATAGGAACCGGTTCTATTGCTTGTTTTACCATTTTATAATATTCTTCAAGTATTTCAATACCAATAGCGTTGCGTCTTAATTCTTGGGCGGCAAACATAGTTGTTCCTGACCCCATAAATGGATCCATTACCACATCGTTTTCTTTAATAACTCATGTTACGCAAGAACGCCATTATCCCCCATGTTAAAAGCGGGCAGCAATTCCATCGCCCTCCTCAATGACGCCATGTAAATCTGTGATTTTATCGCGAAGTGATTGTAACCGTGATTGAGTTTCGCTAACTCTAATTTTGTATA
>JAITER010000097.1 GCA_031281945.1 Spirochaetaceae bacterium | reverse complement strand
GGTTAGTTTCACACACGCCGTTTCGAGAATTTGTTCAAATTCATTTTGTAGCATACTGACTGCCTGTAATCGTATTTTGCGCCGCGTTTGCGATATGCCACGCCAGTACGGGTGGGACGGCGTTTCCAATTTGACGCTCAGTCTCGCGCAATTTCGCTTGAAATAAAAACGTGTCGGGAAACGATTGAATCCGCGCCGCTTCGCGCATTGAAATTCTGCGCGGCAGTGAATAGTGAAACTGAATGTTGCCGTGACACTCTGCGCGGATAGTGTAGCCGGGGCGGTCAGCGATAAGGCGGCGGTCGCCCTGCTCGGCGCTTTTATTCGCGTAACTCCATATATGGTTGAATCGCTCATCGGGGAGAAGCGTTTCAAGGTCGCCTATCGCCTCTTTTACGGTGATATGTTTTTGACATACCGGCGGAGGAGGGATAAACGGATGAACATCCTCGCACGCGCCGACAATAAAAACGCGCTCACGGGTCTGCGGGACGCCGTAATCCGCCGCGTGATATAATTTGTAGGTAACATTATAACCTAACGAATTAAAATCCGCTAAAACTTTTTGCAGGGAAGCGGCGTTGGTTTTAAGCAATAGTCCTTTAACATTTTCCGCGATAAACATTTTAGGCTGTATCTTTTTCACCGCCTCTACAAGGAATGTATACAAACCGCTCCGCTTGCCCTTTATACCCGCCATTTTTCCGTTGATGGAAATATCCTGACAGGGGAAGCCGCCGATAACCACATCGGCGGTTTCCGGCAGGGCGGCTATGGCTTGCCGAATATCGCCCTCGATGATATGAGCGCCGATATTTTTTCGATAGGTGTTGCAGGCGGCGGCGTTGATTTCATTCGCCCAAATAATCTTAAAATTTGTTTTTTTATACTTCTCGCCCAGAAATTCAAAGCCGCCCAAAAAGCCTAAATCCATTCCGCCGCAACCGGAAAAAAGCGAGACAACGGTTATGGCCCCTTGCTTGTTCATTCATTTTCCCATTCTATTTTAATTTCTTTTGCGCCAAAAGAGGAAAGCAAGTTCAATTTTTGGAGTTCGTAACTACTCCGCCTAATCATTTAAAGAAGAGTATAGCATAAAAACTTGATGGGCAAGGCTGGCGGACGGCGTTTTACGGAAAATTTTATAGCGTTTTATACACTGATTAGGGTTAAATTCCAACGCGCCGGGATGACGCAACCGGATTATTGAAATAAGCCTAATTGTATTTATTCATCATTTTTATGTCCATTCTTGAATATCTTTCTTTGAAGGGCCGTATTTTATTCCAAACTCAACGCCTTTACGGTTGCAATATTTACAAAATGGTTTTGGTGTATACAAAAATTCATAAACCTCATTTATATCCTTTACTTTATGCAAGTCAAGGACGTCTTTCGCCGTCACTTCAAAATTTTTGTTGAAATATTTATTAAAATGTTCTATTCCAGCAATTGTGTTACAGGGATAAATTAATCCGTTTTTCATGGTGACGCAACGGTTAATTTGTGTGCAAATATTATAACTTCGTTCTAATGGCTGTTTACCGTTAACATCTAACGGATATTTCCACATTGATTTAACCGGAACATCGCCGCCGCCTACATAATCAAATACAACATCATATAATTTTGCCTTCTCGCGGATTTTATCCTCATGAATCTGGATTGGATACTTTGATAAATTTATAGTAATATTATTTTTATTTAAATTTTCCCAGAATTCTTCTGACATTTTAAGTAAAAGCAGACCGTTTGTCATAAAAGATATTTCCGTTTCCGGAAAATATTCCCGGGCGATGCGGAATATTTCTGTAATTTGCGGATGAAGCAACGGTTCCCCGCCGGTAACATAAAAACTTGAAATTTTATTACCGGTTAATTCCGCCAATTTTTCCATATCGTTTTTGTATGATTCGATGTTCAGAAAACTTTTTTCCGCAATGGGGCTAAAGGCTGTGCAACATTTACAGTTAAGATTGCAATGTTGCGTAGCATAAACCCCCATAACCATTGACGTCAGCGGCGCATGATGGGCTTTGGCGTTTATTTTCAACCCAACTAAACTTATTTGTTTGAATATAAAACTGTTTTCCGGAAGTATTTTTACGATATTGTTTCGAATACCTCGCAATACAACATCAATATTTGACGCCTCTTTTTTTCGCCCTTTCATCTTCAACCGCCTTTTAAATGACCGCTGTTTATTCGCGCATAAGGTTGTGTATAAATTTTCAAACGCCAATTGGCGATTTACCAGCTATAAAGCGCAGGTTAATCATTACGGTTGGTATAGCTTACCGCTAGAGGTTGGAAATGTCAACTGTTATGGTTAGTTTCACTTACCTATACTTGTTTTTAAGGTTACAAGGTTATGCATTCTGTAAGGAAGCTTCTCGCCGTCAACATCAAGGCGAAACGCAGTGAATTAGGTCTCACCCAGGAAAAACTTGCTGAACTGGTTGATGTTTCGTACCAGATGATTCATGATATCGAAGGTTGCCGCACTTGGGTTAGCGACAAAACGCTCCAAAGTTTGTCGGAAGCCCTTAAAGTGGATGTTTATGAGCTATTGCGCCCTCAGGCGGCGGACCGCGCCAAAGACCAAAGCGGCGAATTTAATCCTTATCTGATAGAGCGGCTTCATAAAACAATGAAGTCCGATATTGATCGCCGTTTTGATGAATTTTTTGGAAAATTGACAAGATAAATTCCAGGCCGCCAAGCGCGGCGCCCGGCGGCGATAAATGCGGGCTTGCAAAAATGCGGATAGAGTGTAGCGCGTGATGCGCAACCGGCCTAGCGTAGCGGAACCCAAAGCCGGCTGCTGGCCGCGAAGCGGCGTGAGGCCCGCAATGCGGACCTCGCATACAGGCCTGTTATGCGAAATCAATACTTTTTATATATTTTTTTGAGGTCTTAATTTTAATATGTATTCTGGAAGCTTGTTTTTAATATATTTATCTATTTTTTTCTTGTTTTTTTGGAAAAACATTCCAGTCATAATTAACAGAACGCCAATTATGGTAAGCGCAATGGGAAAGAGCGCTGATCCTTCAAAAAATTCCCAGGACAATCTTCCCAGAAATTCTGTTAATCCGATCGCCCCAAAAACCAAAAACACAGTCCGGTTTATGAATACCGAGAATAATATCAAAACAACATTTATAATTCCAAAAATAATAAATTTGAAAACATTATCATTATAAAATATTGACAACCCTGCTACAAGCGTTAATAGTCCAAAAAGATACAGCCAAAACGAATAATCTTTTTTGAATTTTATATCCGCAAAATATCCAATTCCTATCATGCATAATCCAAAAATATCGGAAATTATCGCCCGTTCCGTCCATGTTATTTTTATCTTTTCATAAATTACCGGCACAATGTCCATTGAGAGAAACCATAATGCGCCGGCTATTAAAAATACATGAAATGGAAATTTCGTCTTTATAAAAATTGGCAACGCTATAAAAATAACAGCTAATTCAAGAATTATCCATTTTCCTTTTATCCATACATAATAGTCATTGTAATCCCATTCTTGAGGCCAGAAATTAAAAATCCGTAGTAATGAAAAAACAAAAAGAGGCGTTACAGCTATGGGTATAGATAATAACAACCCGCCGGCGACCTCCATTTTCTTTTTGAAAAAAACAATATAGCCGGAAAATAAAAATACTACAAAATAAACGCCTGAAAAAATTGTTATAGCCTTTGGACCGAATCTTTTCCAATTGTCTATCATTAGCCACGTCATTGCGGAAATAATTAACAACCCGCCGCCATAATACAAAATTTTTTGTAGTTTTGTAACCTGATTATCAAGATTTTGTATATATTCTCTAAAACATTTGACCTGTTCATTGGTGAAAACGCCCTTTTCAACAGCATTATTCATTTGTTCATCTGTATATTTCATAACATATCTCCAATTTAGATTATTAGACTTATTTCAATAACCCGGTTGATTATCTACTAACATGCAGTTTGTTTGCAAGTCTTAAAAAATGCTTCGTATTTTGCTGTTTCTTAGTAGTTGCCGGCCAAGCCGTACTGGGCCGCCATGCTTGGCTTGCGAAAACTGAAGCTTTCCGCACAACTACATTCTTTTTTTGGCAATAGGCCGGACGCCCGTTTACTTCAGGATTGGATTTGTTCGCCAACCGTTCCCGGCTGTATGCAGCGGTTTTGCGGCTTTGTGTTTGCGCAACAAACGCAGGGCCGCCCCCGCTCCCCGTCCCGGGAAAAACCACCGGCGATTGGCCCCGCCGCCCGGAGCGAAGCGGAGGGTTGTCATGCTCCTTGCGCACGCGGTGAGCGTGCGCAAGGAGCATGACAAGGGGTATACGGAGCAACGGCCCCAATGCGAAACAATTTTTTTCCTATCGATTTGGATAAGGAGGGTGGGTAGCGGAACAGACCGGAACGGAGCGCGAAGCGCGGAGTGAGGACTGTGGAGCGAGGGAGGGCGGCGGCATTGACGGCCCCGGATTTAGGGAAAAATGGCGGCGGTTGGAGGCGGATGCGCCCTCCCTCTTTATTTTTCTCCGGATGCTTTACGATAGACAAGAGGCAGCAGTCCGGTGTTTTTGTGAAAAGCATCGGAAAAATTACCTGACTTTTTATAGCCCACGGCCTGGGCAATCTGGCTTATCGAAAAATCCGTATTCACCAGCAAATATTCTGCCTGGGCAAGCCGCTTGTTTAATATGTATTCGGAAATAGTGGACTTGTATGCCTCTTTGAATGTGCATTTTAGTTTTGTTGTACTCATACACGCTATTCTTGACAGTGTATTAAGACTTAAATGAGACGCAAAATGATCGTCAATATATGAGGTAACGGATTTGAGACATAGTAAATCCTGACCGGTGAGCTTCCTTGAGTTATAGAGCGGTTTTGTTTCCCGTGTTTTTTTGATAATAAGAGCGACCGCCTCCGCAACTTTACTCTCATAAAACAGTTTAGCCGAAAGACCGGATGAACGGTGATTTTTTATTTGTTTCAACAGCAGTATTAATTCAGGAAAATTGGTAGAACCGTCCACGCTTAAAAAAGCATCCTGGGGGTTCTCGTTCACCTGGATATTTTGTTTGGAGGTAATCACGATAATATTCCGGCATAACGGTAATGTCGGTAAACCGAAGGGGAATATTTTTATGCATCAAAGCCCGGTATATATTGTTGTGGCCAAAATGCCCCCGTATGCAGGAACTGGAAAGGCGTTTATAGGGCCGCAGTTCTTCCCCCGAAACCGACTCGTAGAAGCTCACGGTCAAATATTCGCTCTGGCGGTATTCTATCAAAAAGTCATCATAAAAAATAAGATCGCAACTTGAAACCGTAAACAAATTGATATAGGTGTAGAACCAATAATGCCCTTTCCCCCTTTCCGGCGGCATGGCGTAACAACTCCCCACGGGGCGGAATTGGGTACAGGTTTCGTCCTCATAAAACCCGTTCTGAACCAGGAAATCCTCGTACATATTGTTATCCACAGCTTCCATCTCCGTTTCCTTTTAGAAAATTCCCAAATAAGACAAAAATATTCCCTCTCAAGACAAAAACGCCCCTATTCCATTGACCAATGCATTACATCTTTTATACGTTAATTACACATGGTTAGTAAAAGCTAACATAAGACATAAAGGAGATTAACAATGAAAAAGATATGGGCGCTTATTTTGGCGGACAAAAGTGCAAAGGCAGCAATAGGTTTCCTCGTTTTGTTGATAACGGTGATTTTTACCTTGGGAGGGTGCGACCACGGCGGCAGCGGTGGCAGCATCGTAAAAATCAGCACGGCTGAACAATTTAATGCTATCCGAAATCAGTTGGATGGACATTATGTCTTGGAGGCGGATATTGATCTATCCGGTTATGCCAATTGGGAACCGATTGGACAATTTGTAGCCGCGTCCGATAAACCGGAGGATGCAGAAAATCCTGATATGACGAAGGTTTTTAGCGGTACTTTTGACGGCAACGGCCACACCATATCAAACATAACTATCAATCGTCCTGACATACCGGTGGGAGTGGGATTGTTTGGTTTTTCCGTCGGAGGATCCATTCGTAATCTGACTATAAAAAACGTAAATGTAACCGGATTCTTTCTGGTCGGCGGATTGGTTGGGGGACAGGCTTGTACCGTAGAAAACATCACTTTGGTTGGTACCAATACAATTACAGGAGTGAATGGAACTGGCGGCATTGTGGGTGTTAGCATGGCCGGTTTAAAAAATTGTACCGCGACTGCGAATATAGTGGTATCCAATATGGCTATAAATGGCGTAGACAATGGATACGCGGGCATAGTGGCAGGCGGGAGAGAAGGCCCCACGCCGTTGATCGACTGCACCGCAAGCGGTTCAATAACGGCCACTGGGGATAGCTGCATACTAGGGGGAGTATGCGGGGCGGCGTTGGGTAAGGATGAAGTAAGGGGCTGCAAGGCTATAAACGTTACAATTAACGCGCCGCAAGGCAAGGGGAATATCGGAGGTCTCTTAGGGTTCGTCGGCCCAATTGAGGGAGAAGAAGACGCGGACGCTCCGGCGCTGGTAATAAACTGCAAGGTTGAAAATACTGCTATCACTGTAGCATCCGGTACGGTTAATGTCGGCGGTCTGGCAGGCGGCAGTTTAAACGGCAGCATTGCCCCAGCGGAACATACGGGGGATAAAACTATTTTTAAAATCAAGGACTGCCAAGCTTCAGGGACAATCACAGGTGGAAGTACAGCTATCGGGAGCATTGTAGGTTACGCCTATAAGTCCACAGTGGAAAATAGTACCAGCACGGTAACACGGACCGGTGGTGCTCTTAACCAAATCGGACAGAGTGCTAGTAGTTGACGCAACAATGCTTGACACCATTTAGTAAAATTGACCAAACAGTCGAAGGGGTCGGTTGCTCCGGCATAAATGCCGCCACAACAGGCCCCCTCCACATTTTTCGGCAGCGGACTTTCGGGCCGGGCAATACTAACGAAGCACTTCCTCCGGGCGGGGATTCTGTGATCGCTGTAGACGCCGCCGGTTCTTCCGGGAGCCGTTTTCAGCTTAATCCGCGCACCAAGATAGCGTTGCTTTTTATCCTAAACATTCCTCTTATTAGCGGCGGGTTCATCGGTACTGCGGGGATCATCCGGGCGTTCTTCGCCCTGCTCCCCCTGGCCCTGCTCCTGGCGGAACACAAATGGCGCTCTGCGTTTTGGTTCGCCCTCTTTTTGTGCGCCGCGCTGTCCACGGAATTGTTTTTGATCCGCCGGACTACAGGGGCGCTGAACCTCGCTCTCGCGATCTTTGGGGGATTATTATCCCGCTATGTACCGGGTTTTGTGATGGGTTACTATCTGGTTTCCTCAACCAGGGTAAGTGAATTTATCGCATCCCTTGAACGCCTGCGGATAAGCCGGAAGATCGTCATCCCCTTTGCGGTGATGATGCGCTTCTTCCCAACCCTCGCCGAAGAATACGCCTCGATAAGAGACGCTATGCGGATGCGGGG
>JAITER010000084.1 GCA_031281945.1 Spirochaetaceae bacterium | reverse complement strand
TTTATCGTATGACGCTTTTTCTTGCCGGGACGCCGCTCTTTTTGGTTTTTTTGGGCCTGTTTATCGGGCTTTCCGTCACATCGACGACTATGTATTCAATGGACGACTCGCCGCGCTTTAGAACTTTCTTGTCAGGCAGACGGAATGTTTTATCTTTTATCAAGGCGTCTTCCACCCATTGTATCGTCTCACAAACAGCGCTCTTTCCAACGCCGTAATCGCCGCCGGTGCTTTCCATCGTCCGATACTCCCGCAGATATTTCAACGTTATGTACAATTTGTCTTCTATCGTCAACTTGGGCGGTTTCCCGCCCCGGCGGTGCAGAATGTCGAATTCTTTCTGAAGAATTGACTTCATCTTTTCAAACACATCAGGTTTCACCCCGTATAATCGTTTAAATAACACCGCTTTGGCATCCGCCGCCGCTTCTCTCTTTCCCATGCCTTGATTATATCTTCTTGCCGGGCGAGCGAACAAGTCTACTGTATAAATCAAGTATATCCCCGCACATGTCTCCATACTATTCTTTCAGCATTTTATGTCAAGCCTGCGTAACATGAGTTATGTAATGGAACAGTAGAGTTGTTCGGAAACCTCAAGTTTACGAACAACTTCCGCTTAAAAACGCAAAATGCCAGGCATTTTGCAAGACTTGGGCGACAACCAACCGGGTTGGCGAACAAGTCCAGTGTCTGAATCCCATATAAGATAATATTTTGTTTCTGATTTTACGGCGTATGCCATTTTTAAAAATTGCTGAAAGTACCATTCACTATGATTATAAGAGCCTGTAATAGTTTTCATAAGGCGTCTAATAGCGTCTAACGACAAATTTTCAACCATGTTGTCTTCATCACAAAATTCAATATATTCATTTTCATGTATATATCTTTTGATTTTCTTGTTTGCAACTATGATAATTTTATGCGGATTTAAATTTGCGTATATTTTATCCAAGCACAAACTCAGGTTTTCAGCATCTTTAAAAGCCACTGGCAACAAAACGTCAAATTGAATTTCATTCATTATTTTTCTCCAAATATTTAAAATTAACTGCATAGCATTTTATTGACTTGGTCAAAATCTTCGAATTGTGATGAACCAAACCCAGGCCCAGGGCTTGGTTCAGTCAACTTCCGCCCGAAAACGCAAAACGCCCGGTGTTTTGCAAGACTAAAGCAAAGCTTAACCTCCGCAGGTTAGTAGACAACCAACCGGGTTGGCGAACAAGCCCATTACTTTGCTGGAATTGCACATAACATTCAGGCTGTATGCGGCGCTTTACCGGCGAGTGAACCGCGCACGAAGTCTGGCGCGGAAGCGTTCCCAGCCGCAAGACGCCGTTTTACATACAATCTCCGCCATGCGCGGTTTTACTTTTCATTTACGCCGCACCAGTAATTCCACCACCCTCATCTTGCGAATAATATTACCAGCCGTTAAAGAGGCTTTTGATTATTTTTACATATTCCGCCGGATAAACCATACTTAATTCCCCATGCCTCATTTTTCTAGAAAAATATAATATGCTATCTGGTATTCTACGATTCAATATTTCTGCGGATTTTTTTATACGTTTAATTTCCCGTTCTCCCGCTATTATCAATACTTTTGCTTTGCTTTTTTCTATGTTTCTTTTTAATGTGTAAGATCCGTTGCTTAACATGATGTTAGTCAATGATTGTTTTGATATTTTCAAACTGCAGGAATAATATTGTTCAAACATATCTTTTGAAACAAATAAAGCTTGCGCCTGTAATCTAGAAAACCATTTTAACTTTATTAAGCCATAACAGAATTTTAAAACAGGCGCCGTTAACAATCTGATTGCCGGAATTGGCAAAATTAAAGCGCTTTCCAAAATTGCAAATTCAGCAATTTCTTCTCTTTGAGTTAACGCTTCTATAACAATTTGCGCGCCAATTGAAAGCCCCGCTAAAGCAAAAACTTTTCCATTATATTGTTTTTCGATATATTTTATCAGTTTATCCGCAGAATCTTCAATGCTTATAAATTCACCGGCGCCGTCTTCTCCATGGCCGTCAATAACAGGAGTTACAACACGATAGTCCATACGCAGTAATTCAACGACTCCCGCCCAAGCCCAGCCGGACAGTCCGCCGCCATGCAATAAAAACACGACCGGCGATTTTTCACCGCCAGTTTCTTTAAATAGCATCGTTTTCACCACCGGAAAATGAAATATAGCTCATAACACTCATTTTTGTTATTGAACTTATTGGACTTGTTCGCCAACCCTGTTGGTTGTCGCCCAAGTATTGCAAAATGCTATGCATTTTGCGTTTTCAATCGGAAGTTGGCTGAACCAAGCCAAGGCTTGGTAATCAAGACTGGGCTTGATTCAGCTTGCGAAAACTGAGGTTCCCGAACAACTCTATTCAACAACCACCCCCATACAACGGCGCCCTATTTTATCCCCGCAAACGCCGCGAAACAAACATTTTTGTGGAGTATTTCAATATTTCTAAATCCTGCTTTTTTCATAAGTTCCATTTGGTAGTTTATCGACCTGGGAGTGTCTTCTTTTTCAACATACGCAAGCACTTTCCTGGCGTATTCCTTACCGGCGATTTTATTCAAATAATTCTCATAACATTCCCATGTATAATTTGTCAATACAGCGGAGTCTTGTGTTACCAGATCAGAAATCATTAAACAGCCATTATTTTTTAATAACTTATATAACTTATTGAACACATATTCCCAATCATTATCGTCCCGCAAATGGTGCAGAACGGCTCCGGCTAAAATAATATCAAAATAATCCTCCGGCAATTGAGCCGTTCTAACATCGCTTTGCAGCGTCTTAACCACATTCGCCGTAGCGGGCGTTACTCTTTCGTGCGCTTTATCCAGCATTGGTTTACTCAAATCAAGTAATGTACATTCTAAATTCTGAATTTTACTTAACATCTTAAGGGTGTAATTACCGGCGCCGCAACCAACATCAAGAAGGCGGTTTGCGCCGGGAACAATGCGCTTTGCGGATTCTGTAATAATTTCCAGGGAAATTTGCGCGTCAATAGTGGAAACCTGCCCCGTATCAATACTGGAAAAGCGTTCTACATCATTATCAAACCGCTCCCTAATTTCATCAACAGTCGATTTATTGTTCATAAATAAAACCTTTCTTGTTCCAGTTTTTTAAGGAAACGGTTTCAAAACATCATATTTTGGAACAACCTCAACCCATAGTTATTAAATAGAGTTGTTCGGAAACTTCAGTTTTAGAATAACTTCCGCTTAAAAACGACTTGGGCGGCAACCAATCGGGTTGGCGAACAAGTCCAATCTTGAAAAACAAAATGATGTAATTCAATATTAAATAGAAAAAATATTTTAGTCAACGTGTTGAACTTAGGTTTTCAATTAAGCCAGTTAGCGAACAAGTCTAGTTTACCAAAGCGGCCGGGCGTTCCAATCAAACCGCTGTTAAATTTCAGGATAGCGGTAATTCAAACCCGCCGCGATAAATTTTGACGAAGTAATACAGCATAACGGTATAATCGCGCGGCGCGGATTGTATGCGAAATAGTTATGTGAAACGTTTTATTTTGCAATAGTCTGTTTTTGCTGCGTAAATCTCCAATAAAGCGATTTTTTATAAGACTTAAAATTAATGGATTTAAATCTCAAAAAACGCGATAATTGAGTTGTTCGGAAACTTCAGTTTTCGTAAGCTGAATCAAGCCTGGGCTTGATTACCAAACCCCAGGCTTGATTACCAAGCTTATGCTTGGTTCAGCCAACTTCAGCTTAAAAAACGGCTTGCAAGCCTGGCCACGCGCAGGTTAGTAGACAACCAACCAGGGCGAGCGAACAAGTTCAAGATGGGCGTCTTACGCAAATCATCAGGCTCTCGTTCACGAACCGCCTTGTTATTATAAATTATTCGGAACGCAAGGAATTATTGAATCGTCCCGCTTTATAACGCAACGTAAATATTGCGGTATACTAAAAATCGAGCTTCAACAGCCGCCGCTTAAAGCCGTCAAAATATAAAGCGTTTTACAAAACATGATTGACAATCAAATCCGGTTGCGGAGCTAATTTGTTATTCAATAAACACTTTTTGAATGCGGCGTTTCAGAGATGCGGCGCGGGGAGAGGCCGGGCTTGGTTGCAAACAGATGCGGGCGCCATCTCGAAAGTTTGCGTAGCGATAATTTTTTTTATTTTATCAAAAATAACCCTTAATTTCTTCTACTATTATTCCGATAACTAAATATGAGTTATATACCAGTCTATCGTTGGTGGAAAGCGCATGAAATTGAGCGTATTTGGCCGGAAACGATACTTAAAAATTACGAAAAATACTGTGTTTCAGCCTGTTCGCGCTTTATTGATATGAACTTTAAAAAAGACCACGCCTGGGTGCTTTCCACGGAAGGAAAAACAGTCGCGGCGTTGCTTTTGCACACTCAAAGCGCTTTATTCCCTGTTTTAGCGGGGATGACCGATATTTTTATCCCGCCTTTTTTAAACCGTTTTTTGGAAAACGCCGAGATTAACACTTTGCAGGGCGTTGAACAAGACGTAATTCTTTTAGAAAAAATACTTGAAACCACAGGCCTTTTTGTGCGCGAAGCCCGCGATTTTAACCTTATGTCTATAGAAGACCCCTCCCAATTGCGAGAAACCGCTCAAGTGGAAGGCCTCTCGCTGCGCGTCCCGTCTTTTTCCGACATGGACGAACTAACTCCGCTACAGGAGGCGTACCAAAAAGAAGAAGTGCTTTGTAAACCGGAAGATTTTAACCGCCGGTTATGCCGCCTGGAACTATCCAAAATAATAAGCGGAGGCCGCGCTCTTATAGCCGAAATGAACGGGAAAATAATCGGAAAAATCAACACAAACGCCATCGCCTATAAGCATTGCCAAATAGGGGGCGTATACGTCGCGCCGGAATATAGAAGCCTCGGCGTGGCGTCCCGCCTAACGTCTGAATTTACGCGCTATTTGTTAAGCGAAAAATCCGGCGCGTCCCTGTTTGTAAAAAAAAGCAACGCCGCCGCCCAAAGAGTCTACGAAAAATGCGGCTTTAACAAAATATCCGGTTACAGAATATCTTATATGTACTCCTAACAAGCAAAAATATTTTAGCGCGCCGCTTCAACCGCCCGCGGCGTCTAAAAAAAAGACGTTTATTGCTGTAGATTTATGCTATGGGAAAAATTGACGGGAACTACACCCTAACAGCCTTGTGCGCGGTAGGGGCGGAAAAAATATGCGCCCAGGAAATCCGAAAACTAAACGTTTCGGCTTTAGATAAAACTTTTCATGTTACCGGGACGGCTTACGGGCGCGTGAATTTTCAAACCAATCTTCCCGGTATATACCGCGCTTTATTCGCCTTGCGCACCGCCGACCGCGTCTTGCTTCAATGCGCCAGTTTTGACGCGCCGGACTTTGACGCCCTGTTTGAGGGGGCGAAAGGCGCCGCCACCGAAACTTTAGTGCCAAAAAATTCAGGCGTTATCATAGGAAAAGTGCGCGTCAACAGATCCAAATTACAGGCGGCGGTTCCAATTCAAGCTATGGTTCACAAGGCTGTGGCGGAAAACCTATGCCGCGCCTACTCAGTCTCCCGCCTGCCGGAATACGGGGCGGGCTTTAACGCCGTATTCCGCGTATACCTGGAAAAAGACAGAGCCGAACTTTTGCTGGATTTAAGCGGCGACCCACTTTTTAAACGCGGTTACAGGGAAGAAGGCGGAATCGCCCCATTACGCGAAACTACAGCCGCGGCTTTGGTTCTAGCAAGCGGCTGGCGGCGGAAAGAAGCGCTGTACGACCCATTCTGCGGCTCCGGCACAATACCGGTGGAAGCCGCTCTTTACGCCTGCAACCTCGCCCCAAACCTTGGACGCGCTTTTGCTTTGGACGAACTTCTAATCGCGGATGCGGAAACACGGCGGGAAGTAAAAGAAAACCTTTTACAAAACGCGAATTTACAGGCGGAATTTAACATTAAAGGTTGCGATTCAAACAGCGCGTTAATCACTACGGCAAGATCGAACGCGAAAAAAGCTTTTTTTCTGGCTGGAGGAGAAGCCGCGCACACCCCGCTGTTTAACGCGCTCAATATGGAGGACGCGAAAGCTTACGGCCCAGGAAGCGGTTTTGTAATAACAAACCCGCCTTACGGAAGAAGGCTTGGGGATTTGGCCGAAGCGGAAGAAGGCTATAAAAAAATGGCTTTGCTTAGGCGGAATTTTCCCGGCTGGAAGATAGCGGTAATAACGGACTCGGAAAATTTTGAAAGCCTTTTTGGGGAACAGGCGTCTTCAGTATCACCGCTAACAAACGGCGCCGTAAAAACCTACATATACCAGTTTGAAAAAAAAGAAGCGGCCCCTCCAAAAGAAACGGCGCCCTATCATAAAAAAGAAAGCGGCCCCTACCACCCAAAAGCGTACGGACGGCCGGACGCCGGGCGCCCCCAGGCTGGAACGGGGCCGGAAAACGGACCAAAACCGCAAACCTCACAGCGCCCTGTAAAAGAAAAAAAACAGTACACCTGGTAACCCCCCCAAAAAAAAGGCCCCGCCGCATTGCGGTATAAGGCGCGTGTTCCGGCGGCGTAGCGAAAGCGGCTGGTTTAACCGCCGCGGGCGGCGGGCGGGCGGGCAAATTTCGCGTGTAAAAGCGCTGTTTTTTGATTCTTTTGTTTTTGGAAATGATGTGAAAAACAAAAGGTGTTTCTTCAAACAGGCATAGATGATAAGATAATTTAAAGAAGGATGTTTTATGAGACTTTGGTCAGTAACAACAACTATTAGAAACCCCGAACGTATTCGTAGTTTCCTTAAAGTCCTCAAGGAACTGGAGGGCGCCGTCTGGAATGACGAATCACAAAAGGAATTTCAGGTGTTGCTCATACAGCGTAAAGTCTATGGATTTAATAAACCGCAATTTGAAAAGATGCTAACCGCCGAACAATTAGGCTGGCTTCGTTCCGGCACATTCACTTATGAACAGGCTGAGGAAATACTAAACGCCAAAAATTATGTAGGCGGCGGTGAAATGCGGGGGCGGCAATCTTTCAACCCTCTTGAAAAAATGGGACTAGCGTATATTGATGCGGAGAATAAAATACAAATTACGACATTTGGAGAAACATTCTTGTCCGAGAATTATGACTTGGGCGGCATATTTTTTCGCAGTTTTTTAAAATGGCAATATCCCAACCCTGATTTAAATAAATATTCCGCAGAGGATTGTTACAATATAAAGCCTTTAATAGCAACGTTTCATTTAATCAAAAAAGTTAATAGCCTTTGCGCCAAGAATGGCATAAAAGAAAAGGGGGTTTCCAGAACGGAATTTGCTTTGTATTTTACAACATTATCAAATTATGCAAATATAGAAGCAATATCTGAAAAAATTTTTAATTTTCGGCTTGCGTATGATGAAAAAAAAACAAAGGCTGAAAAAGATAAGTATGCCGCTGAATGTTTTAACAAGCATTTTTCAGAGTATCAATCTTGGAAAAACGCAAATGAATATACTGATAATATAATACGTTATTTTCGGCTTACCCGCTTTTTCTATTTGCGAGGTAATGATTATTATATCGACTTGGAACCACGCCGTAATATTGAGATTGATTCAATTCTCGAAATTGACAACGCTTCGGCAAAAAATTTTACCTCAAAGTTAGAATACTCAAATTATTTAGGAGACGCCGCACAGCCTGAATTGCCGTGGGAAACCAAGACAAAATTACAAGAAGTAATCTCCTTACTGGCCGCTGATATTGAAACAACGGAAAAATCCTTGATAAGCAGAAATATCAAGCTTCCCAAACGGCCGCAAATCATTTGTGAGACTGACAATACCGGTACGCTTAAAACAGTTATTGAAAATTTGCGTGTTTATCGTAGGACGTTGGGCGATACTGTTGTTCATGCGGAATTGCAATTACTGGAAAATATTGAACGTTGCATAAATGATTTGAAAAATATTTTCAAACTGGCGGATAAAAAGCCCGTTGAACTGGAAAGATTGGTCGCGTTTGGCTTGCGTATTCTCAATGATGCAATCGAAATTCATCCAAATTATCCGGTAGGAGACGATAATCAGCCGACATTCACCGCCCCCGCTAACAAACCGGATATTGAATGTTTTTATCAATCTTTTAATTCAATCTGTGAGGTAACATTACTAAGCAACCGCTCCCAATGGTTTAACGAAGGTCAGCCGGTAATGCGGCATTTCAGGGACTTTGAAACGGCGCATCACGAGAAACAATCGTATTGTCTTTTTGTCGCCCCAAAAATACACCGTGATACAGGGAATACTTTCTGGGTTTCCATAAAATATGAATATGAAGGACAAAAACAAAAAATTATTCCTATTACTATTCAGCAGTTTATTGAAATTTTACAGTATTCGTTACAGGTGAAAAAACAAAAATCAGGATATTTTCTTTCTCATAAAAAAATACAAAAATTATTTGATGCTATAGTTTCTTCGTCGGAAAGACTTACAAAGTCTGACGATTGGCTGGCGACTATTCCAGCTATCATTAACGAATGGGGTAAATCCATTGCCGCATAAATTACCGATCAATCAAATTCTACAAGGTGATTGTGTGCAAATCCTCAAAAAAAAAATACAGGAAAACTCGATAAATCTTGTATTTGCCGACCCGCCCTATAATCTTTCCGGCAAGCCGCTTGATTTAGCAAACAACAAAACGGGCGGCGCATATTATAAAATGAATGAAGAATGGGACACATTTAATTATGATGATTATGTAACTTTTACAAATGACTGGCTCTCGGTTTGCCATAGAATTCTTTTACCTAATGGAAGCCTTTATGCCTCATGCACACAGCACAATATTGGTGAAATACTTACTGAAGGGAAAAAGGCGGGATTCAAACTCAACAATATTTTGACATGGTATAAGACTAACGCCATGCCAAATATAACAAAGCGAACATTTACCCATTCTACAGAATTTATTTGCTGGTTTGTGAAAGGCAGAAACTGGATTTTTAATTATGAAGAAGTAAAAAAAATTAATCCACATAAAACAAAAAACGGCGACAATAAGCAGATGCGGGATTTTCTCGATTTTATAGAAATACCGATTGTTCAAGGGAAAGAGCGCATTAAAGGCGATGACGGGCGGGCGGTTCACCCAACGCAAAAGCCAGAAAAATTATTAGAATTAATTATTAAAGCATCGTCAAATGAAAATGATGTTGTGTTAGACCCGTTTTTTGGAACAGGAACGACTGGAAAAATAGCGGAACAATTAAACCGCAAATGGATAGGCATCGAGAAAAACGAACAATATATTCTTATTGCAAAGGAGCGGTTAAAATTAAAACCACGGAAAACGGCATAACGCTAAAACATGGCGATATCTTTACTCTCATTAAAGACATTCCCGATAAAAGTATAGATATGATTTTTGCCGACCCTCCTTATAATTTATCGGGATCGGGGTTTCTTACAGTTAAAAATGGGAAACCCGTAGTCTGCAATAAGGGAAAATGGGATGTTATAGACGACATTCACGCCTTTAACCGGTCTTGGTTAAGCGAATGTAAAAGAGTTTTATCGGACGCCGGCACATTATGGGTGTCGGGAACGTTGCATAATCACCCCTCAGTCGGCGTTTTATTAAAAGAATTAGATTATTGGATTATCAACGATATTATTTGGTTTAAGCGTAACGCAACGCCATTATTGTCTAAAAACCGGCTTGCGCCATCGACAGAATTAATCTGGCTGGCAAGTAAAACAAAAAACTATTTTTTCGATTATGACGCCGCTAAAGAATTGAACGGCGGGAAACAGATGAAAAATTTATGGGAAATACCGGCGGAAAGACATTTGACGGAACACCCAACGGAAAAACCTGAAAAATTATTGGAACGTATTATATTGTTAGGCAGCAGAATTGGGAATACAATTTTAGACCCGTTTATGGGAAGTGGAACAACAGGCGCGGTTGCTAAAAAATTGGCAAGAAAATTTATTGGTATAGAAATCGATGATATTTATTTTAATATCGCAAAAAATAGAATTGGAAAAACCCAGGCTAAAAATATGTTGCTATAAAAAACAGTACATCTGGTAACCCCCCCAAAAAAAGGCCCCGCCGCATTGCGGTATAAGGCGCGTGTTCCGGCGGCGTAGCGAAAGCGGCTGGTTTAACCAGCCGCGGGCGGCGGGCGGGCAAAACAGCCGGCTTGTTTTTAGTTTTCTTTGCTTTTAAGGACGGCGAGGAAGGCGTTTTGCGGCAATTCCACATCCCCAACCATTTTCATTCGTTTTTTGCCTTCTTTTTGTTTTTCCAGCAATTTACGTTTTCTTGTAACGTCTCCGCCGTAGCATTTTGCAAGAACGTCTTTTCTAAGGGCGTTTATTGTTTCCCTGGCAATAACGGAGCCGCCTATAGCCCCCTGCACCGGTATTTTGAATTGCTGGCGGGGAATTTCATCTTTAAGTCTTTCACACACAAAACGCGCCCGTTCATAAGCCCTGTCTTTAAAAACCAGTTGGCTTAGGGCGTCCACAATTTTTCCGTTTAATAAAATATCCAATTTAGCCAAAACGGTGGGCTTGTATTCCGTTATATCATAGTCAAATGACGCATAACCACGGCTTATGCTTTTTAGGCGGTCGTAAAAATCAAAAAGCGCTTCCGCAAGCGGCATTTCGTACACAATTTCAACTCTTTTTTCGTCCAGGTACACCATATTTAGCTGTACGCCGCGTTTTTCCGTACAAAGCGCCATTATACCGCCCAGGTATTGCGCGGGGGTGATGACGGAAGCGCGTATATAAGGCTCCTCCACGCTTTCTATGCGGGTTTCATCGGGATAACTTGCGGGGTTGTCTATCATTAAAGAGGCCCCGTCTTTTTGTTGTATTTTATATTTTACAGAAGGCGCGGTAAAAATCACCGCCTGATTAAATTCGCGTTCCAGTCTCTCTTCAATCACCTCAAGATGAAGCATACCTAAAAAACCGCATCTAAAACCAAAACCCAAAGCGGCGGAAGAATCTTTTTCGTACACAAGGCTTGCGTCGTTTAAGCAAAGTTTTTCAAGGCTTGTTTTTAGCTCTTCGTAATCATTTGAATCCACCGGGTATATTGACGAAAAAACGACGGGTTTTACTTCCTTAAACCCAGGAAGCGGCGATTCGCACGGGTCGTCCGCGGTTGTTACGGTGTCCCCTACGCGGACGTCGCTTACCGTTTTTATTCCGGCTATAATGTACCCGACGGCGCCGGCTCCAAGAAATCCTGTTTCTTCCGGCGTTATCCTAAAAATACCCGCGCTTTCCACCTCGTATTCGCTGGAGTTGGACATGAACCGCACTTTTACGCCTTTTTTAATGGAGCCGTCAAAAACGCGCAGATGCACAACCACACCCCGGTACGGGTCGTAGCGGCAGTCGAAAATCAGCGCCTGTAAAGGCGCGTCCGAGGAGCCTTTGGGCGGTGGGATAAGCCGGACTATAGCCTCAAAAAGGCCGTCCACTCCTTCTCCCGTTCTTGCGGAAACTAAAAGGGCGGCTTCCGCGTCCAAACCCAAATCTTTTTCTATTTGCGCCTTAACAAGCGGAACGTTAGCCGCCGGCATATCTATCTTGTTAATAACCGGAACAATCTCCAAATTATGCTCAAGGGCGAGATACATATTGGAAAGCGTTTGGGCCTGAACCCCTTGCGAGGCGTCCACCAACAGCAAGGCGCCCTCGCAGGAACTTATAGCTCGCGACACCTCGTATGTAAAATCAACATGCCCCGGCGTGTCCACAAAATTCAATTCGTATTGCGCTCCATCGGTTCCGGTATACGGAATGGTAACCGCCTGGCTTTTAATTGTTATGCCTCTTTCGCGTTCAATATCCATTGTATCCAATATTTGATTTTTAAAGTCGCGGTCGTCTATGATACGCGCTTTTTGAATCAGGCGGTCCGCGAGCGTGGATTTACCGTGGTCGATATGCGCTATTATACAAAAGTTGCGAATGCGCGATACATCATTCATCATTACACCTTAACTTTTAGCTTTGAGCCCATTATTCCTGACGGCCGCACAAGCAACATGATTATTAAAAGAGAGAAAGAAATCGCGTCCGCATACTGCGAATTAACGCTTTTTGTAAACGTTTCTGTAAGGCCCAAAAGCACGCCGCCCAGCATGGCGCCGGGAATTGAGCCTATACCTCCTATAACAGCGGCGATAAACGCCTTTAACCCAGGCATAGCCCCCATTGCCGGTGAAATTTGCGGGTAGGAAAAAGCGTACAAAATACCGCCGCAAGCCGCAAGCATTGAGCCAAGCGCGAATGTAAAAGAAATTACGCCGTCTACATTTACACCCATAAGGCTGGCCGCCTTCGCGTCGTAAGATACGGCTCTCATGGCTCTGCCGCGTTTTGTTTTGTTTATAATGTAATTCAAAACAATCATTAAAAAAGCGGATACAAATATAACGATTATTTGTATATTGGAGATTGAAAAACCGGCGGCGGAAATAAGTTTTACATCCGGGCGGGGAAACTGCCTGGGGTTGGGGCCTATGAACGGTATCAGGCGCGCCGCGTTTTGCAGTATGAGCGAAATCGCTATGGCTGTTATAAGGGAATTAAGTCTGGGGGAGTCGCGCAACGGCCTATAAGCGAAACGTTCTATCGCCGCGCCCAACATTCCGCAAAAGCCCATGGCGAAAATAAAAGCGGCCGCTACGCCCAGCGGCGTAACCCCGAAAAACCCAAGAACGTAAAAGGCCGCATAGGCGCCGGCCATTAGAATATCCCCGTGAGCGAAGTTGATAAGCAGGATTATACCGTACACCATCGTATAGCCCAAAGCTATAAGCGCGTAAATACTGCCCAAAGAAAGGCCGTTAATCAGTTGTTGTAAAAAAAAATCCACGACGATTATCGTAATGAAAACAAAAAGCTTACGCTAGGTAAGCGGCGTTTTTTAATTAAAAAAGTCTATCAGGGCGCATTTTTCGCCGCTTCGCGGCAAAAAACCGCGCTTTCCGCTAAAATTTCGCACCCCGCTTTCGCGGTCTGCGAAATTCCCGCTCCAATCGCTTGCGCTTTCAAGCGGCGGCGGTTTCCGGCCAACAGGCGCCGGCTTTTCGTCTTGGTTGCCGCTGGGGGCTCCGCCCCCAAAACCCCCCTGGGAGATGATTTCGCGCGAAACATTTAGCGCGTCCCGCCGCATCAGGCGGCCCAGCGTGGGGCCCGATAAAGGCCCCCGCCGTAGAGAAGGCGACCGGCCCCGCTGGGAGGCCCAGGCCTCCCAGACCCACCAAAAGTTTGCGGCGGCGGTTTTGATTTTTCTGGCGCATTTTTTGCCGATTTAGCGGACAAATTCACAATCGCTTGCGCGAATTTTAAAGCCGGACGGCGCTGTAACCTAAAATTGTTAAACAACCGGCAAACAGCGCGTTTATGAGTACGCGAAATATATTTCAGTTCTTCAAAAAACAGACGCCAAGCTTACAACTTAAACACACGCCCGTTATAGAAGTCGCAAAAACAAGCGGCCGACGGGAGTCGAACCCGCGTCACGAGCTTGGGAAGCTCGGATAATACCGTTATATGACAGCCGCAAAAAGCATATAACACAGCTTATTTTTTTACAGCTCTGCTACAAGGACTTATAAACTATTGCGCCGCGCTTAAACGGCGAACAGAAAGCATTTAAATTATTTTAAATTTTTATTTTTTCTTATGCCTGTTTTTTCTTAGCTTTTTTTTGCGTTTGTGTGTGGCGATTTTTTTTAATTTGCGTTTTCTTCCGCAGGGCACGTTAAACTCCTTAAAAAGCTGTTATAAATAAAACATACAGCCCGAATTTGTTTTAAAGGCTAACGCAATTCCATCGCGTTTTCAAGCCCCCAGGCCGCAAAAAAGGGTGGGTGACGGGGATTGAACCCGCGACAACAAGATCCACAATCTTGCACTCTACCACTGAGCTACACCCACCATAATTTTTAAAATCTAAATTACAGAAAAAACATCCCGCCGCGCTAAAGGCATGGGCGCAACCGGGAACCCTTTAACTTAAACAGGCCGCGAAATTGAAACGGGCCGTTCTACAAGCCGCATAACAACTCAAGTATCCTGATTTTTGCGTCTTTTTGCAAGCGTCTTCTAAAACTAGACGGCGCTTTTCATTTTACAACTCTGAATAATGTCTTTAATCACCTCATCCGACCCTTTTATGGGAACCTCGCAACTGCCTACCCGCCTGTGGCCGCCGCCTGCGTATTTAAGCATAAGGCTGCCTACGTTTACTTCCGCGCGCGGCCCCTGGCAAATAATGCTGTAGCCGACCGATATATTGCACTTTTTTTTACGCTCCGAAATAACCACCGATATATTTTGTTTGTTAAAAATTGAATACAAAAGAAAACGGTTGCCCACACAGACGGCGTCCATCCCGCGTAAATCAAGAACAATAACATTGCCGTCCACCCTGGCGTGTTTTTTTATAAGTTCTGTGTACATGGCGGAATATTCGTTATATGCGTCCACACGTTCTTTTACATAAGGCAGTGTAAGTATATCTTCTATTTCTATATATTCACTGCATACACGCGAAAGCCTTATGATTAAATCCTGCGAGCTTGTCCTATATTTTTGCGCCTTCTCAAGTCCGGTTCTGGAATCTACAAGAAATCCAAGCAAAACGTACCCTTGCGGGTTAAGTATTTCGTCTATCGTAAGGTTGCCGGAATCGACCTTATCTACATATTCAAGCAAATTTAAAAACCGGCTTAAATCCTTGCCTGTTTTTAAATAATAATCGTAGACAATGCGGGCGCAACTGGGCGATTTGTAGGATATTTTAATCACTTCCCATGTTTTTTGATTCTTAATAAGCATATCCGGTGAAACAAAACCGCGCGTTGGAATAAGCAGGGGGCGCTCATTCTCAAAAAATTTCTTGCCAAGTCGCTCGATCTCGCTTGAATGGTGGTCAAACCATATACCGCAACCCTGAATATAAGGTATGTTCGCGACAATGTCGTTTTCGGTCGCAAACACCAACCCGTTTTGCGCGTCGGCTGGGGTTACAAACGCCCATTGGTCGATAATCCCTAAAAATTCCAAAATTGAGCCGCATGCAAGACCGTCAAAATCCTGTCTTGTCAATAACCGCATTTTCCCTCCTCTTGCCGGCAATTGGATCGCCCTGTTTTCACCCGCATCCCGCAGACTTTGCGGGACTCTAATTATAAAAAGAGAGGCGGTTCTTTTCAATCTGTTGCGGACGCCGGCTTACGGCCCCGCAACATTGGACTTGTTTCAATAACCCGGCTGGTTATCTAGCAACCTGCGGGGGGGGGGGGGGCTTTCTTTAGTCTTGCAAAACGATTCGCGTTTTGCTGTTTTTACGGCCTTAAAAAGGCTTTGTTACGCGCAATAAACGCCCAACTTTTTACGCAAGCCGCCGGCGTTCAAACCCCTGTTAAACAGCCCTTGTTTAAAACATTTTTTTGCTATAACCTGCTATTAAAATCCTTATTTGAACAGCGGGAAGCTTGTTGCGCTTAAGTTTTGCAAAATGCGGCGCGTTTACGTTTTTTAGCTAAAACCGTTAAAAAGTTGTAGCTTTAACTTAGGCGGGAAGCATAAATCCCGAAAGAGGTTTCCTAAAAGCTTAATTTCTATTTTTCGGAGAAAAAATGAACACAGAAAAAAAACTTGTTTCGGTGCGAACCATGGTCGCCGTTGGAATCGGCGGAGCTATTGTGTTTGTGCTTATGCGTTTTGTAGCCATTCCTTCCGGCGTCCCAAACACAAACCTGAATTTAGCCTGCGCGATTTTAACCTTGTTCGCCGCCATTTTCGGGCCGGTGGCGGGGTTTCTTACGGCCTTTATAGGCCACACCCTTACAGACCTTAGCTGGGGCGGGGTTTGGTGGAGCTGGATTGTGGCGGACGCCCTTTACGGCTTCGCCGCCGGAGCTTTTTGGAAGTTATACCGGATAGAAGAAGGCGCTTTCGGCGTTAAACAAGCCGTAATTTTTAATATTGTTCAAATAGCGGCCAACGCCGCCGCCTGGATAGGCGTAGCGCCCGCTTTGGACGTGTTAATTTACCAGGAACCGGCCTCCAAAGTGTTCTTGCAGGGGGCCGCAGCCGCCGTAATGAACATTATCGTGGTTCTGGTTTTGGGAACCCTTCTAGCCGTAAGTTATTCAAAAACAAGGGTGAAATCCGGCAGTTTGACCGAAGACGCGTAACGGTTTGTTTGAAAACGCCGAAAAACGCGGGTTTTATTGTAGAAAATGAAACGGCGGGCGCCTTATCCAAGGAACCGCCGTTTGGCGCGGTTTATTTTAAAAATTTTTCTTTCCGTTATAGGGCCCGTAGCGAAAAGACTTTAGATTCAATCAATTTAACCATACATAAAGGTGAAAAAATCCTTATCGCGGGGCGTTCAGGGTGCGGCAAAACCACTCTGGCGCACTGTATAAACGGCCTCATCCCGCACGCTTTCGCCGGTAAAGTTGACGGCGAATTCAAGATTATGGGGCGAGAAGCGCTAAACATGGGCGTTTTTGGCGCGTCAAAATTTACCGGCACGGTTTTGCAGGATTCGGACGGGCAGTTTGTCGGGCTTACCGCCGCCGAAGACATAGCCTTCGCCCTGGAAAACGACTGCGTTCCCGCGGAAGAAATGTTCAGGCGCGTAAAAGAAGCGGCGGAGCGGGTTCAAATAGACGCCTTTCTAAACAAATCGCCGCAAAACCTTTCCGGCGGTCAAAAACAGCGCGTTTCCATGGCCGGAGTTCTTGTAAACAGCCCGGACATATTGCTTTTTGACGAGCCTCTGGCAAACCTGGATCCCGCTTCCGGTAAAAACACAATAGAACTTATAGACCGCCTTCACAAAGAAACCGGAAAGACCATCATCATTATAGAACACCGCATAGAAGACGTCCTGCACAGGGACGTGGATAGAATAATACTTTTAGAAAACGGAAAAATCATAGCGGACGCCACCCCGGCAAAAATACTGGAACTGGGCGTTTTAGCTCTATCCGGCGTTAGGGAACCCCTGTATGTAAGCGCCGTCCGCTACGCCGGAATCGAATTTACCGCCTCTCAGCATCCAGAAAACATAGATTTGTTTGAATTTGACGTGAACAAACTAAACGCCTGGAACGACGCGCTTGGCGGAGTAAAGCCCATGCGCCCAGCCGGTTCATTTTTATCTGTGGAAAATATTTTTTTTAATTATTGGAATGAAGAAACGGACGCGGTTTGCGACGTTTCGTTTTCGGCTGAAGAAGGCGAGGCGATAGCCATAGCCGGGCGGAACGGAGCCGGAAAATCAACGCTGGCCTCCATTATCGCGGGTTTTTACAAGCCCCGCAGCGGAAATATTTTTCTTAACGGCAAAAATTTGAATTCCGATTCAATTAAAAAAAGGGCGGAAAAAATAGGTTACGTCCTTCAGAATCCAAATCAAATGATTTCGTTTCCAAAAATTTTTGACGAAGCGGCGCTTGCTTTGCGTATGCGCAACGTGGAAGAATATGAAGTAAAACTTAGGGTGGAAGAAGCGCTTCATGTTTGCGGCCTGCATAAATTCAGGAACTGGCCGGTAAGCGCTTTAAGTTTTGGCCAAAAAAAACGGCTTACCATAGCCTCGATTATAACGGCGTCTCCTTCCGTTATAATTTTGGACGAACCCACCGCGGGCCAGGATTTTATGCATTATTCCGAAATAATGGAATTTTTACGGGAGCTTAACCGCCGGCGCGGCCTTACGATCTTAATGATAACGCACGATATGCACCTTATGCTGGAATATACAGACCGCGTTATAGTCATGTCAGGCGCGCGGATTATAGCGGATGACGCGCCCGCAACCGTTCTTAGCGACGACGCCGTTGTGGAGGCGGCGGGACTTAAACGCACCTCCCTGTACACGCTCGCGTTAAAAGCCGGAATAAAAACGCCTCAAAATTTCATTCGTCATTTTATTGATTTTGAGAGAAACTTGCGCGATAAGCCTTACGGCGGCGGCAAAAAAACGGAGTGATTTTATGAAATTCACGCTCGCCTACATAGAAAGAGAAAGCCCTGTTCACAAACTTTGCGGAGCCGTCAAATTCATTGTTTTTTTACTGTGGTCTATTCTGGCTATGGCGGGTTACGACACGCTGGTTATGCTGGTTATGACCGCGCTGGGGGCGGTGATTTTCTTTATTTCACGCATAAAAATAAAGGAAACGTCTTTTGTTTTTAAAATGCTCCTTTTTTTTATGGGTTTAAATTTAATAACAGTGTATATTTTTGCGCCGGAACAAGGGACTCTCGTTTATGGAAGCCGTCATATTATTTTTGGGGATTCAGGACGCTGGACGCTTACGCAAGAACAGCTTTTTTACGAATTCAACATCTTTTTAAAATACTGCTCTATAATTCCAGCGGCTATTGTACTGATAGTTACTACAAATCCAAGCGAATTCGCTTCTTCTCTCAATAAGATAGGGGCGCCGCCGGCGGTTGCTTACGCGGTAAGTTTAAGTTTGCGTTACATTCCAGACGTACAGCGCGACTACATCCATATTTCACAATCGCAGGCGGCCAGAGGAGTAGACGTTTCCCGTAAAGCCGGTTTTTTAAAACGGATTAAAGGAGCGTCGGCTATTTTACTGCCGCTTGTTTTTACCTCAATCGAAAGAATAGACGTAATATCGCGGGCGATGGAGTTGCGGGGCTTTGGCAAGCATAAAAAACGCACGTGGTACTCAGGCCGCCCTTTTAACCGCGTGGATTTTATGGTTTTAGCCGTTTCCGCGGCGCTTTTTATTGCCGGAATGATTTTAACATTTTACGACGGGGATCGTTTTTACAACCCTTTTAAATAACGGTTGGTTTTGGAACAGACTCATATATATAAAATGACGAATTATATAACTTTATCATCAAATGGCCTTAGACTTTTTTGCCATGAACTTTTTGAAAGTTACGGATTTTCGCCGGAAGACGCGGCGGTTATAGCGGATGTAATTTTGACCGCGGATTTGCAAGGCGTTGAATCGCACGGGGTTAACCGGCTTATCCGCTACCACAAGGAATTGCTTTCCGGTTTTGTAGACGTAAACGCCAAAGCGGAAATAGTTTTGGAAACCCCGGTTTCCGCCGTTATAGACGCGCGCAAGTCCATGGGGCAGACGGTTGCTGTTTTCGCTATGGATAAAGCGATAGAAAAGGCGAAAAAAACCGGCGTAGGCATGGTTTCGGTGCGAAATTCCAACCATTTCGGCATAGCCGGATATTACACCGCCCGCGCCGTAAAAGCCGGTTTTATAGGCTTTTGCACAACCAACACAGAAGCGATTTGCGCGCCTACTTTTTCAAAAAAAGCCATGCTGGGTACAAACCCAATCGCCTTCGCCATGCCCGCCGTTCCCGTTCCGTTCTCTTTTGACGCGGCGACCTCCGCCGTCCCGCTTGGCAAACTGGAAGTTTACCGCAAAAACAACGAGCCTTTGCCGGAAAACTGGGCGGTGGACGAAAACGGAAACCCAACCCGCGATGCGGCGTCCGTAATTAAAGCGATAGAGCAAAAAACATACGGCGGAATATTGCCTTTAGGCGGCGGGAACGGCGCTTCCAACCCAGGCGGCCATAAAGGTTACGGCCTCGCGGTAATAGCCGACATTTGCGCTGGGATTCTTTCAGGCGGCGTTACTTCCAATCATATAAACGTAAAACCTGGAGAAACTGGAATCTGCCATTATTTTTCGGCTGTCGATTACGGCGTTTTTGGCGATAAAAAAGAGTTAGAAACCGCTGTTTCACGGTTTCTCGCGGAACTTAGAGCGGCGCCGCCCGCCTCAGGCTGCCGGCGCGTTTATACTCACGGAGAAAAAGAGGCGGAAACCATGGCGCGGCGCGTTAAAGAAGGCGTGCCTGTAAACGTTGAAACGTGCGCTGAAATAGGGCGTATAGCGCGGGAACAAGGCGTCGTTTTTGACGTTTCGCGCCTTTCCGCCCCCGCCGTCTAAAACCGCCCGCTTAAACGGAAACAGCCTTTAAACTCGCGCTGTTTATTTTAGTTGTTGATTGGGCTTGTTTGCTCGCCCGGTTGGTTGCCTACCAACCCGCGGGGCCAAGTTTTGCCAAGCTTTGCAAGATGCTGCGCATTTTGCTGTTTTTTAGCGGCCGCCGGCCAAGCCCTGCATGGCTATGCTTGGCTTAAGGCCGGCAAAACTGAAGTTTTTTGAACAACTCTATTTATATTAAAAATAATTTTTATAATATTAACAAAACAAAACGGTTAAAAGTTTGAAAGATAACAAAGGCCTATCAACAAAAGCGCGCGCTGGAATTCATGTTTTAAATCCGGCCTGTAGTTGCGCAAGGCGGCGGTGTACCACCAAAACAAACCTATTTGGCTATCTATACGAAATGTGTATTCAACAAAATCTTTTTTCCTGCTTTGCTCGCCGAACAACAGAAACGCGAGTTCATCAAGAACGCAACTGAACTCATTCAGCGCTTTCTTGTAGTTTTTCTCTTCTAAAGCGGAAAAAAAGGCCGGAAGACGGGCGTGAAGCGTTTCTTTGCGCATTTCTTCGGAAGCTTCAACCCAAGTTTTATCTATAAGCAGTTCAATGTTTTTATAAAAAGAAGATATGAATTTTGTAAAATCCAGAGCGTCATTATCCATGCTTAAAACACGTTTGTATTCCACGCTTATACCTAAAAGGTCTACAAAATCCATAAGCGCTTTTTGAGATGGATGCGGGCCGGCGGGCGAAAATAAAGCGGCGGCCTTTTCTTTGTATTCATCGGGTAAAAATTGATTTTCGTATTCAATACCAAGCATGGCGCATTATGTCCCAAAAAGAGCTGTATTTCAAGTAAGCCGCTCAAAGTTAAAAATTCTTGCGCACAGCCGCCGCCGGCCCGCTCCGCGGGTTTAAGTCTTAAACCTGGAACTTATGCCGGGCTTATTTTCCAAAATCAGGCTGGTTGCGTAGCCTAAGTTTTGCGGTTTTTCGCGCCGGCGCCGCAAAGCCGTCTTTTACCGGAAGCCGCCTGGAAGCTGAAATTTCCAAACAACGCTAATGGTTTAAATAGCTAAAATTATTGAAGATAATATATTTGCCAGCAAACAATAAATAGAGTTGACTGAACCAGGCCTAAGCCTGAGCGAACCCAAGCCCCAAGCTCTGGTTCAGCTTGCCGCAAACCGCAATTCCTGAACAACTCTATTTTACAATTTGGCCGCGGGCCTTATATCGTTCAGTTCCTTTTCTTCTTCCTTTATTACGTTTTTCTTGTATTCCTCAAACCGGCGTTTTTTTAAAGACTCTAGCGCACTTTTTTCAGAGTTGCGGTTTCTCCAATTTTCGCGCTCTTCTTCTACTTTTATTTCCGCCGCTTCTTTTTCTTTAATCAGACTTTCTTTTTCTTTTTGCAAACGCAAAAGGTAGTAATTATAAGCCGTAAAAGATTCCACGCTTGTTTGTCCAAAATTTTCCGCGCTCGCAAACTCCCGTTCCTCCATGTTTTTAAGGATTTTATTTTCTATATCAGAAAGAACTCCGGCGGCCTCCACAAGCCGGTTGCGCGCTTCTTTTTCGTTCCATTCGCGCAATTGTAAAATCTTTTCCAAATTAAAAACAAATTTTTTCAAAGCTTTATATTATAAAACCTAAGCGTTCAAACCTTCAATGTGCTACTCAACGCAGTCTTTAGAACGGCTGGCAGACGCTCCGGCTCTCGCGTTGAACGCCTCTTTGTTCAGCGCTAAAGGCCGCAAAACACGCGCTATTGGAGGGTTTAATGAAAAACTTATCCGCCTTTCCCGCCAGCAATCTTGCGAACGGGAAAGAAGGGCGGATATTTCAGGACGCCGTATGCTGGACGTCAAGCTTCCCGTGCTTCTTTAAGTCCATAATATATGCGGCGTACTGCTTGTCCTCAATAGCGATATGTGAAAGTATCCAATCCCTCAGAAAACGGACGAAACTATTTGGCGCGATTTTCATGCCGTCGCTGAAGTTTTTTACATCATCAACTATTTTAAGGATAAAATCCTCATGCTGTTTTTTATGCTCCGCCATACGCGGATACTGAACGTTTTCCAGCATCTTTTCTTCCACTGAAAAATGATGCTTAACATAGTCCATAGCCTTACGGATGGCGCTAAAGAAAAAATCGTGGACGCCAGAGTCTCTCGACAGGCAATTTTTGTATAACTCATTTGTAAGACGTATCAGCTCTTTATGCTGTTCGTCAATTAACGGTATCCCCACCGAATATTTGTCGTCCCATTCTACAAAATGATTAGGTTCATCAGACATCATACCACTCCTTGAAATAGATTTTACCATAACAACGGATATTATTGAAACAGAGCGAAAACACGCCGCTTTTAGCGCCAAAACGGCGGCGTATGCGGCCAACAAAAAACGCCGTCTCTCCGCTTCAAAGTTAAATAGAGCCGTCCAAAAACCCCAAGTTTCCGCAAGCCTTAAGCCCAAGCATGGCCGCGCCCGGCTCAGGCTTGGCTTAAACGGCTCAGGCGGCGCCAGCTTAAAAACGCAAAACGCCGGCGTTTTGCAAGACTAAAGAAAGGCTTGGCCCCGCAGGTTGGTAGACAACCAGCAGGGCGGGCGAACAAGCCCAATATCCGCAAAACCGGAAGCGTTTTAATAAAACCGGTGTGTTGCCGCTCAAAGTTATTGGCGTTATACTTTTTTAACAATCCGCTTTTTTCAAGCAAATTTTGTAAAATGTTCAGCGTTTTACCATTTTTAAGCGGTTGCTGTTCAGAAACTAAAGTTTCCGGACAATCCCAATATATTTTACTGGAGAAATTTATGACGGCGATTAAAACACATATTATTTTTGCAAAGCATAACGCAGACGCAAACGTGCGTCTTGTCGAGATTCTGAATAAAATGAGCCCGGACGAAAGGGAAAAAGAACGGGGCAGTTATTACGGAAGTCTTTCAGGCCTCGCCAGGCATATTCTGGGAGGCTCTTTATTTTTCGCCGGGCTTTTTAAAGACGCTCTTGCGCATAACGCAGCCGCCTCAAAAATCCTGAACGGCCTCGTTTCAATTCCGTATCCGCCCAAAGGTGAATTATCCGAAAGCCAGTGGAAGGATGTGGCGGCCTCTATCGCAAAGGCGGATGAAGCCGTTGTGGCGCTCGCCCAATCGCTCGCCGAAGCCGAACTTGACGCCGCCGTTTGTTTGGATTGGTACGGAGGCTCCCCTCCGTCAGTCCCGCTCGCCTTTATGCTTCAACAGCTTACGGCGCATAACATACACCATCGCGGACAGGCGTCTCAAATCCTGGACGAGCTAAAAATAGAAAACGATTATTCTGGAATTAACATCTCAATTTTATAAACGCCGCAAGGCCGGCCCGTCAAGAAACAACATGATCATTTGGTCATGTAAAACCGTCAAAACCAGGCTGGTTTTGACGGACTCTTGCGGTTTCAAAAGGCTTTAGACTGCGAAACCGCGTTTTTCAAGGCCGCCGTTCCAATACTTGCGGTTTTGGAACAGCCTCACGCCGTTTCATTGCTTGCGCAAGCCGTATTGAATTACGGCGCAAACGCTTAAAAACACTGAAAATCCGCCCTCAAAACAAAAAACGGCTATTTCATATAAAATTATATTTTGATACACTAAAGCGAACTCTTTGAAAACCTGATTTTGGTTTTCTTAAAAATCAATGCAAAAACAAATTTATAACGGTATATATTTTGGAGGATTTTAATGGCTAAAGCTAGTGAAGACAAAGTGCAACCTATGGCCGCAGGTAAAAACGCTTCTTTAGAAGATAAACGCAAGGCGCTGGAAGCCGCAAAACTGCATCTTACAAAACAATTTGGAGAAGGAACCTTAATCACGCTCGGCAAGCATATAAACGCTTCCGGTATAGAAGTAATTCCATCCGGCTCTATTCTTTTGGATGAAGCTTTAGGCATAGGCGGCTACCCGCGCGGGCGCATCATCGAAATATACGGCCCGGAATCTTCCGGTAAAACGACTTTAGCTCTGCACGCTATAGCCGAAGCCCAAAAATTGGGAGGAATCGCCGCTTTTATTGACGCGGAACACGCTCTTGACCCAATTTACGCAAAAAATTTGGGCGTAAACATCGACGAGCTTGAAGTTTCCCAGCCCGGCAACGGCGAACAGGCTCTTGAAATCGCGGAAAGTTTGGTGCGCTCCGGCGCCGTTGATGTGATTGTGGTGGATTCGGTTGCGGCGCTCACTCCGCAGGCCGAAATTGACGGCGACATGGGCGATGCGCACGTAGGTTTGCAAGCGCGCCTTATGAGCCAGGCGCTGCGCAAGCTAACAGGCATAATCGGCAAATCACGCACCGTGCTTGTTTTTATAAACCAAATACGCATGAAAATAGGGGTTATGTTTGGAAACCCCGAAACAACCACAGGCGGCAACGCGCTAAAATTTTATTCATCAGTCCGGTTGGACGTGCGCAAACAGGAAACGCTCGAAAAAGGCGACGCGGACGCTTTCGGAAACCGCATAAAAGTAAAAGTTGTAAAAAACAAAGTAGCGCCGCCTTTCCGCCGCGCGGAAATGGAAATACTCTTTGGCAAGGGGATTTCCGCTACGGCCAGCCTTTTGGACGCCGCTGTAAAATACGAAATCATCGACAAAAAAGGCGCGTGGTTCTCTTACGGCGAGGATAAAATAGGCCAGGGACGAGAAAGCGCGAAAGAATATATCGAAAAAAATCCGGTTTTCGCAAAAGAAGTAGAAAAAAAACTTCGCGCTGTTATGTTCGCTTCAAAAGAAGAACCGGCGCCGGCTCCTAAAAAAGAACAGAAAGCTGAAGCCGCAACGCCGCCGGCCCCGCCTCCCGCGCCTCCGCCTGAGGCCGCCGCCACCGCCGCCGCTCCGGCCAAAAGAGGCCGCCCTGCGGCGGGAGCGAAAGACGACGGCCTGTTTTAAAAAAGCGCGGTAAAAACAGGCTGTAACCGTTATGCTTTTGGCGCGTATTCCAAATAGCCGCCCCTTGTAAGCTTGCAACGCGCCGCATCTTAGACAAACAAGCAAACGAAAACGCCGGTTCCTCGCCGCGCCGGAACAATAATAAAGCTGTTTAGAAACAGAAACTTCATTTAGAGTTGTTCAGAAAGTTCAGTTTCTAAGCGGCGACCGTCGCAAACTCAGGTTTGTAGGCTTTAGCCCGCAGGTTAGCGGACAGCCAACGGGTTGTTAAAATAAGTCCAATATCGTTTTTGAAATATACAGCCATGTCGCAGCCGATACACACTCGCAGTCGATAAGCAGGTGATGGCGTTTAGGTTTTATAACAGCGCCTAAATTTGTTATTTCATGAATCTTCCAGTTTGTAAGCCCGTATTGATTTATCATTTTACGCAACATTCGAGCGCTCACGATTTCATCATTTTTGTCAATAAAAATAATAGTATTAATATTACAATTTCTAAAAGACGCGGAGCGCAATGATTTTTCCATGGCGAATACCGCTTTATACGCGGCTATGGAAGCGCCTGTTTGAGCGCGGTATTCTTTTGGACTGGCGCTTCTGATTATCGACTTGACGCCGGTAAACGGCTGCAACCAGAGAACTGCTTTTGCGACAGGTTTTATCGCCGCCGCCGGAGAAAAGAGTATTGCTTTTTCAAATCGCACCGGAACCGGGGTTTCTTCATTCATCAAAAGCTCATACACCAACGCTCCAAGAGAGAATCCTAATAAATACAACGGCGTCCCCGCACTTTCGGCGAATGTTTTTGCTTGAAGGTATTGAGAATAAGCATCACGCATCCAGTCTGATTGTGTTATATCTTGCATATCCGCAATAGACCCGTAATGCCCTTTCAAAGCTACGCGATATACATGGAAGCCAGAATCAATAAGTAATTTAACCAGCGTCCCTTCCGCTAAAGGCGTTCCCATTTTTGACGGCTTTACATTCAAGCCATGAGCGACGACAACGACTCCGCGCGGGTTTGGTACGGCTGTTTCCCAGTATCGCGGCGCTTCGTCTTGATTTTCAGCGTATAGGCTGTTATGCGGGTTAAGTATCAGCAAAGCGGCGAAAATCCAATATTTATCCTTCATATCCCAAATAATATTTATGTTTTGTATATTGGACGAGTCTTGCCGTCTTTCAGGCTAAAACCTTGCAAACCTGAAGTTTTTAGCGGAAGCCGGCCAAGCCAAGGCCCTGCTTGGCAATCAAGCATAAGCTTGGATTCAGCTCGCGGAAACTTGAGGTTTCCGGACAACTCTATTGTGTTCCAGGCGGCGTCCGCAACCAGTTTGAGGGTGTTGAGGCCGGCGTATAACTCATCTCCAAGCGGCGTAGCTTTCAGTTTCCTATGGTATTTCCCGTGTTTTTCAAGCAACCTCTTTACCGCTTTCCGCTCACAGCCCTGTTTTTCTTCCTCGCAACTCCCGCCGCCGGTCTTTCCCCTCCCCCATTCGTTCCGTATTAGTTCCGGAGCCGGCGGCAATGCCGCATTCCCTCCCGGACGCGCTATAACAGCCGCCGCCATGCTGTGATAATAGGCCGTTTTCCCGTTGCCGGTTATATGCAAACAGCGGACGCAATAAACTTTTTCCGATGCTTGAAACCACACCCAGTCCACCGGTATCGGAACTCCCGCGTCCAGCGCCCGGCGCCGTTCATCTTGACAAGGACGCCGCAACTCTTTATTATGTTTTACAATTATTTTAAAGATGACTGGCCGTTTATGACATTGATTTATATGCTTTTTTGGCCAAGTTTATGGATGAGCAAAACTGAATGGCAAGTTCAAGCATTTCTGATGAAGCATTCATTTCTATAGACGTTTTAGATTTTTTTAATAGATGACGGGTGTATCTATATCCAAATATTTATAAGTGTGTTGCAAGTTTTGCTTTTACAGGTTTTACAATAGAGTTGTTCGGAAACTTCAGTTTTTGAACAACTTCCGCTTAAAAAACGCAAAATGCGTAGCGTTTTGCAAGACTTGGGCGACAACCAACCGGGGCGAGCGAACAAGTCCAATATCTGACGAATGATTAAGGCGGGTGATTATTTTTATGGAAGATTACAACGATCTTTTTAGAATGAGACATACAGCGCAGCACGTGCTTGCGTACGCTATGGAAATTTTGTTTCCTGGGGTTAAGAAGGCGATGGGTCCCGCCACTGCGGATGGATTCTATGGGGACTTTGAATTGCCGGAAGGAGTTGCGGTTTCACTAGACGACTTCCAAAAAATTGAAGATAAAATGAAAGAAATCATAAACAGCGGGAAGGATATGATCTACCAGGAAGTCTCCCTTGCCGAAGCCAAAAAACTCTTTCAAGATAACATTTACAAATTGGAATGGATACAGGAAATCGACGCCCGCGGTGAAAAAATAAGCCTATACTGGATAGGGGACGAAAATGTAGATCTTTGCGCGGGGCCTCATGTTGGGAATGTCAAGGATGTTAAAGCATTTAAACTACTTAATATCGCGGGGGCCTATTGGCGGGGCGACAGCAAAAACAAAATGCTCACCCGTATATATGGGACGGCCTATCCCTCAGAGAAAGCGTTAAAGGAATATCTTCATAACAGAGAAGAAGCGGAAAAGCGGGACCACCGCAAACTGGGGCCTGCTTTAGATTTAATTTATTTTGATAATAAGTCTCCGGGGGCGCCGTACTGGTTGCCGAAAGGGTTAATTATTTATAAAGAATTATATAATTTTTGGAGTTATTACCACGAAGATCATGGTTATTTGGAATATCGCGGCCCTTTGGTAAACCGCAAAGAATTATTTGAGATTTCTGGACATTGGGATCATTACAAAGAACATATGTTTATCTTAAATCAAGATAAACATAATATACTGGTAATCAAACCCATGGGATGCCCCAACGCCTTAGTCGCTTTTAACCTTCAAACAAGAAGTTATCAAGATTTGCCTTACAGACTTGCCGATGTGGATATGCTTTACCGGCACGAAGACGCCGGAGCGCTGGCCGGTCTTTTTAGGACTTATGAATTCAATCAAGATGACGCTCATATATTCATTAGCGAGGATCAGATTGAATCTGAGTACAATAACATCATTGACATTGTAGAAGATTTTTATAACCTTTTTGAACTGCAATGTAGTTTTCAGCTTTCTACGCGGCCTGATGATTTTATGGGTGAGGTGGAAACATGGAACAGGGCGGAAATAATTCTTAAAGATATTCTTACTAAACGTTTCGGACAAGATGGGTTTACAATTAAAGAAAAAGACGGGGCTTTTTACGGCCCAAAGTTAGATATTCATATGAAAGATTGCCTTGGCCGGGAATGGCAGATGGGAACCATTCAGTTGGACTTCCAGCTTCCAGGAAGGTTTAATTCTCACTATATAGATGAAAACGGTAATCGTCAAACTCCTATTTTGTTGCATAGGGTGATATACGGCGCCATAGGCCGTTTTATTGCTATATTGATTGAACACTTTAGCGGTAAATTCCCGGTATGGCTGTCTCCCGTCCATGCTGTTATTATTCCTATTTCTGACGCATACAGCGCGTATGCGGATAAAATTTATCAAGTCTTGCATGATGTAGAGATAAGGACGGCGACCAGAGGTTTGCGGATAACAAAAGATTATTCTTCCGATAGATTTCAAAAACGTATAAGGAATGCGCAAGTGCAATATATACCTTATATGTTAATTGTGGGAGAAAACGAAAAAAACAATAATACTGTTTCGGTGCGAACTAGAGATGGTCAGCAACTTAATAATATCCCGTTAGAAAATTTTATTGAAATTCTTAAAAATAAAATACGCTCTAAATCTTTGGAAATAAAACTGGACGCATAATAACAACTTATAAATCTTGTTTTAATATGTACTCTAAAGTGTAATTTAAATTGTAAACATTGTTATGCGCCCTAAAAATCTTCCCCTAAACTGACATTTAAATGAATTGCTGAAAGCGCTTGTTCCAATATCAAAAATGAAAACGATATATTACAACAAATAAAACCACCGTCTATGGCGGCGAGACCTAAAAAGGCTATGCCGGCGCAACTGCGTTAAAATGGAACTGGCGCATCGGATGAACCATCGGAACGTTTTAGAAAATGGCAGAGGAAAAACCGGAATGGTAAGACGTTCAAAGAACTGCGGACGGATCACGGCCCGATGGAGGTTTCGATTCCTCGCGACCGGTAGTGGTTTTCAAGCCGCAAACCGTTCCCAAACACCAGAAAGAATTTTGGGGATGTGACGATAAAATCCTGTCAATGTACGCGCTTGGGTTGAGCGCCTGGCAGATATACAGTACCGCCTCAAAAAGATCTATGCGGTTGATGTTTCGCCGGAACCGATAAGCCGGGCGACGGATAGGGTGAAAAATTGGCGCCCGAGCGGCTGGGCCGCCGTCAATCAATTCGCAATCATTTACTGGGAAAACATAGTCCCTTTATGATTTATCGTTTACATAAAATTTATTACAAGTGCGTAACGTTATGTGCTATTTTTCATGCGCCGGTAAATGTTTTTTAAAATGTTGAATACTGGTTGCGGCAATATTCTTCTACACAACTTTTTTACCATAGTCCCTTTAAAACATTTATCTCTCGCCGCATATATCGGGTAGACGCCGGGATCAAGTTGTTCCGAATGCGAAAAACAAGGAACGCCGTTTATTTTTGCCAATAACGACCAAACGCTTTGGTCATGCCTATTTTCCTTAAATTCCACAAAATTAGGCGATTTTGACGGGCTGTCGTCAACAAGAGAAAAATCGTCATAAAACACTTGCAACCATTTTTTTACTATTTCTATACCAACGTCACATTTTTTCGCGAATATTATTCCGCTAACATATTGCCCCTCAAAAATATCTTCGCGGTCTCTAACGCCAAAATAATCGAACAAGTCGCCTTTCGTCCATTCTTTTTCAGTATACTGAGGCATATTAAAACCAAGCAATCCGGTTTCGGATTTACCGGCCGTTTCAAAATATTCGCGCAACCTGTCCATCCCGTTTCCGGTTAAATGACATCCCGCGTCCGTATATTGTAAAATATCGCCATCATTTATTTTTTCAAAGGTTTGTAAAATTATTTGCGGTTTCCACGCCCAATAGCCAAAACCCCTTAACTTAAATTTATCCTTAAAATGTTTATAAAACCTCTTTTCTAAATTATCTTCCGAATATAAATATATGCCGTCATAGAAATTCGAATCTTTCGCCTGTTTCTCAAAACGTTTCAGCGTCAACTTCAGTCTTTTATCCGCAAATACGCAGAGATACTTTTTATACGGCATACAAACCTTCAAAAATTTTCAAGAAAAATGGCGCATAACAACATGTATATGAATTTTTGGATAAAAGAGAGCGTGCCGCATAAAACACGGGCTTTTCAACACGCTTCCCGCAAGCGGCGAGCGTTGCCGCAAACCTGGGCGTAGAAACCGCCGCCGGGTTTAGCGGCTTAACGCCGCATTCCGCAAACATTTTGCAAAGCGCGGTTAAAAGGCGCGGGGTGTAGCGGCGGCGCAAGCATAAAAGGCCGCGGGGAATAAAAGCTTTTACGGTCATAAGCCGTCCTGGAAGCGGCGTTCCGCAAAGCGATAAATTATAAGTTGGAGTTCAGTATTATTTACAGGGCTATAAGAAACGCCCGTTAAAAACAACGGGGGGGGGGGGGGGTAGCTTCATTGCTAAATGTTAACACGAAGAACGGCCTTGTTCAACAACCCGGCTGGTTGTCCGCCAACCTGCGGGGCTAAGCGTAGCAAATCTTGCAAAACAACAGCATTTTGCTGTTTTTAGCGGGCGCCGCTCAAAACCAAAATTTCTAAACAACTCTAATCATAGTTTATCCATAATGCGGACGCATTGCGGACAGACGCTAATTAACGCCAATTTCCATTGATAGCCGCATGTCTATATGTTATAATAAGATAGTTGCGGACTTACAATTCAAATCTCGTGATAAGGAGCCAATATGGCGCAAAAACAGATTCAAACGACGTGTTGTTACTGCGGGGCGGGCTGTCAGCTCTTGTTTACCGTTGACCAAGAGGCGAACAAGATTCTCGA
>JAITER010000020.1 GCA_031281945.1 Spirochaetaceae bacterium | reverse complement strand
ACGGTTACAATCACTTCGCGATAAAATCACAGATTTACATGGCGTCATTGAGGAGGGCGATGGAATTGCTGGCCGCTTTTAACATGGGGGATAATGGCGTTCTTGCGTAACATGAGTTATTAATTTCAAAAGCTTTGTGTGTAGGGGGCAAACCGTTGCGGTTCTGCGTGTTACGAAAAACGAAAGAAGCGGAGGAGAAAGGCATTGAAGCCCTGCGGAAAACACGGATGAGGAAAAACGTGGAGAAAGAGCTGAGCAGGGCGTAAATAGCATATAACCGGTATGTTATGCGCCATTTTTTGTAAAATTTCGTTTATAAAATAGTTGACAATATTTTTGTATTGGAATAATATAGATATATGGAGTGTGTGAAAATGTATAAACAGTTTCTTTATAATTTTGGTGATGAACTAATTCAAAATAAGAATTCCGCAAAAGAATTTTTGCATATTATGATTAAAGATTCTATAGCAAAATTGTTTGAAAATGAAAAAAATACTGAATTTTTTGAAAAAGCTATAAGTACATCATTGGCATTTGGCGATATTTCTCTCAGTTTGATTAATACTTATTCGGAATCACCTATTGAGAAATTGTTTTTATATTCATTATTAATTACCTCATTTAAATATCAATTTTTAGGAATTGTTGTTGATCTACCTCACATCAAACCTACCGAATATATTAAAAATTTGACGGATCATTATAAAGAATTAATAGAATATTATGATTTATTTAAAGCTAAAACTAATGGAGATTTACATGCTTTTGAGAAAGTATTGCAAGATTATATTAAATCTGAAAATGGTAATAATATTACAGAAAAACAAAAACAGAAAATTAATGTTGATGTTGTAATGTATTTGGGGTTTGACTTTTATAATAAAATTCATATAATGTTACAACCAACATTTCAAAAAATATTAAATGGTAAAAATATTCGCGGAGATATGTTAATCTGGGTACCACCCTATGAAAATATAAAAATTTTAGTAGAATGCGATGGCTATGAATTTCATAATTCGAAAGAAGTATTTATTAGTGACAGGAAAAGAGATAGAGTATTGAAAAATAATGGTATAGACGTTTTACGGTTTTCTGGCAGTGAAATAAAAAATGATTTTATAGAAATATCTTATGAGGTTATGAATTTATTAATGGAAAAAATTAATCATGAAAAATCTGTTAAAGCAAAAAACGGCACATAACAGGTCTTACACCGCTTCGCCGCTCCAGTGTTCTGGCTGGCTAAGCCGGTCTGTCTGCGGCCTCACTCCCACGCCAGTCTTCACTCACATTTTGGCAGGGCTTCAAACCTACGGTTTTGGTTATCCGCCTTGCCAAATCGTCATATATACAGCCGGAAGGTTTTTGGTAAATTCAGCGTTTTATAAATATTTAATGGGCGACGGCGGAGTTCCCCGCGCTAAAACCGGCTTTTTCGGGAAGCTGTCTTTAGCGAAAACCAGCGCGGGCGGCGTTTATTTTCGCCTTTTTAGGATATGTCAAGAAACAGCATGGCGGTTTTGCCATTGGGCTTGTTCGCCAACCGGCTGGCCATCCGCCAACCCTGCGGAGGTTGACCAAGCCCCAAGCTGAACCAAGCAGGGCTTGCTTGGTTCAGCTTGCGAAAACTTGAGGGTTACGGACTACTCTTCCCACAACCAGGTGGAAAGGTAGCGCTCTCCGGTGTCCGGCAGAACGGCGACTATTGTTTTACCTTTATTTTCACTTCGGGCGGCTATTGTTATGGCGGCTTCCAGGACGGCGCCTGAAGATATGCCCACCAATACGCCTTCTTCTTTGGCGGCGCGGCGGGCGGCGGCCCCGCCTTTTATTTCGTCCGCCTGATAAATTTCGTCAACTATATTTTTATCAAAAATAACGGGAACGAAACCGGCGCCTATGCCCTGAATTTTGTGAGGGCCTGGATTCCCGCCGGAAAGCACGGGAGAATTTTGCGGCTCCACAGCCACTATTTTAACGGACGGTTTTTTGGATTTAAGGTATTTTCCGGCGCCTGTTATTGTGCCTCCGGTACCCACGCCGCCTATCAGGATATCAACTTCTCCGTTTGTATCCTCCCAAATTTCCGGCCCCGTGGTTTTTTCGTGGATGGCGGGATTCGCGGCGTTTTCAAACTGTTGTAAAATTAAAGAATTTGGCGTGGCCGCCTGAATTTCCTGCGCCTTCGCTATCGCGCCCTTCATTCCTTTCGCCCCTTCGGTAAGTTCCAGTTTCGCGCCCAGGGCTTTTAACAGCTTGCGCCGCTCTATACTCATGGTTTCGGGCATGGTGAGTATAAGTTTATACCCGCGTTGCGCAGCCACAAAAGCAAGACCTATACCGGTGTTGCCGCTTGTAGGTTCAATAAGCACAGTATCCGGCTTAATTTTACCCGCTTTCTCCGCGTCTTCTATCATTGCGAGAGCTATTCGGTCCTTTACGCTATGCAACGGGTTGAAACTTTCCAATTTAGCGTATACAACCGCGCCGTCTTTCCCAACAAGTTTGTTAATTCTTACAATGGGCGTCTTACCCACTAAATCTGTAATTTTTTCCGCTTTGGCCATAAATGCCTCCTCTAATCTTAGTATTATTATAGGAATTATAGTAGATTTAAGCTAAAACGTCAATAGACGTTTTGCGGCGCCACATTCCAGGCGCTATGCGGCCGCATCGCAAAACGGCGGGCCGCGCACAAAAAACCGGC
This sequence comes from Spirochaetaceae bacterium, assembly GCA_031281945.1. GTDB lineage: Bacteria > Spirochaetota > Spirochaetia > Treponematales > Breznakiellaceae > JAIROZ01. The sequence continues at coordinate 66,212 of JAITER010000020.1, read as the reverse complement.
GCCCTCAATGGTAGCGCCGCATAAAAACAGATGCGGGGGGAGGAGGGGGCTCGCGGCTAAACGCCCTGTCCTTCGGCGCCAGTCTCGTCAGGTTCAGAAACAACGCCGCCGGGCGTAGAAACGCCGTCGTCACCTTCTGTCGCCGACTGGTCTGGCGTTGCGCCCCCATCACCTCCCACTTCAGTCGTCGAAGGGGCTTCCGGCGGCGAAACCGTCGAGCCCTCATCCTCATCACCTCCCCCTTCTGGCTCAGACGGGTTTCCCGGCGGCGCACCCTCTTCACCTCCGGGCGGCGACGGTGCGGGAGAAGAGCCCTCCACGGCGAACTTAACTTTAACCGGAACGCTTTCAGTCTTAAAAATCTCAAAGTTTACGATGTTGGTCACCACAATGCGGTACCAAATTACGCTTTCTTCCGTGTAAACCGGCGTATAATAAGCGGCCTCCGCGCCGTCTATAATCACCCACGGCCCGTTCGCGCTTTCGGCGGCCTCCCATTGGAGCTTTGGCCCTGTTTCTCCAACAGAGCCTATAATTATAATTGGGCGTAAAGGCTGGGGGGCTTCTTCGCCGGCGGTATAATTAAACTCCGTAACGCCGTCCGGCCATTTTATAATTGGAGAGGCGTTGTTAACCACCGAAACCTTGACTTTTTTGCTTGCGATTACGGCCTTTTTCGCGCCCCCGTCGCCGTTGTTTTCTATCTCGTTAGTAATTGTTACATAGTAATAAAATGTGGAAATCTCTTCCGTAGAAGGCGTGTAATGTGCTTCTTTCGCCCCTTCTATAGCCCATTCAGGGCCGGATTCTTTGCTTTTAGCCTTAAACCATTGATAATAAAGAGTTCCCGCCCCATTGCCGCCGGCTTGAACATAGTAAGCGTCCGCCTCCGCGCCCACCCCGTAAGTTTGATCTATAAGATTATCTTTGGTAATTTCCGGTAAAACGGCTTCAACCCTTTGTATAGGCGAACTAACATCTCTGCATGATAACAAAAAAACCGCAAATAACGAAATTATAAACATAGTTCACTCCCACCCCCTCCCGGCTAGAACACTTAAAAACCGCGCGGCGCCATTCGCTTGTTTACAGCCCGCGCACAAAACCTTCCGCTTCGCAGACGAATCTTGCGGTCTTCTGGCATTCAAAAATCCCGCAAAACCGCGCCCCTTTAAATCAGAGACTCCGCAAAACAAGATTTCATTATAATCACTCTTTTATTATCAGTAAAAATATACATAAATTTAGACCTTTTGTAAATTGAATTTGATTTAAATGCACAACCAGTTATTACCCCGCCGCAACCCGCTAAAGCCCGGAGCCGGACGGATTTTCCGGAGGCTTTTTCGCAAACGAAAGCGGTTTGCGCCGCGTTTCCGGCTGGCGGCGCTTAGAAGGCGCCGCCGCCCGCCGCCGTTTTTAAGCCTTGGCTTGGTTCAGCTTGCGGTCAAATTCAACAACCTCATCCACAAACCCCGCAAGCAACCATGAGCGAAGATAAAACAACGGCGAATTTCGCGCGCGACTCCTTCCGCCGCTAATTGCGGTTTAACTTCAAAAAAATAATTTCTATATTATACTTATAAATACACCCGCCGCAATTTTGCTTGTTGAAAACAAAACGCGGCGGCTTCGCGGCGCGCCGTCAAACGCCGCCCCGCCTCTTACGCCAAAGAAGCCCGCCCGGAATTAAGACGTCCCCGCTCCAGGCGAGAGCCGTGTTATGGCGAGAAACGCGCTTGCGTCTTTCATACAAACTTGATGGAAAAAATATAACGCCTAAATTTATCGGTCGTAAAAAATATGCCAAATTGGTTCTAATAACGGCTCTTGCCTTGGCGGAGGCGTTTGTAAAAACCGTTAAGTTCCTGTTGCAAAACATAAGCCAATTAACAACCGGCGGAATTGCGTCCGCAATCAGGCGCAAAAAACGAAGGACGGCTCCCCGACAGCCTGAAACCAGCAGTCTTTAGGCCGCGAAATATATACACGTCTGTTATGCGTCATATATAATAATATTTGTTTAAAATTATTAAAAAAATAAACGTAAGCGGAATAAAGCGCTTGAATTTAAACAACGACAAAAGGGACTATAGCATAAAAATCAAAACAAATGGCATTGGGTTGCCAAAGCATCATGTTGGGCGGATGATGCTAAACAATTGGAATAAGGCGCCGGCGTATATAACAGACAAAACCAATGTAATTTTAATTTCAACAAAGAATTATGACATTTTGACAAGCGGCGGTGATTTTAATGAAACAACAGTCGTTAAAAAGAACCGCAAATTAACAAAAATTAATTATGGACGCATTCCCCGCGACAATGGACTTATTTAACAAATCTAATATATTTCCATACAACAATTCCAGCTTTTAAGTTATGCGATATTTTAAACAGATTAAATTTTCTGAAAATTAAATAGGAGCGGATTCAAAATCACATACACCGTGTTTTTGATTTTACACCAGAGCGCGCACAACCCAAACGTTTTGCGTTAAAGGCGGATTTTTTTTTCGCCGCTTTATCGCCAAATTCCGGGCGTTTTGGAACTTTTTGCGGGCGCAACGCCGCCTTCAAAAAACAATCGCAATCCGCCATAATCCATGCTATACAACATATATGCAAAGAAACTGGCGGCGGCGCGGGACCAACCTCTAAGCAACCGGTTTTATACCGCTGAATTGCAATCAACTGATTCCGGCGGCGCATAGAAAGGAGGAAAATAGAATATGGGCGAGATTAAGAATATAGCGCATAACAAATCCGCTGTAGCCGGTTTTTTTAGAAAATTCTACGAGCATCGCGCGTTATGGATGTATTTTTTACTGGACGAAGCGAAAAAGAAAGGGCTTGAGCCCGGTGATTTCGCTCCGCAGGCTATAAAGCGTTGCGGTTTACATCATGGCGGCGCGGCGGCGAGCGGAGGCGATTTAAGCCTTAAAGTTTTAAAACGAAAACTTTTTAAATTCCCCGGCAAGTTGGTTTTTGAAATGAAGTTCTTGCGCTGTACGGACGATTCATTTGATGTTGATTTTCACTACTGCCCGCTTGCGGCCGCTTGGCTTGCTATGGGTTGTGAAGACAAAGACGTCAGCTCAATGTGTGATTTCGCTATGTGCGGCGACAGGGGTATAGCCGAAGCTTTTGGTTGCGAACTTGATTTGCCAAAAACCATAGCTCGCGGCGACGACTGCTGTTCAATACGGTTTAGGCGGAAAAAGCAAGAAGCTTAAAGGGCCCCTGAAATATACAGGTTGATGATATGACGGGCTATGGAGCCGGCGGCTGGAATATTAGGCAGGTTTTCTTTTTTAAAAAAAGCGGCGTCTGTTATTTCTATTCCGTCGCAGACTATTTTTCCGCCGGCGTATTCGGCTTTAAAGCCCGCCATCAACGAGGATGGAAACGGCCAGCTTTGGCTTGTTATATACTGGATGTTTTTTACAAAAACGCCGGCTTCTTCGTAAACTTCCCGTCTAACCGTATCTTCAAGCGATTCTCCGGCTTCGTTAAAACCGGCCGTAAGGCTGTATAAGCCGTCCGGAAATTCTTTGTTATGCGACAGCAAAATTTCGCCATTTGCGTTTGTAACGGCTGTTATAACGGCGGGGCATATACGCGGGTATTCAATTCTGCCGCAAACAGCGCAAACGCGAGCGGTTTCAATTGCGGAATCGAAGTTTGGCGCGCCGCAAGAACCGCAAAAACGCGAAACTTTGCGCCAGTGCATTATGTGGCAAGCGCGAAGAAGATCCGCCGCGTTTTTCCCGTCCGCCGTCCCTTCCGCTTTGGCGATAACGGAACGTAAGGGAACGCGCCTCCAGGAGGCGGGCGCCGCATCGCCTGAAACCAAATAGCAACGCATAGTTTTTTTTTCTCCGGCGCCCTCAGCGTTTAACGGGGGGAATAGCGGCGTTTCAAAAAAATCAGCGTCTTCCGGCAAAGGACGCGCCTCTTTTTCCGGTACGCCCGCAAAAACCGCGGAATCTTCAACGCCCGGCGGAATGAGCAAATCATATTTTAAAAAAATATACACATTCTGATTTCGCATAAATATAATAGAGTTGTTTAAAAACCTCAGTTTTTAAACAACTTCCGCTTAAAAACAGCAAAATGCCATGCATTTTGCAAGCCTTGTTTAAGAACCAACCGGGTTCTTAAACAAGGCCAATTATTTAGAAGTTCCTGTTTATGAACAGAAACAGTTTTTATAAAACAAGAAACAACACGCCGTTATAACTTAAAGCCTATTAAACAACACGCCGCATATTTTTATGGAAGCTTGCGCCCGCGAATGCGGAAAAGCGCTTTCGTTATTTCGTGTTCTAACAACACCAGCGCCGTCCGCGTTAAACGCGCCTTAAATCTAAAACAAGATTTTAGCCAGCGCCGGTATAGAAATAATATTACCCGCCGCCCCTCCCAGGGAGGATAAAAAAAACACAACCAGGATATGCGTTATTCTGTTTTTATAAAGCCCTTTAAGGCTGGCCGCGTCCTCGTTTAGGTTTTCCGCGTCCGACACGCGCGGGCGGTGCGCGAAAGCCTGCGCCGCGCCGGAAAAAAGGCCCACGCTTAAAAAAGGGCTTATTGTGCCTATGGGAGCCCCGACAAATGCGGCTAAAACGGCGATAGGATGGGCCGCCGCCAAAACCGCGCCCGCCGCGGCGAGGGAGCCGTTCCATAAAAACCAGCGGAGAAGGCTTTCCAAGCCGGTTTGAACGCCAAAACGAAGAAAACCAGCGGTTATAAGCGCCGCTATAACGGCTGGGAGCATCCACGGCAGGGCGCGGGCCAAAAAACCTGGCGGCGGTATTTCATTTAAACTGGAAACGTCTGAAAGGGCCGCGAGTTTTTCTTTTTCGCCCGCATCTTCCGCGGACGCAAACTCTTCCAAACGGGCCGCGAGCCCCGAAAGGTGGCCGGCGCCTACAATGGCGGCGGCTCTGTTTACGTTTTCGCGGGAAAAAGCCTCCCAAATTTTTGAGGCTAAATAATGATCGCGTTCATCTATAAAAACTTTTTTTATGGAAGGCAGGTAGGAAGACAATTCGTTCATCATGCCGTCCAGCTCGCTTTTACGTTTTAAATTTTCTATTTCTTGCTTGTTTAATTTTTCTCTGCTAAACGCGCTGGAAAAAAGAGACGCCGCCAGTTTGCATTTTCCCCAAAAACCGCAACTTCCCCAGGCGCGGCGCAAAGTAACATGAACTTCCCTGTCGCATAACACAAACGGGACGCCGTTTTCCCGCGCCGCGCAAACAGCCGATTTCATTTCCTCGCCTGGTTTAACGCCCAGTCCGTCGCCCAGTCTGCGCTGAAAACCCGCAAGAACAAGATTCGCCGCCAGCAGAAAACCTCTGCCGGAGCGTATTACTTTTACTACGTCAAGTTTTTCCCAGACGTCTTTTTGCGACAATGAGGCATAACGTCCTTCATCCAGCTCAACACACACGACATCCGGTTTTTCGGTATTTACAAGGCTAACGGCTTCTTCAACGCTTTCTTTTGATACATGAGCCGTTCCCAGTAAAATAAGTTCTTTTTCATTGTGTTTAAAAACAACACGTGTTTCCGTATTTTCCATATTCGGTTAATTTTTGGAGGCTACCCCGCTGGAAACGGGGTGCAAGAAATCGTTTATGCGATATTCTATCAAGTCGCGCCGGTTGAACTCCCTAAAATCTTCGGCGTATTTTTGCGAAAGCGTAGGAATTCCGGTTGTATCATAATAGCAGGCCAAATAAAACACGGCGCGAAATTTGGCGATTGTGTTCGGCTCTTTTTCCACTCTAAGGGCCACATCCGAATCTCCGGCCCCTTCCGCGTAAAGGCGCAGTACGTAGTAATCAATGGAATCGCGTTTAACCTGTTTTATAGCCTCATTTAAGAATGGTTTAATTGCGTTTCGCCCCTCTTTTGAGCCTTTCGCGGCTTTAAGGCGGCAATACGCGGATAAAAGCGCGTAATTTATTTCCGAAGGAGCCTTGCCCCAGGCCTGAAGAAAAGAATCCGCCGCTTGCGCATAATCGCCTTTTTTCAAACTTTGAACGCCCAGCCCTTCAAATCCAAAATAATAATCTGGTTTTATTGATATTATTTTTTTATAGTTTTTTATCGCTTCATCGTCAAAACCAAGTTCGTCGCTTATTCCAGCCGTATATACATACGCTATAAATATACTCGGGTCTATTGATGAAGCGCGTTTAAATTCTTCCAGCGCCTCCTTTTTTTGATTCTGCGCCAGCAAAGCCAAAGCCCGGTCGTATGAAAACCAATAATCGTTTGGATCAAATTTAACCGCTTCATTCATATCGGCCATAGCTTCGTCTAAATTCCCAATCGTTCTGTAAATTCTGCCACGCTCGTTGTACATCGAAGCGGATCTGGGCCGCAACTGAATTCCTTTTGTAAGAACTCCTATAGCCTCATCATATTTTTTCGCGAGTTTGTATACACGCGCCCTGCCTATTATCGAATCTTCGTTGGCGGGATCGGCGTTAAGGGCCGCGTCATAATAAGAAGCCGCCTTTTTTAAATTTTTTGAATTTTCTATTGATATGCGCCCAAGGTCGTTTAGGGCGGGTACATAATTCGGGCTTTCTTTTACAATGTCTTCAAGCACTATCCTCTGCTGGCGGAGTTTCTTCTGCCTCGATTCCACCACAGATAACACATAACGCGCTTCAATATTTCCCGCGTCTTGTTTTATAAGGTCTTCCACAACGGCGCGCGCCGCGGAAACTTTACCCGCCGATAAAAGTATGCTGGATTTAGCCACTTTAACTTCCGGCAAAGCCGCTTCAGCCTCCGGTAAAGCGTCAAACAGAGCCAGAGCCCCGTCAAAGTCGTCCGTTTCCAACAAAACGGCCACCCTCTGAAAAAAGTCGTTTCTCACGGCCTGTTTAGGCGGCGTGGTTTTACACGAATAAAACAAAACGACAGTTAAAAAAAGCAATAACAATCTTTTTAATTGCACCATAAGGCTATTATCGGGATTTTTACAATTTGTGTAAATTAACTTGCTAAACGCCCTGTTATTTGTTCATTTAAGTTTTACGCTTGGCGGGCTTAAAATCCGGCGCAAAAGCGCTTTTTGTGTTTTGAACCGCGTCTTTTAGCGTAAACCGGCGAATTTTGCTTTGCTTGGGGTTAGGAATTTGCTGTTTCTGAGCGGCCTTTACAAGGCGAAAGGCTTGTTATTGCTTATTTCGCTATCCCTGATTTGGTTGCCGCCCAAATCGTTTTAAGCGGAAGTTGGCTGAATCAAGAGAGAAGGCTTAGTAATCAATCCTGGGCTTGGTTCAGCTTGGCTGAAACTGAAGTTTTCGAACAAGCCTATTGTAAAAAAGGCGCGGTTTTTAAGCGCCGCGTATACAAAAAGGCCCGCCGCAACCGGGTTTTAAGCTGGATTGTTTGTAAACAGGTCGATAAAAAGGCGAATTTCTTTGCGTATAAAGTCAAAATCCGGCTCGCGGAAATCCGTTCCAAGCACGGCTATAGAGCGTTCAAGGGTGGCGTTCATAAGGCGCAAAGAGAGGCGCAGTTGTTCTTCCATAAGAAGCGGCCTTTCCTGGGAGCCCTGGGCGGTCATAAAAAGAGCGCGTTTATGTTTTGGTATTGGGTTGGAAACGCCCAGCGCGTATTTTTCTTCAAAATACCTTTGCATTCTGTCTAAAATAGCTTTAAACGGGGCGGGAAAGCTTTGCACATAAACCGGAGAAGAAACCACAAGGGCGCCGGCGGTTTTTAAAGCCGCGTCAAGTACGTCTAAATCATTATATATACAGGAATTCTTTTTCTTACACTCTCCGCAATGGATGCACGGTTTTGCGGCCGTCTTGTATGAGTCGATAAGGATTATTTGATTTTCACCGGAGGCTTCACGCCACAAATCCTCAAAACACTTTGTCATAATGGACGAAACGCCGTTTTTTCTGGGCGAGCCCGTAATAACAAGAGCCGTCATCCGGTAATATCAATTATTGAGGGGGCCGGCGTCGCGGCGTACGGGGACTGCCGTTTTGAGAATGGGTTTGAGCGCATATTTTTTATTTCATTGCTTATACGAAGCATACGCTCCTGCAACAATTCTTTGTTTCTGTCCCAACGTTTTTTTGCGTCAATTCTAAGGTTTTCCAGAGCTGTTTTTATTTGCGGCATCTCAGCCGGCTCTTTTTCCCGCCACGAGAACTCATATAAAACCTGCATTGGTTCTATAACTTTTTGCAAAGCCAGAATGTCGCCGGCGATTTTTTCTTCAAGTTTAACGTGTTCGCTAAAGTCTTCGATATTGCCGTGTTCTATAAGCTCTTTTTGATAATCTAGCGATTCTAAATAAGTCCGGAATCTATCCCGCTGCAAGACAAGCAACTGGCGGAAACGTTTTAATATGGCGATTCTTTCGTTTTCTTCTTCGCGGGATAACTCTTCCATAATTTATCAATTTATCCGGCTATGCTTACGCCAGAAACTACATCTGTATTGGAAGCGCTTGCGGTTTTAGCCGCCACCTCGCGCCACGCTCCGCGTAAATCCGCTATCATACCGCGCACTGTAGATATTCTAACCGCGTCTAAAGAGATGCTCGCCTCCAAAAGCTCCCGGTTAAACCATGTATACAACGAGAAAAGATTCGCCGCGATTTCGCCGCCGGCTTCCATATTCAACGAAACCATAAGCTCGGTGATAATTTCTTGAGTTTTCAACACCGCTTTGCCGGTCTTTTCAATTCTGGAAGGGTCTCTTTTCCCAGCGGAATTAAGCTGCAAATGTTCCAGCGCCGCATCAAGATGCTGAACCGCAGCATCGTATAGCATTATAATAAGCTGTCCCTGCCCCGCCGTCTTAATCCTTGTTTCCCTGTAAGCCGAAAGCGCGTTTTTGTAAGCCAAATTAAACTCCTAAAATTTAATGCTGATTAACAAGCGTTAATCATTAAGGACGCCAGACACAGATAACACGCCCTTAGTCAATTATCGGAATAACGACACCCAGTTTAAGCGCTTATAATGTGGAAAGTCTAGTTGGCGTTTTTCCCAAAAAGCCGCAATAACATGAGCCTATTCCAAAACCAGGTTAGTTTTTACAGGCTCTTGCAGTTTCTAAAAGCTATAAGCTTTGCGAAACCGCATTTTCAAGGTTGCCGTCCCAAAACTTGAGGTTTTGAAACAGCCTCACATTACAATAGCTTAATTTTTTTTGAATGCGGATGTTAAATGGAAATTTTAGACGAAAAGCTCAATCTATAGACAAAAGTTCAACATCAAAAATCAAAACGGAGTTTGGGGGAATAGGGATACCAGCCATATCGCCGTAACCGAGTTTGGGCGGAATAAAAAATGTGAATTTACTGCCTACATTCATAAGCTGTATACCCTCCACCCAGCCGGCGATGACGTCTTCCAGCGGAAATTGGGCCGGCTCACCGCGCTCGTAAGAGCTGTCAAACACGCTGCCGTCCAGCAAACGGCCCTCGTAATTAACGGTTACAACGCTTTCTTCATTTGGTTTTTCACCGGAACCCATTGAAATTACAGAATATTGCAGACCGCTAGGCAATGTTTCCACATTGCTTTTTTTTGCGTTAGCGGTCATAAACTCTTCCGACCTATCCAAATTTTCCTGAGCCTTTAACTCGGAGACCGTTGATATTATGCCTTCAATTTTTTCTACAGCCTCATCCGGCGGAATAGCGGGGGAGCCGTTTATCGAAGCCTCTAAACCTTCCGTAAAACGGCCGGTTTCAAAAGAAAGGTGCGCTCCGGCGCCTTTAAGCTGAAAAGAAATAGCCGCGCCAAAAGCGTAGCTCATTTCGGCGTCCAATACGAAAGGATCTTCCCCTTTGTTTGAAAGAGCGTTTATCACGGCCGTCATCGCGGTTTCGCCATTTAAATCGCCTGAATCCGTCATTACGCCGTAAAAGCCTTGCGAAAATTGCTCAAAATTAATGGAAACATTCATTTCGGAAAGCTGGCTGCCTATAACAACGCCAAAAGCGTAACTGTCGTCAGAGCCTAAAACAGAAAGCGGTTCTTGCGAAAAAACCTGTGAAAAAACACAAAAAAATAGAGAAAGCGCAAAAAAAAGTTTTCTTATCATAAAAATCTGAAAACCGCCGGAATATACATATAACTTGCGCCTGTTCCAAAATATCGGGCTTTGGAACAGCCTCGCTCACCCAACAAATTGTTTGCGCCAATAACGCCTGCGTTAAAAACAATCAAAAACATAAATCCATTCCAAAATTCAAGCGATTTCAGCCGGACTTTACAGTTTTTAGACTAAAAGCCAGTTTTACAAAAATTGAAATTTTTGGGAAGGGATAATTTTTTTAACGCCAAAACAAACCCCGGCTATTTAAAACAACCGGGGTTGCAAAAACTACTGAACTTCCACCGTACCGCCGGCGGCTGAAACCGCTTTCTTTATTTTTTCGGCTTCTTCTTTGTTCACGCTTTCTTTTAACGGTTTGGGAGAACCCTCAACCAAATCTTTCGCTTCTTTAAGGCCCAAGCCCGTAACCGCGCGCACTTCTTTAATAACCGCGATTTTTTTTGTTTCATCGTAAGCCTTAAGAATCACGGTAAACTCAGTTTTTTCTTCAACCGGAGCCGCCGCGGGCCCGCCCGCCGCAACCGCCGCTACAGCCACTGGAGCCGCCGCGGAAACGCCGAATTTTTCTTCCATCGCTTTTACAAGCTCGGAAACCTCAAGAACAGTCATTGACGCTATAGCGTCCAAAATCTGGTCTGTTGTTAATGCCGCCATTATCTTCTCCTTAAAAAACAAATCTTATTTTAACCCGGAAGTCAGCAGCTTACGAAGCCTGCCGGGTTTACACAAAAATTTAAGCCGCGCCGGCTTTTTGATCCGCAACCGCTTTTACGGTTCGCACAAGACGCGCAGGCACATCGTTTAATGCGGCGGCAAGGTTGCGAGCCGGCCCGTTCATTACAGACATAAGCATAGAAATAAGTTGATTTCTGCCCGGAAGCTTGGAAAAAGCCTCCATCTGATTAGCGTTATACACTGAACCCGCAACAATTCCGCCCTTTACCTGTAAAACAGGCGCTTCTCTGGCGAATTCCACAAGTATTTTAGCGGCCTCATTTGAATCTTTCGGGGCTATGGCTATAGCCGTGGGGCCGGTTAGATAATCTGAAACGTCCGGCGCCGAAAGCTCCTGGAAAGCGATGCGCGCGAAATTATTTTTTACAACTTTATAGGAGCCGCCTTTCTCACGAAGCTGTTTACGCAAACTGGTAAGCTGTCCAACAGTAAGCCCGCGATATTCCGTAAAAATAAAATCAGGAGAACCGCCGCTTTGAAAAAGCTCTTTTACCTGTTTTATCGCTTCAACCTTCGCGCTCTGCAACTTTTTTGCTTTTATCGCCATTTTCTACTCCTAATCTTTAATGTTGACCCAAACTCCAGGCCCCATTGTTGATGAAACCGAAACCGTTTGAACAAAATCGCCTTTCGCGTCAGCGGGCTTCTTCCGCTTAACCTCCGCTACAATCGTGTTGATGTTTTCGGCCACTTTGTCGGCATCCATTGAGACTTTGCCAACCGCGATATGAACTACGCCCGTTTTGTCCGCGCGAAATTCAACACGCCCTTTTCTTAATTCATTTAGAGCCGATTTTAGGTCTGCGGTGACAGTGCCTGTTTTGGGGTTGGGCATAAGCCCTTTGCGTCCAAGTATCATGCCAAGCTTTCCAACCTCGCGCATCATGTCCGGAGTCGCAACCGCCACGTCAAAATCGAGCCAGCCGCCCTTGATTTTTTCTACAAGGTCGGTTGATCCGGCGAATGTCGCGCCGTTTTCTTTAGCCTCTTTTTCACGCTCCGGCGGGCAAAAAACCAACACGCGCTTCTCGCCGCGAAACTGGTTTGGCAAAACAACCGTATCACGCACCGATTGGCTTTTTTTTAGGTTAAGTTTTATCGTAAGATCCAGCGTTTCGTCAAATTTAGCGAAACTAAGGCTTTTAGCCAGATCACAAGCGTCTTTCAAATTGAAAAGCGCCGTTTTATCAAACTTTTTTATAGCTTCGCGGTATTTTTTTCCGTGCTTCATTTTTCCACCTCTACACCCATGGAACGAGCCGTCCCCGCGATAATTTTACAGGCGCCAGCCAAGTCTACGGCGGAAAGATCCGGCTCTTTCAACTTCGCGATTTCTTCCAACTTAGCTTTTGAAAGAACTCCAACTTTAATTTTATGCGACTGGGCCGACCCTTTTTCCACTCCCGCCGCCTTTTTAATTAAAACCGCGGCGGGCGGCGTTTTTAGAATAAACGTAAACGACTTGTCTTGATAAACAGTTATTACAACCGGAATAACAAGCCCTTTTTCCATTGTTTTTGTTCTATCGTTAAATTGCTGAACAAATTGAGGGGCGCTAACCCCGTGAGGCCCCAGCGCCGGGCCTACAGGCGGCGCCGGCGTAGCGCTTCCCGCCGGACATTGAAGCTTGATGTAGGCGGCAACCTTTTTTTTAGCCATAAAAACTCCTTTGTGGTGTTGACGGGCGCATTTTAAAAAACGCCCTCCCACTATGCGCGGGACGAATCTCGCCTTCACGCTTTAACCGCAAAAAACGCGGGTTTATACTTTTTCCACCTGAGCGACGTCCACTTCCACCGGGGTGTTCCGTCCAAAAATACCGACCATTACCTTTAACTTGTTTTTTTCGGCGTTCACTTCTTCTATAGTCCCGGTAAACGACTCGAAAGGGCCGTCCGTTATTTTCACCTGCTCGCCTGAAGCGAAAGCCTGGCGGGAACGATTGGGTTTTTCGCCTTTTATTTCGCCCGCGCGCTGTAAAATGTCCCTCGCTTCGTTATTGGAAAGAGGGCTGGGCCTGATATTGTGTTTTGTGCCCACAAAACCGCTTACACCGTCGAGTTTTATGATGTGAGAACAAACGCTCTTCCAGTCTTTTTCCGGCAGATCCATTTCGATTAGAACATAACCTGGAAGAAATATTTTTTTTGAGAAACGTTTTTTGCCTTCTTTTATTTCAACAACATCCTCGATAGGCAACTTTATGTCTCTAACCACATCTTTTGGAATATCGCCGGAAGCGATCTTTTGGCGTATAAGCTTTTCAACTTTACGCTCTCTATTTGAATAAACCTGTAAAACATACCACGCCGTTGACATATATAACCTATCCTAAAAAACAACCTGTACGCCCAGCATAAGCAATACGTCCACAAGACCAAGCGCGGCGGCGATAATCGCGGTTGAAATAACAACAACCTTAACAGAACTAATTACATCGTCGCGACTCGGCCAAATAACTTTTCTTAGCTCGGCGCGGGATTCTTTTATAAACTGAATAATTTTCAAGGCTCACCTCTAACAAGACCGTAAACAGTTGAAATATTCCGCGCAAAAAGCCGGATAACAACCCTTAAAACCGCAACGCGGCTGTTTTTTCTTGTTTACAGGGGCAGTAGGCTTCGAACCCACGACCTGCGGTTTTGGAGACCGCCGCTCTACCAACTGAGCTATACCCCTAATACGGCCCTTTTAAGGCCGGAATTTGAATCTAAAACAAAAAGAAAACATAAAATGTTAATTGACGGCATTATTTGATTTTAGTTTCCTTGTGAAGGGTGTGCTTACGGTCGAAAGGACAATACTTGCTGAACTCCAGTTTTTCCTGGGTGTTGCGTTTATTCTTTTTCGTGGTGTAATTTTTTCGTTTACATTCGGTGCATTGAAGCGCGATAAGCTCCACCGCCGTTTTTTTGCTCGCCATAACTACTCCTAAAATCCGCTTTTAACCGGAAGCTTACAAACGGTTATATCCGTTAAGCCCTCGAACGGAATCGAACCGTTGACCTTATCCTTACCATGGATATGCTCTGCCGACTGAGCTACAAGGGCGTACTGGAAAGTATGCAAAAACGCCCGTATTCTGTCAAGGCTTATATTTTTATACATACTTTTTACAAAATAAAACACTTCTAATTTTAGCGCTCTAAAGCCGGCGAAAACTACGCATCTCGTCTGTAAATCCATTATTTTAGCCGCAAAACCGTTAAATAATTCTTGAACTTTAAAAGTTAAGCGTCTTTTTAAAATCTTTATTTTTTAATAAACATATCCAAAAAACGCCGCCAACAAACCCTTGTTTCCCCTCCGGCGGCGAAAAGCGGTTAGCGCGCGTATTCTACAATTCTGGTTTCGCGTATCACGGTGACTTTTATACGGCCCGGATACCGGAGGTCGTTTTCTATTTTTTTCGCCACGTCTTTACTTAAATCTAAAGCCTGCTCGTCGTTCACCGATTCCCCCCGCACGACGATGCGTAATTCCCTGCCCGCCTGTATTGCGAATGATTTTTCAACCCCGTTAAAACCGTTAGCTATGTCTTCCAGGTTTTTTAGGCGCTTTACATAGGCGTCCATCGTCTCTTTCCTGGCGCCTGGCCGCGCCGCGGAAAGCGCGTCGGCTATCTGCACAATGACGGATTCTATACAGGTTGGCGCTATGTCATCGTGATGACTGCCTATAGCGTTGATTATGCGCGAATCCTCGCCCATCTTCCGCGCCATATCCATGCCTATTTCGGCGTGGTTTAGGTCGGAATCCGCGTCCGCGCCCTTGCCTATATCATGCAATAAAGCGCCGCGCTTGGCTATTTCGCGGTTGGCGCCCACTTCGGAAGCGAGCAAAGCGGCGATTTGCGCCACCTCTTTAGAGTGAGTAAGAACATTCTGCCCGTAGCTGGTTCTAAAATACAACCTGCCCAGGGCGCGGATGGCGTCATTGCTTATGTTGTGTATTCCAAGATCGTATAAAACTTTTTCGCCTTCCTCAAAAACCCGCTGGGAAATTTCTTTGGAAACCCTGTTTACAACCTCTTCTATGCGGGCCGGATGTATGCGCCCGTCCGTAACAAGCCGCTCCAAAGCCACTTTCGCTATTTCGCGCCGCACAGGGTCGAAACACGAAATAACCACGGCTTCCGGCGTATCGTCAATAATAATGTCCGCGCCGGTTACAGTCTCAAAAGACCGGATGTTCCTCCCCTCGCGCCCTATGATGCGGCCCTTCATTTCATCGTTGGGAAGACTTACCGTTGAAACCGTAACCTCGCTTACAATATCGCGCCCTATGCGCTGAATCGCCGCTATAACGACGTCCCGCGCCTTTTTTTCGGCTACGATGGTGGTTTCGCTTTCTATCTTGTTAATTATTGTTTGCGCGTCATGCCGCGCCTCATTCTCCATGTCGCGGATGATGAGGGCTTTAGCCTCCTCGGCGGAAAGGCCTGAAATTCGCACAAGCTCGCTGCGGTACAGCTCCTCCTTGTTCGATATATCGTTTTCTTTTTTGGCCAACGCCGCGTTTCTTTCAGTTAAAGACTTCTCTTTTTCCGCAATTTGCTGTTCCAAACGCTCAATTTGTTTGGCTTTGCGGTCTAAACCGTCTTCTTTTTGAGCCACGCGATTTTCATACCGCTGCAACTCGGCCCTTCGCTCCCGGGTCTCCCGTTCTTGCTGGTTGCGTTCACTAATTAATTTTTCTTTTGCTTCAAGAAGCAACTCTTTTTTAATAGATTCCGCTTCTTTTCTTGCGTCATTCCTAATTTGCTCGGCACGGTTCTCCGTCGCCGTAAGTTGAAATTTTGCATAAAGCCATCGTATGAGCCAGCCCAAGACAAACCCGGCAAGAGGAAGGATAATTAATAGCGCCCACTTCATAGTAAACCCCTTGCATTGATTTTTACCGCAGTGTTTTTGCGGAGTAACAAGTATCGAGACATATTATCGTTTTTATAAGAAAACATCAATCTAAGGAAACCTTTCGCCAAAAACCGCCCGCCCCGCATCTCATCTTGCTAAAAAACAGGCGGAACGCAGTTGTGAAGTCTATAATTTACGGTTTAAAACCGTATACACTGAGCTTGTTCCAAAAACTTCAAGTTTGCGGGCGGCCTTTAAAACCAACAGGTTTTTGGAACAGGGCCGGCTAATAAAGGGTATTAATACCGCAGGGCAAGCCCTGCACCCGCCGGTTGCGCGGGCGGGCGGCAATAAAAATCCGCCTGCACAACCCGCGTTTTGCGGCTGTTTAGACGGCGAATCCGCTTGTTTATCGGACTTGTTCAACAACCAGCCGGCCCCGCCGGACAAGTTTTTGCAAAATGACGGGCGTTTGAGCCTGTTCCAAAACACGGTTGGTTTTGACAGGCTTTTGCGGTTTTGAAAGGCTATAAGCTTTGCGAAACTTAAGTTTTTAAAGGTTGCTGTTTTTAGCGGTTGCCGGCGCAAGCCGGGCCAAGCATGGCCGCCGTTTGGCTTGCGCTCGCGGAAACTGAAGCGAACAACCGGACAAACTCAATTTAAGGCGGGCGCCGGGCGGCCCGCCGGATGCAGGGGGGCGCGGCTTTGTATACCGGAACAAAAGGCTTATTGCGTTCTCTTCCAGCCGTAGGGGCGTTGATGGAAGAGAGCTGGGCGGAGGGGTTTTGCAAACAGCTGGGGCGGGAAACCGTAAAAACCATAATTGTGCAAACGCTCAACGGCTACAGGGATGAATTTATTAAAGGCGGCGCCGCCGTGCCTCCCGAAAAAAGCCTAATCATCCTTGGAATAAAGGAAGCGCTGTCTAAAAGGGCGGAAAGCAGCCTTAAACGGGTGGTCAACGCCACCGGCGTAGTTATTCACACGAATCTTGGGCGCGCCCCGCTCGCGGGCGAGGCTGTTCGCGCCGCGGCGCAAGCGGGAGAAGCCTACAGTGCGCTGGAATACTCGCCGCAAGAAGGCGCCCGGACGGAGCGCAACAGCCATGTTGAATGGGCGGTTTGCGCTTTAACGGGGGCGGAAGCGGCTCTGGTCGTAAACAACAACGCGGCGGCGGTTCTGCTCGCCCTCTCCGCTTTAGCCGCGGGCCGTGAAGTCGCGGTCTCTTGCGGGGAGCTGGTGGAAATAGGCGGGTCTTTTAGAATCCCTGAGATTCTAGCGTTTTCCGGCGCGAAACTAATTATCGCGGGTTGCACAAATTCAACTGTAATAGAAGATTACCGCCGCGTCATTACAGAAAACACGGCGGTTTTGCTTAAAGTCCACCCTTCAAATTACAGAATGGAAGGCTTTGTAAAAGAAACCTCGCGAAAAGAACTCGCCGCCCTCGCCCGTGAATGCGGCCTCGTTTTTATGGAAGACCTTGGCAGCGGCCTTTTATGCGGCCTTAATCTTTCGTTTGCAAACCGTGAGCATCCTGTTTCCGGCTCCATAAAAGACGGTTGCGATATTGTTACTTTTTCCGGCGACAAACTGGCCGGCGGGCCTCAGGCCGGCGTAATAGCGGGCTCAAAAAATCTGATTGACAAACTAAAAAAACATCAACTTTTGCGGGCGCTCCGCGTGGATAAAATGACGCTTGCGGCGCTTGAAGCTACGCTTAGGCTGTACCTTCGCGGCGAACAATCGAAAATACCGGTAATCAAAATGATGGAAGAAAGCCCGGAACTTCTGCTTAAAAAAGCGCGGCTCCTCCGCCGGGTTTTGAAAAACGCGGCGCGGGAACACGGGGCGGCGCCTGAAGGTTTTAAAATTTCGGTGGTGGAAACCAGGGACGCCTCAGGCGGAGGCTCTTACCCAACTGAATGCCTCCCAGGATTTGGCGTGGAAATAAGGCCGGCGGCGGCGGGCGGCGAGGAAGCTCTCGCGCGCTCTTTTAGGCTGGCGCCTGTTCCGGTGATAACGGCGGTTCACGATGGAGCCGTTGTGTTGCACGTCCGCGCCATGACGGCCGGCGATGAAAAATACGCGGCGGCGGCATTCGCAACCGCGCTAAAACGGCTTTAACGCAGGGCTTGTTTCGCCACCCCTGCGGGCCGCGCTTTGAGGCCCGCAAAACGCCTGGCGTTTGCAGCGGCCGCCGGCTTCAGGCGAAACGGCGCTCCAGCCAAGCCCGCCAGCTTTGGCGCCTGTTCCAGTGATAACGGCGGTTCACGATGGAGCCGTTGTGTTGCACGTCCGCGCCATGACGGCCGGCGATGAAAAATACGCGGCGGCGGCATTCGCAACCGCGCTAAAACGGCTTTAACGCCGGCTTGTTTCGCCAACCTTGCCTGGCGCTTTGGGACCCGCAAAACGCCTGGCGTTTGCAACGGCCGCCGGCTTCAGGCGAAAAGGCGCTCCAGCCAAGCCCGCCAGCTTTGGCGCCCGGACAAGAAAGCCGCGAATCCGCTTTATTAACCGGGATAATTTTTAAGATGAATTTGGGCTCGTCTTGAAATTCAAAATGCGCCCTGTTAAAACAGATTTTGAGGGTTTTATGGAGCATCCGTTTGTATTTGGAACCGCCGGGCATATAGACCACGGCAAAACGGCCCTTGTACGGGCTTTGACGGGAATAGACTGCGACCGCCTGGAAGAAGAAAAAAGGCGGGGCATAACGATAGAACTGGGTTTTGCGCCGTTAACTTTGCCCTGCGGAAAAACCGTGAGCATAGTGGACGTTCCAGGCCACGAGCGTTTTATACGGCGGATGGCGGCTGGGGCCTGCGGCGTGGACGCGGCGATTTTGGTGATAGCGGCCACCGAAGGCGTCATGCCGCAAACCAGGGAACATTTGGACGTGCTTGGCCTGCTTGGAGTGAGGGCCGGCGTTGCGGTGGTTACAAAAACAGATTTGGTAGATGCGGAAACACTAAGCCTGGCGCTGGAAGAAGCCTCCGAAATAATACGCGGCTCCTGCCTTGAAGGTTCTTCAATAATTCCGGCGTCTGCGGTTAGCGGCGAGGGAATTCAACTTTTACTTCGCAAAATGGAAGAATTAACCGCCGGATTTCCGCCGCGAAAAGCCGAAGGCCCTTTTTTTATGCCCATAGACAGGGTTTTTGCCAAAAAAGGCCTGGGCGCCGTTGCGACCGGAACCTGTTACGCGGGGAAACTCGCATCCGGCGGCGAGGTGGAAATTATGTGCGCGGGAATAGCGGCGAAAGCGCGTTCTTTGCAAACGCACGGCGCGGAGGTTAAAACGGTGTCGGCGGGCCAGAGGGCGGCGGTTAATCTTTCCGGGGTTTCTGTTTCCCAAATAAAAAGAGGCGGCGCCGTATGCGCCAGGGGCGCCTTTACCCCGTCGCGTTGCATGAATGTGAGCCTCAGGGCGCTGGCTCAAGCGCCAAAAGGCGTAGCCCACTGGCAGAGGGTTCACCTTTACGCGGGAACGGCTGAAATTAACGCGAGGGTCTCTTTGCTAAAAATGGAAGACGGCAAAAAAAACGCCGTTATAGCCCCGGGCGAAGAAGCGCCGGCGCAACTTTTGCTGGAAGAAGACGCCGTAGCTCAGGCGGGCCAGCATTTTGTAATACGTTTTTACAGCCCTCCGGCCACCATAGGCGGTGGGCGAATTCTTTTGCCAAACGCGGTCGCCGCCAAAGGCCGCGTTTCGCGGAAAAAAAAGGCCGGAATAACGGAAAAACTCGCCCGCGACTCCAGCCCCCAAGCCCTGCTTGCGGCGATTATACACGACAGGGGCGCGTTAAACTCAGCCGTTTTGTTCAAGCTCTCTCAAATGGAGGAAGGCGCTTTCGAAGCGGGCCTAAAAGCGTTGCGCGCGAATTTGAATTTTTACGGGATTACGGCCTTTGGCGCGGGGCGCAATTTTATATGCAAAGACGAACTTGAAAGAATAACGTCTTCCCTGCGGGGCTTTTTGCTGGAATTTCACAAAAAAAACCCCGAAGCCGCCGGCGCGGAAGGCGAAAAGTTATACGCGAAAGTTTACGAAGGGCGCGGGGCGGAGAAGGCCGCCGCGCCGGATTTTAAAGACTTATTGCACACAATAGCGGCCTCAGGCGGCCTGGAAGAAGTGGAAGCGCGGGGAAAAACCTGTTACAGGGCGGCCGGTTTTACGCCGCACATAGATAAAAAATTTATGTTTATTGTAGAATTTATACAAAACGCCTGCGAAAAAGCCGGTTTTAATTTTTTAAAAGCGGACGACCTGCGGGAAAAACTAAGCGAAGCGGGCGTTTCCGTTTCGCCGGCGCAAATTAAAAGCGCGCTGGACTATTTACACGAAAATCTAAATTTAAAAACGCTGGAAGGCGGCGCGCTTTTCCCGCCCCGCGTCCGGGAAGAAGCGGTTAAACTGATGGCGTCGCTGGAAAAAACGGAAGGCGCCGTTACGGCGGCGTCTCTGCGCTCCGCGGCTGGAATCAACAGAAAACACAGCGTGGCCATACTGGATTTTTTTGACGCGCAGGGGGTTACAAAAAGAACCGGCGATAAACGCATACTGCTAAAAAACATGAATTAAGAAGACCCAAGTTGTTTCAAAACTTCAATTTTGGAACAACAACCTTATATTTAAAAGAAAAGGCGGCGTTTGACCGCCTCAGCCGTCAAATTTCAGTTTTTGCAGCTTTCCCGCCCGCGCGAAAAGGCCGTGTTTTTTGCATCTAAAATGACGCATCCCTTTTCCAGCGCCCGTTAAGAGCCGCAAACGGTTTTTTACAACCGCTATGCGGCTTAACGGCGGCGCCCTATAATTTGATATATGTTTTTGTCAATAAATCGCGCCGGCGCCGCGCGGCGAACCCCTCGCCAGCCGACGCAGGCGGCTTACGCGGCAAGTTGCGGGGAGTCAAACCATTCGCCGCCTCTCCCGCCCGGTCGCGCCCGAGAATCCGGGCGCCGCAAAACGCCAGCCGAGGCCGCCGTTATTTTTGTTTTAGCGCTAATTTTCGTATCCTACCAAACATTTCCGCAAGAAAAAAAAGAGGCCGCATCCGTTATTTACGCCAAAAGTTTAGTCTTGCGCGGCGAGCCGGTTTACAAAGAAGGCTTCACCCATTTTAACTATGTAAACCCAAACGCTCCCAAAGGCGGAGACATTACGCTTTATTCGCTTGGGACTTTCGACAACTTTAACCGTTACGCGCTACGCGGAAATTGTTCAGCCGGAAGCGAATATTTTTATGACACGCTGATGAAAGGCTCGGACGATGAAACGGACGCGTTGCATCCGCTTATAGCCGAAAGCGTTGAATACGCTTCTGATTATTCGTACATCATTTTTAACATAAACCCGGACGCGAAAGACCAGGAAGGTGAAAAGATAGATGCGGAGGACGCCGCTTTTTCATTTCAGGTTATATTTGAACACGGCGTTCCGCAGTTTAAGGCGTATTATTCCAATGTAACCGCGACCGTTCTCTCCAAAAGCCGCGTCCGTTTTGATTTAAAAGGCGGAGGCGACAAAGAAAAAATGCTGTCGGTCGCTTCGTTCACCATTTTTCCCAAGCGTTTTTGGCAGGACGAAAACGGCGTTATGTTGCATGATTTTTCCCAGCCGCTTTCAACGCCTCCCGTGGGAACCGGGCCGTATCGCATAACGGATTACCGCATGGGCCAGTATGTAAAACTTTCGCGAATAAAGGACTACTGGGCGGCTGATTTGCCGGTTAACAAAGGGCTGTTTAATTTTGATTCCATCCGTTACGACTACTACCGGGACGCGAACGTCGCTTTTGAGGCGTTTAAGGCCGGGGAATACGATTTTAGGGAAGAAAACTCAGCTTCAAACTGGGCTCTCGGCTACACGGGCGCGGCGTTTAAAAACGGCGCCATAGTGCGGGAAGAACAGCCGAACCAAATTGCGCAACCCATGCAAGGTTTCGTTTTCAACACACAGCGTCCTATTTTTTCCGACAGGCGCGTGCGGCGGGCTTTGAATTATTTTCTAGATTTTAATTGGATGAACAAAAACCTTTTCTACGGGCAGTATAAAAGGACGCGCAGTTATTTTCAAAACACGGAGTATGAGGCGTCCGGCCTTCCTTCAGCTTCGGAGTTGCGGGAGCTGGAGGTTCTGCGCGGCAAGGCGCCGGACGAAGTGTTTACAAGCGAATACAACCCGCCGGAAACAGACGGCGGCGGATATATACGCGACCAGGCGCGGCTTGCGTTAAAGTTTTTTTCACAGGCGGGCTGGAATTTAAAAAACGGGCGCCTTGTAAACGAAAAAGGCGAGCCGTTTATATTCGAACTGCTGATATACGACGTATCTTCCGAGCGAATCGCGGTTCCTTTGCGGCGCAACATGGAAAAATTCGGGATTACAATGAATATACGGCTTGTGGATACAAGTCAATTTATAAACCGTCTGCGTTCCCGCGACTTTGATATGATTTCATCCGCCGCGCCCGCCATGCCCTACCCTTCTTCCGACGTGTTGATTTTATGGCATTCCAAATACATAGATTCCACATGGAACACAGCCGGCGTCTCCGATGAGGCCGTAGATTACCTGTGCGAGCAAATAGCGCTTTCCCAGGAAGACGGCGAGCGGCTCCTTGCGCTGGGCCGCGCTTTGGACAGGGTTCTTACCTGGAATTTTTACGCTATTCCGCAATGGCACATAGCCAAGTTCCGCATAGCCTACAAAAACAAGTTTGAAAAACCGGCGGCGCCGCCCAGATACGCCATAGGCCGCGACTCCTGGTGGATAAAGCCGGGCGGTTGATTTCATCGTGGGTTCCGGCGCTTGCCGGCGTAATGCAACGGGCGCTTTTATCGCGCCCCCAAGCTCTCAATCGTTTTTTTAGTCCTTGCTTTATCTCTTATGTTTTCCATTATATTCACATACAAAAGATAAAGACCGTGGGGCATTATACTCTTTAGGCATAACATTAAAATTTTTTCCTTTTTTTTTCTTTCGCGCTTTGTCTTTTCCACAGGGAAAACCATAACGTCCGCAAAAGCTCTTTTAGGTTCTTCCAGCAGTTTTAAACATTCGGCGGAGAGCGAGTTTGTTTTTTTAACGAAGTTAAAATTTTCTTCCGAAGCCAGTTTATACAACGGAAACCCCCCCCCCAGCTTCCAAAATAATGAATTATTTTAGCGGCGGCCAGATACGCTAAAATGTGGGATCTTTTTATTTGGCAGTTCCATATTCCGTCCAATTCTTTAATAACGAACCCGGCGCCGGCGTTTGTTTTGTGCAAAGAAGGCTGATCAATAGGCACACCCATGGAAACAGAGTCCAGCCAGTTTTTGTGCCAGTCTTTAAAAAAAACATGATTTCGCGGGACGTCCCGGCACAATATAACGCCGCTGTTATAATACTCGCCAAGCGGAGCTTCCAAAGAATTATAAAACGAATACTTTTTTTCATTCACGTTTATAAGCCACTTTTCGTCGTCCGCGCCGTGCATATCCAAAGCCATCGCCAAATCCGCGTTTATATCCTCTATACACGACAAATCTTCCGCCACAACTGTATCAGCGTCTATATACAAAAAATCGCCCGCTATATGTTTGCGCATGGACGTCTTCAAAAAACGCGATCTAATCATTTGCGGAACGTCCGCCGGTATGTCTGGAACGACTATTTCGTCTATTAAAGGATCGCCCCCCCCCCCCCCCGCAACACGGAGTTCGCTCAAACGGGGGGCCGTAGAGTCGTCCGTTAAAACCGAAACAAAGGCCCCCGGAACCCTCATTTTAAGCGAAAATGCGGAGATGTAAAATTGCTCGTAATAAAAATCCGCATCCGCGCTCACCAGCACATATAAATACTTAAAAGCCATAAATCACGCTCCTTTAATCCGTCAAAAATTACTTGCGCCGCAAGCCGGGCCCGCATATAAGAATAAGAATAATTTACATTTTTTATAACGCCGGCGCTTGCCGGCGGCTAACGGAGCGGCGTTAAAAACCGCAGGTCTTGGGAGCAAATAACCGTACGCCTGTTTTTTTTCGCCCTTGTATTCAGCTTTTAGAAAATTTACGCCCGCGCATTCCAGCGCCTCGCAAATTTCGGCGATAGTCTCTTTTTCGCCGCGCCTCTCCGCATCATCCAAAAATATACAAAACTGTTTTGGAACGCCGCATTTTACAATATGTATAATTAAAGAACGTGAATACCGGGGGCCGCCAAACGGGCCGCCTACAACGATAAGGGAACAGCCCCCCCCCCCCCCCGCCCGTAATTCGTCAATATTTTTATGTGTAAGAGTTTCCGTATTTTTGTATAAAACTTTATGCGCGTCCATTTTTTTTATATTTAACGGGACGTTTTTTGGAAAGGCTGAACTAAAAAAATCAATCCGCGCCCCGCCGCGCTCTACAGTAACAGCCGCCGCCCCGCTAACCGCCGCGTGTTGATGTATCAGGGCGTTTTCTATACGCTCCACTTTCGTAAAAACCTGCGGAAAACGCGCCGCAAGAAACACGAACCGTTTAACGCGCCCTGGAATTCCAAAAAGCATACACGTCCCTTACATTTATTTACTTTCTGTTTAAAACGAAGGCGTCTTTCCGCAAGGCCGGCTTTTGGGCGCCCGTCCTAAAATTTAAGGCTGGCGGTTTAAAAACCCGGCTTTAAAGCGCGAGGATCAAGAATCCAGTTCTTCCAAAAGGGATTTTTCCGGGCTTTTCACGGAAAAACGGTATTCGCCGTCCCAGTCAACCACGGCGTTCCCGCCGGAACTTAAAGAGCCGAATAAAACTTCGTCCACAAAAAATGATTTTATTTTTTCTTCTATAACGCGCCCAACGTTCCTCGCCCCAAACTCCAGGGAATAGCCTTCGCGGGCTATCTGCTCGCGGCAGGCGTCCGTTACAGTCAAAAACACGCCTTTTTCCATCAACTGCGCCGCAAATTCCGAAATTTCTTTACCCGCGATGGAAAGCATAACGTCCCGCGAAAGCCGGTTAAACTTAACCACGGCGTCCAGGCGGTTTCGAAACTCCGGGGTGAATATTTTTTCCACGGCTTCAGTTACGGCGCCGTCCTGTTCAAGGGTTCTTTCGCCAAAACCTATAAGATTTTTGCCTATTTCCCGCGCTCCGGCGTTGCTTGTCATAATTAAAAAAACGTTGCGGAAATCCGCCTTGCGCCCGTTGTTGTCGGTAAGTGTCGCGTAATCCATAACCTGCAACAGGATGTTGTAAATATCAACGTGCGCTTTTTCAATTTCGTCCAGCAAAAGAACGCAATGCGGCTGTTTTCTAACGGCGTCCGTTAACAAACCGCCTTCTTCGTAACCTACATAGCCGGGCGGGGAGCCTATAAGCCGCGAAACCGAATGTTTTTCCTGGTACTCGCTCATGTCAAAACGATGGAGGGAAAGCCCTAAAAGAGAGGCCAGGTTTTTCGCAAGCTCCGTCTTGCCCACCCCGGTAGGCCCGGCGAACAAAAAGTTAGCGACTGTCTTTTGCGGCGAGCGGAAGCCCGCCCTGGAACGTTTTACGGCTCTTACCACCGCTTTGACGGCCTCATCCTGCCCAAAAACGCTCTTTTTTAGGCCGGCCTCCAAAACGCGCAGCCTGTCTTTTTCGTCCCCGCCCACGGATTTCTCAGGGATCTTGGCTATGCGGGCGACTACGGTTTCTATCTGCGGCAAACCTATTTCCAGCATTTCCGCTTTTTGCTGCGTCTTGGCGGCGCCTTCCACCGCGTTTTTAAAAACGCCTTCCCCGCCCGCCGCCGCGCCGTTTTCCACACGCCCGCCGCCAGCGTCTTCACTGGAACCGGCGGCGCCGGCAGTTTTCCAGGCGCAAATATGGGCGTAAGCTCCCGCTTCGTCCAAAACGTCTATCGCTTTGTCCGGCAGGCGGCGTTCCGTTATGTACTGGGCGGAAAGGCGCACGGCGGCGTTTACGGCGTCGTCCGTATACCGCACATGATGATATTCTTCGTATTTTGGTTTTATGCCGTTTAGTATTTTAATCGAATCTTCTTCGCTCGGCTCGTCAATATCAATTTTTTGAAATCTTCTGGAAAGCGCCTGGTCTTTGACAAAATATTTTTTGTATTCCTCGTGGGTTGTGGAGCCTATACACCGCAATTTTCCGGAGGCCAGCGCCGGTTTAAGCATATTTGAAGCGTCCAACGCGCCGCCTGAAGCCGAACCGGCTCCAACCAGGGTGTGTATTTCATCGATAAACAATATCGCCTTTTGTTTTTTTTGAATTTCCTCAACTATTTTTTTAACGCGATCCTCAAAATCGCCTCTGTACCGGGTTCCCGCCAAAAGAGCGCCCATATCCAGCGAATAAACGCTAAAGCCCTTTAAAACCGGCGGCACGTTTCCATCCGCTATGCGCTGGGCTATACCTTCCGTAACAGCCGTTTTTCCAACTCCGGAATCCCCCACATGAATCGGGTTGTTTTTAAGGCGCCGGCAAAGCACCTGTATAGTGCGTTCAATTTCTTTTTCGCGCCCTATCACAGGCTCCAAAGCGCCTTCTTTAGCGATGGAAACAAGCTCCAAGGCGTACCTTTCCAAAGCGCTGCGTTTTTCCCGCCCGGCGCTCTGGCTTCCGGCCGCGCCGTCCGTCTCCATAGCGCCGGCGCCCGCCGCCCCGTTCTGCCTGCCTTCCCTAAAAAATTTCTGCGACTTGTCGTCTTCGCCCTCATAACCGCGATACAAAGCCTGAAGCAGTTTATCCCTGTCCAGGCCGGATTCTTGCATAAAAAACCCGCAAAAATTTTGTTTCGCGTCATAAAGCGACACGATTATATCCGAAACATCCAGCCTTTCTTTTTGCCCGTTATTAACTTTGTAAACGGCGTTGTTTATTATGCTCTGAAACTTTTCCGTCTGTTTGGGCTCGCATTCAAAAACCGGAACCTTTTCGGTAAAAAACCTTTCAATGTTAGACCTGATAAAAGTTAAATCCGCGCCGCAAAAAGTCAAAAGATTTTGAATTTCGTCAAAATTTAAAGCGGCGTACAACAGATGTTCCGGCAAGATATACTCGTGTTTGCGCATTCTCGCCTCTGTATACGCGGTGTGAATAATATTCTGCGCCTGCTTGGTCAATTCCATTAAGCTTTCTCCAAATCGCATTTTAGCGGAAAACCGTTTTGCGCCGCCAAACAAAGCACTTCCCGCCGCTTTGTTAAAGCTATGTCTTCCGTGTAACGCCCGGCGGCCCCTTTCCCCTTGTTGTGAATTTCAAGCATAAGCTGTGTGGCTTCCGCGCTGTTTTTATGAAAAATCACGACCAAAACATCGACTACGAAATCCATCGGGGTGTAATTATCGTTGAACAAAACGACGAAAAAATCGCCGGGCTTCTTTAAGGCTTTCTTTTTTTTCGTCGCAAAATCAAAAAAGTGATCCACACAAAAAATATACCAAAAAAACGCCATTTTGCACATACTGTTCCCCAAATAATGCTTTTAGTCTTTTTAGGCCGTCAAAACCAACCGCGTTTTGGAACAGCCTTTTTTAGATATACCGCTTTAGTGATGAAAATAACGCGGTGTATGTGTTAAGGGGGGAAGCCTCCCCCTCGCTCCAGCCTCGCCGCCGCGCGGCAAGTCTTACGCTACCCCCTCTCCTAGGGGCGCCGCCCCTAAAACCCCGCCGGGGGGCCGAGCGGCCCCCCGGACCCCCCGCCGGCCTGCAAAAACAAGCGGGAAACACTTATAAAAGCAATACTTTTACTGTAAAATTTACAGGTTTATTGAACTTGTTCGCCAAAACCGGGCGGTTGTAAGGGGGTGAAATGCCGGATAAAAAAAAATTAACGGAGCCGCGCCGGCTTTCCTGGGAAGATTACAGCGCGCCCTCCACCACGCTCGCCCCGCGGCTTATAGGAAAAATCATTTGCCGCCAAAAAGAGGGCGCGGCGGCCGTCCGGTCCCGCATAACGGAAACCGAGGCTTACTACGGCGAGCAGGACAGCGCCTGCCACGCCAGCAAGGGCCGCACGGAACGAACCAAAGTGATGTACAACCCTGGCGGTTGCGCCTACATATACCTGTGTTACGGCGTACACTGGATGTTTAACGTAGTTTCCGGCCCAAAAGATTTTCCGCAAGCCGTTCTAATACGCGGCGTCGAAGGCTATGACGGCCCCGGAAAACTCACCCGCGCTCTCGCCATAGACAAAAGCCTAAATTGCGAAGATTTGACGTCCTCAAAACGCCTGTGGATTGAAGACGACGGGGCGAACCCAGAATACGAAGAACTGGAACGGGTGGGCGTAGACTACGCGCGGGAAGAAGACCGCAAACGCCTGTGGCGCTTCAGGTTGCTTTCGCCCTCTAAACAATACCGTGCGCAAGGCGCGAAGATCGCGTTATAAATTTACAATTCCTTATAGCATAAAGAATTAAATCGTTTGCGATATTTCGCGGGCGATTTATTCACCCCCTCCATGCCTGTAACAGCGCCGCAAGCTTCCTTAAGAGAAACATAAAACAATCAATAAAAAAAATAGTTGCAAATTACAAAAGTAATGTTATATAATTGTGTGTAATGGAGGAACTTTGTTATGAAGAGACTTTTCTTAGCCGCTTTGACTTTTACGGTCGCGGCAGCGGCGGTTTTCGCCGAAATTAATTTTAGCGGAAACGGAAGCGCGACTATTGTGCCTTTCGGCGTACGCTTCGGCGACCCGGCCGAAACGGTTACGAGCTCCGAGGTTCGCTGGGGCGACGACGGGCCCCGCGTTCAGTTGGTCGCAAACGGCCAAAACGAGGCCGGCACCATTGGGGCTGTGGTGGCCCTCAACGCCGACGGTCACGGTTTAGCGATAGACGACAACGCGAAAGTTTGGCTTAAACCGTCAAGCGTCTTCAAAGTTACGCTCGGCAAGTTTATAGAAGACGACCTGCGCTTCAAAATTGGAGTGAGCGGCGGCGGTTTCCACAATTACCTGCTTTACATCCGCGGCGACAATCTTGACGAAAGCGCGTTTTTCTCCAGATTTAAAACAACCGGCTTCGGAACCCACGTAGCCTTTACGCCGGGCAACCTTTACATTGGGGCGGCTATAGGCAGCGATTTTGACAAACGTTCCGTAAAAGAGTTGCGGGAAGACGGCGCCTTGGATGCATGGGCGAACATACAGGCCGGCATAGGCTACAAAATAGACAACGTAGGCTTTGTGCGTGCGCTGTTTAACGGCCCCAAACCCACAAACGAAGACGGCAGCGACGTCGAGGGCTTCAAAGCCACAGGGGCCGAAGCCACCGGCAGAAGCCCCACATTTCAAGTTGGCTTCCAGCTTACGGCTGTCAAAGGGCTTAACATAGACCTTGCCGGACAAATCCCGCTCCCATACGAATACAAACAGTATAGTACGCCAGAAGTTGTAATAGCCAACTTGACCGAACAGCGTCCCTACATTATAGGCCTTGGCTTTGACACAACCCTGCCAACCATTCCTTTGCGCTTTTACGGCAGGCTTAGCGGCAAGCTCGGCGCCTATGATGAAACAACCCTTACGGACGATTATTACACTAGGATAAACGATCCTACTGTTGAAAAAACCGTTAAAGTAAAAAAGGGCGACAACGTCCTGTTCTCCTTCACGCCAATGTACACGGTAAGCCCGGGCTGGATTATAGGCCTGGAATATATGCTGGACGTCCAGTTCGGCAGCGATGTTGCAGCGCGCAGCTCCACTGGCGCAGTCGGCGGCGATGTGGATAAGCAGTACCTTGAATACTGGGCAGAAAAAACAAAAAATGGTGGTGACGATGCGAAGAAAGCCGCTGAACTAAAGAACAACTACATTGACAACGGAATAGGCCTTTTTGTTCGCCACAACTTCGCGGGCGGCGACGTCCGTTTTGGAGCCACAGTAAAGCTTCCTGGCGGCGAAGCGCACGAAGGCGCAAAACCCCAACTTTTCTTCCCCATCATCCTTAACTATAACTTCTAAAAAAAGCGCCGTTGTTCCACACGGCGCGCCCCTTGCCGGCGCGGCTTCATCCCCGCGCCGGCTTCCTTTCCATAAGTTCAAGGTTGTCAAACAAGGTTAAGGTTTTTCCATTGGGGCGCAACCGGCGCATCGTTTTCCAAAGCCGGTCTTCTTAATTTGTTTAAGAGCAATGCGCCGCGCCCCAAAAACTACGGCAAACATTCCGCCGCCCAAAGCGCTTTTCCGTCTTTTCTTCCGTTAAAAATCATTATTTCGCGGTAACCGGCCGCCAGCGCCGAATTTACGGCCTTTTCGTAATGCCCGTCTATGTGGGCTGTGTTGTGGGAATCGCCGTTAATCGCGACCGGAATTTTATACGCCCGCAAAACCTTTAAAAAAGCGATGGAAGGGTAGGTTTCGCTTATGCGCCCCCTGTTAAGCCCGCCGGTGTTTATCTCCACTACAAGCCCTGTTTTGGCGCAAGCGGCGGCTATACGCTCAAAATTGCGCGTGTACGCCGGCGCGGCTTCGTCAAAAAGATACCGCGAAGGCAAAACGCCGGCTTTGTTGTTCTTTTTTAACAAATCCGCATGGGCCAGCACGTCAAAACCGCCGGAATTTATCATTTCTTCCAGACGCTCCCAATAACAGTTTACAAGAGCCGCAACCTCTCCGTTAAAAAAGACGTCCACAAGCCGAGACCAATCGTCCGCGCTCCCGTCCACGCAAAGAAAGGCGCCGCCGTCAAAAAAACCATCCGCTTGGGGCGGAACCGGGCAATGCGCCGAGCCTATAATATAATCAAGGCCGTAAGCGCCAAAATCAGCGGGCGTCTGGAAACCGGCCACATAATCGGCTTCCAGGCCCAAAAACACGTCCAGTTTACCCCGCCACTCTTTTTTGCAGTTCAAAACCGCTTCTTTGTAAGCATCAAAGCGTTCTTCTTTTAAATGCCAGTTTGTACAGACGCCCAGATTTTTTTTTAGCGGCGCGTGGGCGCTAAACCCTATGGAAACAAGCCCCCGCGCAAAAGCCGCCTTGCAAAAATCTTCAGGCGATCCCTCGCCGTCGCAAAAAAAAGTATGTATATGTATATTTGATTTTTTCATTTTTTATAAACAAGCGCCGCAAAAACAAGAAGCGCGGCGCCAGATTTTAATAACGCGGGCTTCTTCGCCTTAAAGCCGTAATTTTTTAAGGAGCCGCGCTGGAACCGTGTAACAGTTTATTTTTGCGCGGCTCCAAAAATTTTCGCTTTCGCAAGCCTAAAACCCGCAAAACAAGGTTTGTTAAAAAAACTAATTGGTTTCCATTAAGTCTAGTTTGTCAAATAAAATTTCCCGCGCCCGCGCTTTATCCAGAATTTGCGTGTTCAATTGTTCGCGTATTTCCTGTTTTAGTTTAAATTCATTTTCCGGCTGCAATTCCTGTACGGTTTTACTGCTAAAAAAGCGGCGCACAAAATCGCGCAACTCGTACTGGCGGGCTATAAGTTCGGCTGAAGTCGCCGTATCGTCAAGATCATACGCTATTATCATGTTAACAAGCACGTTCCAGGGCGTTGCGTCTTTTGTGCGCGTAATAACGTCGCCAATCATGGTAAACATGGAATAAACCGGTTTTACGGCTACATAAGCCTCGGTCTGCGGCGCCACAGTCTGCGATTTACCGCTTTTATTCATAATGCTAAATGTAATTACGGCCACCGTAACTATAAAAATAAGCGCGGCCAGGCCTATAGCCACAAATTTAAGAATATTCGGCATAACGCCGCCTAAAGCGGCGCCTTTCTTTTTCTCGCCCTGGGGGTTGCTTTCGCCGCCCTCGCCTAAATCAACATCTTCAGAATCAGACATAGATGCGCCCTCCCGCAATAAAAAATCCCGGCGTAAAACAACCCGAAAAAAAAGACGTTTGTTTTGCGCCGGTTTTTAATTTATGGAATAGAGTTGTTCGGAAACTTCAGTTTCTGAACAACTTCCGCCTAAGGTTTTTAACTTGAAGCAAGCCTTTTTTCTATAGCTTCAAGCTGATTCTCCAGCTCTTTTGGCAATTTATCGCCAAATTTCGGGTAATGATTCGCCCTTACATCCGCAATTTCAGCTTTCCAGCCTTCAACATCCACTTTTAGGATTTCTTTTAAATCCTCCTCGCTAACGCCCTGCGGACGCGAAATCGCGGAAGCTTTTGGCAAAACGCCTATAGCCGTATCCATCGCATCGCCTTTATCATCGCAACGGTCAAAAATCCAGGCCAAAACGCGGCTGTTTTCACCGTAGCCGGGCCATATAAATTTACCGGCGTCGTTCTTGCGGAACCAGTTTACAAAAAAGATTTTTGGAAGTTTGGAAGGGTCTTTGGCGCTTTCCCCTATTTTAAGCCAGTGGTTAAAATAATCGCCCATGTGGTATCCGCAGAACGGAAGCATGGCGAAAGGATCGCGGCGTATTACGCCGGCTTTTACGTCCAAAGCCGCCGCCGTAACCTCCGAACCGACAATAGAACCCATAAACACGCCGTGAGCCCAGTCTTTAGCCTGGTTTACAAGCGGTATCGTTTTTGGACGGCGCCCGCCGAACAGTATGGCGCTGATAGGCACGCCTTTTGGATCTTCCCACTCGCTTGCTACAGCCGGGCATTGTTTGGCCGGCCCTGTAAATCTGCTGTTCGGGTGAGCCGCCGGCTCCTGTTTCTTGTCGCTTTTATCCTGAACCCACTTTTTCCCTTTCCAATCCGTAAGAGGGCCGGGGGCGTCGTAGCCTATACCTTCCCACCATATATCCTTGTCTTCGGTAAGCGCTACGTTTGTGTAAATCGTATTTTTTTTGATGGTCTCCATAGCGTTTTTGTTAGATTCGTTGTTTGTGCCGGGAGCTACGCCAAAAAAACCCGCTTCCGGGTTAATCGCGTACAGGCGCCCGTCCGCGCCGAATTTCATCCAGGCGATGTCGTCGCCCACCGTTTCCACTTTCCAGCCCGGAAGCGTGGGAATAAGCATGGCGAGATTTGTTTTACCGCAGGCTGAAGGAAAAGCGCCGGCTATATATTTTACCGAACCTTCCGGGTTGGTTATTTTTAATATGAGCATGTGTTCAGCCAGCCAGCCTTCGTCCCTGGCCAAAACCGAAGCTATGCGCAAAGCCAGGCATTTTTTGCCGAGAAGCGCGTTGCCGCCGTAACCTGAACCAAAACTCCAAATTTCGCGGGTTTCCGGAAAATGGGAGATGTATTTTTTATCCATGGGAGCGCAGGGCCAAACGCCCGCGTCTTTTTCACCGCTCGCAAGCGGCTTTCCCACCGAATGGAAACATGGAACAAAAAACCCTTCCGTTCCCAGCACATCCAAAACTTTCGCCCCCACCCGCGCCATAATATGCATATTCGCGACCACGTAAGGCGAATCCGTAATCTCCACGCCTATTTTCGCTATCTCCGAACCTATGGGGCCCATGGAAAACGGTATCACATACATAACGCGCCCTTTCATGGAGCCGTTAAACAAGCCGGTCATGGTCTTTTTTAATTCGGACGGATCCACCCAGTTGTTTGTGGGGCCGGCGTCGTCCTTGCTTTTCGCGGCGATATACGTACGGGCTTCCACGCGGGCCACATCGGACGGATCGGAACGGAACAAAACACAACCCGGTTTTTTTTGCGGGTTAAGTTCCACGGCGAGCCCTGAATCAATGTTAAGCTTAATCATCCGGTTGTATTCGTCTTTGCTTCCATCACAAATTTCAATAGAATCCGGCTGCATAAGAGCCGCCGCTTCTTCCACCCATTTTTTCAGTTTTGGGTGCTTTAAATCACTAATTTGCATCGTTAATTCTCTCCTTACTAAACATCTTACATTATTTGAACGCGGATTTTACTTCCAAAAACCCGCTTAACTAACCGTAAAGGAAAAAGCGGCGCCCTGTCTAGGTAATGAGCCGGTTAAAACTGAAGTTTCTGGACGTCCTAATACTTTTCCGCGCCCAAAATCGCTTCTTTTATTAGCGGTTGAAGATTTAGGCTTTCGTATATGGCGCCAGCTTCCTCAAGATTGGCGCGTAAAACCGGGTGCGGCGGGCTGAACAGAACGCAACAGTCTTCGTAAGGCAGTATGGACGTCTCGTACGCGCCTATGGAGACGGACAGGCGGATTATGGCTTCCTTATCCATGCCTATAAGCGGGCGAAAAACCGGCAGGCGGCTGCGGCTTCCGGTGCAAGTTATATTTTCCACCGTTTGACTGGCCACCTGCGACAAACTTTCGCCGGTAACAAGGCATTTGCATTTTTCGTAACGCGCAAGCGCGCTGGCGCAATCCATCATGGCCATGCGCAAAAGCACGGTTCTCCAGGCCGTTTGAGCCTTTTCTTTTATAGCCTGTTGAACCTTTGTAAAACTTACGACTCGCAGAGGCAAGCCCATCGTATAACGTCCTACAATTTGAGACAGCCGCATCACCTTTTCTTTCGCTTCCAGCGAAGTATACGGATGAGCGTGAAAGTACACCGCGCGGCATTTCATTCCGCGCAGGGCCATCATATACCCGGCCACAGGCGAATCTATGCCGCCCGAAAGCAACAAAAGGCCGCGGCCGGCGGTTCCAACGGGCAAGCCTTTTAGACCGGCCCGCTCAACCCCGTAAACGTAGGCGTTTTCGCGTATTTCTATGTTAATAACGGCGTCCGGTTTATGAACGTCCACTTTTAAATTGTTGAATTGGGCGAGCGCCGCGTCAGCCGCCGCGCAACATATCGCGTAAGAATTTAACGGAAAACTTTTGTCCGTACGGCGCGTCTCTATTTTGAACGTCTTGGCGCCGGAAGCGGCGTACGCCGCAACCTCTTCCACCGCGGCCTTAATCACGGCGGGCGGCGTTTTTTCCGTTTTCCTGGCCTGCGCCCAGCCGGTGATTCCGGCGAGGCGGGATAAAGCGTCTTCCACAACAGGTGCGGCGGCGTCTTCGCAACTAACATACAGGCGCCCGTTTCGCCTGTTGACGCAAGCGCTGGAGTTTTTAAGCATGGCGGAAAGGTTGCGTACAAGGACTTGTTCAAAAAACGGGCGGTTCGCCCCTTTTAGCGATAATTCGCCTATTTTTACAAGGTATATTCGCCGCATATTTGTGGATTAAAAGCCCGCCGGTCTATTACCACCAGTCTTCGTCTCCAAGCGCGGGGCTTTTGCCGGTGTCCGGGTTTATATAAATGGGCGGATCCGGGTTGTTAGAAAGGCGGGGTTTGCCAGCCACATCATACCAGTAATTATTTTGAAGCGCCTCCCCGTATTTATCCAGCAGTTCCTTGTTGTCCCGCGCCACATTAATGGTGGTTCCAAAATCACTTGCAATTTTGTCTCCGGGAAGGCAACCATCTTGGGATCCGGAGCCCACCACTACCGTTAGCTCCGGATCCGCTCCAGCCGCGTAAAAATAAGAATATCCCACAAGGCCATCGTTTTTTCCGGCGATTCCGCCAAATTTTACAAGCGTAGCGTCGTCGCTAACCGCCGTAAAACTGGCCTTGGAGGTGTAGTAAGAATCAAAGATTTTAGCGGCCGGGCCTACGGCTCCGGCAAGGCCGCCTACATTGGCTTCGCCGGAAGAAGTCGCGGCTATGCCGGCGTGAACGTAAGAATAACTTATAACGCCGCCGTTAAACCCAACAAGGCCGCCGCAAAACAAGCTGGCGGACTTGGTTACAGTCACCGCCGCCGAGGATGAACATCGCGTTATTACGGATTTTTCATCTATACTTCCGGCTATGGCGCCTATATACACGTCAAGGCCGGCGGTTCCCTGCGCGGCTATAGAACCTTCCACCCGGACGTTTTCAAACTTTGTGTTCACCGCTTTTCCGGTTATAAAACCTACGTAGGCCGCCTCTCTTTCCGCTGAACCCTGAAGACTAAGCCTTAAATTTTTTATTTCCGCGTTTTCCGTTTCCGCAAACAACGGGGCGCTTGTAAGAAGTACGCCGCCCGACCCCGCTCCTATTATTTTTCCGGTGAATTTTCCTTTTATAGGGGAAACTTCCACTGTATCAGCGGCTCCGATTATAAAAGTTCCGTCTAAATGGGCTTGTATTTTAGCTACGTCCTCTTGGCTGTTTATATAAAAAACGCCGACGTCGCCCATTCCGTTCACTTTTTCGTATTCATCGGCTATCATTGGGTTTCCGCACGAAATAAAAACCAAAAAAACTGAAAATAATATAAAAATAAAATTGAAAACGCCTGTTGTATATTTGAATCTCATTTAATTTACCCGTTTGTTTATTCTTTTCCAGTGATGCGCCCGCCTACAATAAGGCCGGCGCCCCACATATAAGGCTCGCCGCCGCGTATATACGGCTCCACATACATATTTCCTATCATTATACGAACTCCAGCCGAAACTCCCAGCATAAAAGGTATATTATTCTGCGAGGTGACCATGTTTTTCCCGTCCACCCCTATTACAGAAAAGCCGGTTTCGAACTGAACGAACCAGTGAAGATAATTCTGCCATTCAAAAAACCAGTCTACGAGCGATTTAAACCGCAAAAAATACCAGCGCGCGTTTACAGACAACTCCATCACCGTCATCGGCTTTTCCCATGAAGCGCGGGACCCGTTTCCTGCATCGTAAGAAAACAAAAATCCGCTTCCAAGCGAAATTAATTCGTTAAAACGAAAATCAGTCGTTACAAGACCGCCAGCTCCAAACATAGCGGAAGAATAATTGTTGATCTGGAATCCGGCGCCCGCAGAAAAAGATTCCTGAGCATATAAAAGACTAGTGAAAGTCGCTAACAAGAAGAAAAAAAAAGCTTTTTTCACAAAAAGTCTCTCCTAAAAACTTTTAACGGAATTTTAATGTGAAAAAAAAGCCGTCTCGCCCTATTAAGTAATAAAGCCGAAGCCTGATATAGACACATTCTTTTTCAATATCGGCAGTAAAAAAAATAACTTTAATTTATATGCAAAGAACATTAGTTGCGTCCGGTTTAAATCTATTCGCCGTAAAGCCAGAAAAACAGGGCGCCGTCCGGTTTACCTAAGCTGGAAAAAGGTTTATTATAATAGAGTTGTTTGGAAACTTCAGTTTCCGCAAGTTGGCGGGCGGCAAACCGGGTTGGCGGGCAAGTCCAATAGACGGGCGGCGGCTCAACCCCGGCGCGGGCATTAAAACAGGCGTTCCCCGTTTAAAAACGGGCTCAAAAGTTTAACGAAGGCGCAATGAATCATTTTTGCGCTGTGATTCAGACGGACGCCAGCCGGTTGGCCTGTAATATCTGGTAAATTAATCTATTTGGAGTATTGTTGTGAGATACCGGTATTCTCAAAAAAACGGACGGGCCGAAAAACAAGCCGTCATTTATTCCCAGGACGAGCACCATATACAATTTTCCGATATAGACGGTTCAGCTTTCAGCGTATGCTCCATGCTTCAAAAAGTCGGTTACGAAACTTACATCGTAGGCGGCGCGGTGCGCGACCTTTTGCTAAAACGCAAGCCTAAAGATTTTGATATAGCGACGGAAGCCCGCCCGCCGGAAATAAAACGGGTGATACGCAATTCAAGGCTTATAGGCCGCCGGTTCAAACTGGTTCATGTTTTTTTCGGGCAAAAAATAATAGAAGTTTCAACTTTTCGTTCAATTAAAGACGGCACCATAGGCAACACCTTCGGTAAAATAGAAGAAGACGTCATGCGGCGCGATTTTACGATGAACGCCCTGTTTTACGACCCGGTAAAACAGTTGTTGCTTGATTATGTAGGCGGCGTAAACGATATACGCGCCAAAACGGTTAAACCCATCATTCCGGCGGGCGTAATTTTTAAGGAAGACCCAGTCCGCATGATACGCGCCGTAAAATACTGCGCTATGGCCGGTTGGACGCTTCCCGCGGCTTTGTATTCAAAAATACGCTCCCAGGCCCCGTTGCTGGAAACCGTTTCCCCTTCCCGCCTTACCGAAGAAATAACAAAAATAATCAAATCTTCCAGCGCCCCGGAAATTATAAAAAGTCTGGAAGATTTAAACCTTTTTAAGTACTTGCAACCCGCCGCTTCCGCGTTAATTAAAAGCGATAAAGCCTTCGCCGAAAAATATTTCACGTCCCTTGCGGCCCCTACGGAAGGGAAGGAAAAAGATGGGCGGGTCGTCTCGTATCTTAACGGTCTTATAGAAGATTATTTGGAACTCGCCACAGACTGGTCTCTTTTCACCGAAAAAACAGCGCAGGATTTTTATAAAGAAACGTTCAAAAAAATACGCGCTTTTATACAGCCCATGAACCCCCCCAGAGCCGAACTGGAAGGCGCAATACGCGCCATTTTTACAAAACAAGGCCTCACCGTAAAAAAACTTAGACTGCAAAGCCGTTTTTCCATGCGCAGAGGGAGCCGGCTTGTCAAAAACGAAAATCAAAAAGATCAATAACAACGCCGCCCGACGCATTTTTGCTACGCAAAAACCGCGCTTTTCATTCCAATTCCTCAAAAGCCGCAAGCGGCTTTCTGCGGGATTTCCATTTCAATCGCTTGCGCTTTCTAGCGGCGCCGCGTCCGGCTAACCCAGGGCGACGGCTCGCGTCTTGGTTGCCGCTGGGGGCTCCGCCCCCAGTTCCCCCGCTGGGCGTGAGTGCGCGCGATACTTTGAGCGCGTCCCACCGTATCAGGCGGCACAGCGGGGGCTCGATAATGGCCCCCGCTGTAAAGAAGGCGACCGGCCCCGCTGGACGTGAGTGCGCACGATACTTTGAGCGCGGCCCCCACCCCAGGCGGCACAGCGTGGGGCCGATAGCGGCTCGCGTCTTGGTTGCCGCTGGGGGCTCCGCCCCCAGTTCCCCCGCTGGGCGTGAATGCGCGCGATACTTTGAGCGCGGCCCGCCAACCCAGGCGGCACAGCGCGTGGCCCGATAATGGCCCCCGCTGTAAAGAAGGCGACCGGCCCCGCCGCTGGGCGTGAATGCGCACGATACTTTGAGCGCGTCCCACCGTATCAGGCGGCCCAGCGTGGGGCCCGATAATGGCCCCAGCCGTAGAAAAGGCGGACGGCCCCGCTGGGAGGCCTAGGCCTCCCAGACCCCCCACAAGTTTGCGGCGCCGCTGGGCGTGAGTGCGCACGATACTTTGAGCACGTTCCGCCACCCCCCCCCCCCCGCTGGGAGGCCTAGGCCTCCCAGACCCACCAAAAGTTTTCCGCGCCGCTTTGTTTCAAACGGCGTTCTTCATTGCCAGGCGCGGTTTTACTCCAATCCCGCGCCCGCTTTCGCGGGGCGCGGCTTCCGGCCAACACAGGCGCCGGCTCCATAACAAAACTTAGGCGTTGACTTTTTTCTATCGCGGGTGTAATCTAAAAAAACTTCTAAAGTTTCGGTAAAAAAATGCCGAAAATATCTTGGGATGGAAAATTGTGGTAAAAGTACATGATTATAAACGAATGGAGAATAACTTTGTAAAAAAAGTTAAAACTCTGGCCGTTTCCTTTGCGCGATCAGCGGCTAATTTTTTCAAAGCTATTTATAGCCTATTCAAACGCCGCTATACTATTGTATTCGTGCCTCATTCAGAGCGCAAGGTTTACAATTTTCATGTTACATTTTTTTCAATTTGTATTTTAGCGGTTCTTCTTAGCGGCGTGGCCGGTTCGTTTTTATGGTACGGCGCTTCGTACAGATCCCACAAAAACGCCTATTCGGATAAAGACGCCCAGTTAAAGAACGCGCAGGCAAGTTTAGACCAATTGCGGGACGAGATGGCTTCATTATGGCAGGAAACAAGAAACTTTCAAACGGTTCTTTCGGGAGTGTTTAACACTCTAGGCATAGACCCCGTCCGCGACCCCGAAACCCAGGCTACTTCCGGCGACCTTTCATCTTTCTTCGACACGCACGAAACAGCGGACGGCAGATTGCGCGAAACAGACGAAATTAAAAATTTCGCCAACTACCTTTCCCGCGCCGTAAAACCAATTAAAGAAATGGGAACGCTTCTGGAATCACAAAGCGCTTTGCTTTCCGAAGTGCCAAATATTTGGCCCATTAAAGGCGGAATCGGCCATATTTCCATGTTTTTCGGCGAAAACGCCGACCCTTTCACCGGACAGTTGTACGTTCACAAAGGCATAGACCTTTCCACATACCGCCAAGGCGATCCTATAGTCGCCACCGCCGACGGGCAGATCGTAACGGTTGACGCCGATAGCGGTTTCGGAAACTACATAATAATACGCCATAAACACGGGTTTTACACCCGTTACGGGCATCTTATGCAATTCGCCGTGCGCACCGGACAGTGGGTTCAGCAAGGTGAAACCATAGGCTACATAGGCAACACAGGCCGCTCCACCGGCCCCCATCTTCATTACGAAGTGCACATAGGCTCCGACGTCGTTGATCCATACAAATTCCTGAATATTCGTTCTACGGTAGGTCGCGTGAATTTAAATGGCGCAAAAAGTTAATCGCTCCGATTATTTCATTAATACGATTATAGGCCCAAACACAAGCGTGTGGGGCGATGTTGAAGTGGCCGGTTTCGCCCGTGTCGACGGGGCTGTTCACGGAGACGTTACCGCCAAAGGGCGCATCGTCATAGGCGAGAAAGCCTGCCTTAAAAGCAGTATAAGCGGCACGGCCATAACTATAGGCGGAATCGTCTACGGAAACGTAATAGCGGCGGATCGCCTCACCCTTCTTTCTACAAGCCTTATAATTGGCGACATTATCACCCGCCGTATTCAAATAGACAATGGCGGCATAGTTCATGGCAAAATCGTGGTTTGCAAGGATGATGAAAAATGGCAATCGGCGCTCGCGGAACACCACGACGCCGAAAGCGTACACGAGGCTATTAAACAACAACAAAAATCCGCGCCTTCCGCCGGAAAAAAACTAAAAACCGCTTCGTCTGTAAAAAAAACAAGCGGCAGTCAAAGCCGCGCCGGCCTCCCCCAAAACAGCCCGGAACCGGAACGTTTGACCCAAACCGATTCGCAGGGCGAATCTAAATCCATTTCTTAACAATCATCCGCAACTTCCGCTTCCGCCTAATTTTTTTATTTTAAGCCAAATTTGAAGCTTTATCCCGCGTTTTTCCGCAAGCAATAATTGTGGTTGGACTTTACCATTTTGCGCCCAATTAAAGCCGGGCGCTGAAAAACCCGGACAATTCGCGCGCCGCCCGTGAGGCGTAAATATCGCGGCGTGCGCGGCGTAGAGCCAGAATAAATGTTGTAAAGAAGCGCAAACGCAGGTTTTTTAAGTGATTTCGCCCAGTATGCGTAAAGACGTCTTTTGGAATGTATATTTTTCTTTTTGCGCTTGAGTTAAAACCACCGTTTGCGGTTCTTTGTTACGCAAAAGGGAAACAAGTTGTTCTTCAAGTTTTTTTTCATTTCCGGCTTGAAAAAAATGGACGGGAAAGCCGGCGTATACTTCCTTAAAAACCGGAATGTCAGATATGAGCGCCAAGGTTCCATGCAACATCGCTTCCATGGGAGGCAGCCCGAAACCTTCGTATAAAGACGGTTGGACTAAAAGCGCGGCTTCTTTATACAAAACTGATAATTCTTCCTCTCCAAGAAAGCCTGTAAAAACAATATCATCGCCTGAGTCTTTTAACGCGGCTAAAACACGGGCGTCTTTTGTTCTAAAATTTTCTTTTTCGCCGGCTATTATAAGCTTGTGAGTAAGCCCCTGTTTTTTGGCGTTTTGAAAAGCTTTAATCAGCGTAAAAAGGCCCTTGTGTTTTTTTATATTTCCGACAAAAAGAATAGTTTTTGTTTTTTTTATGTTTCCAACCACTCCGCCGCTTCTAACGCCTTCGTCCGCCGCGGTTCCGCACACAACTATTTTTAAGTTCCTGTTTATGTTTTGGCTGTAAAATCTTATACGGGACGCCGAAAAACCGGAAACCGTAAAGACGCGGGCGGAAAGTTTAAAACATCTGTTAAAAAAAAACATACGCGCGGCGAGACCGGCCCTGCTTGTTATGCCGGGAAAATCAGGAAAAATAATGTCGTGTATCGTTGTATACACACTAATTTTAATTCCGCGCGGAATATTAAAAAAAGGAGACCAGTAAACGTTGCAGGAATTTATTTTTTTTATCAACGCCGCCGGCGGTTTGCAGATTTCGGATAATGAAAAAGGCTTTTCGTTCCAAATAAAGAATTCTCTTTCGGGCCTTTGCAAGCAGTTTTCTTCCGCCGCGTTTTTTTGCGATAAATCATAAATAAAATTGTAGTTTTTTTTATTTGTAATAATTAAAAAAGAAATTCCGGTTTTAAAAAAGTAAGGCAGAACGCCTTTTAAAAACGTTCCAATTCCGCTCGAACCCAGCACACGGCAGTCTATCGCCATCTTCATATTCTAATAATAACTCCCTATTCCTATAAAAATTTCCCGCCCGTCAGCAGAAGGAACCGCGCCTAAAGAAATCATTTCGCGCATATTAAAAGCAAGGCTAAATCTTAAATAAAGACTGCGCCAGGAAAGAGGGAAAAAAATAAATTCCATGCCTCCGGTGATAAACATATCGCTAAAATTTATATTTATATTTTTTTGTTCATTTGAAATGGAATTAAACTGCGTCCCTTTTATAAACGCGCAATCTAAAATTGGACTGCAATAAAGCTCAAAATTAAAATACCTTAAAGATTTTTTATCAAACCATTCGGAGGGGGTGAAAACAAACAAAAGAAAAGGAAAATCCAGGTTTGCTGAAAAAGATAAATCAGATAAAATCGATTTGTCCCTAACCCCGCGTAAAACGGCCCCGCCTTCGCCTGAACTTTGTAAAGTGTAGCTCTTATCGCTGTTAAACCATTGTTTATACTTTAAACGAACCGAAAAACCAAAAAAATCCGTAATTTTTTTGTGGCGCGTAAAGACGGCGGAAACAGACCCGCTAAAGGCCCCTTTTATAAAATTATAAGCGGAATCGTTTTGTATGTACGCGAGGCTTCCGTTCCTGATGTTTCCAAGCCAGTCTATTTTTGTGTATCCAATTTGTTGCATGGCGATAATGGACGCGCCGCCGTTTTCATCTGATATTTGAACGAATGGAGCGTAATTAAAAGAGGCGCCAAGCCCCATTTTTAAAGCCGCTCCAAGAGGTTCAAAAAATTCATGCTTAACCGGAATCTTCAAGTTTACATAAGGATTGGAAGACAATAGCCATTCGTCCAGCACGCGCTTTGTTTTGTTTATTATGTATTCATCTTTGTTTAATTGTTCGTCTATTTTAAAATCGCCGTCTACGCGCTCAACTTGCCGCGCTTCATTTAAAGACGGCGTTATGATGGTTTCATTAAAACCAGCCGTTAAAACCATACGTCCAAAGTTAAAATTAGCGGAAATCCCGACAACGTTTTCCGACTGAAAAGGCGTTTCTTTGTCAAAAGAAAAAACGTTGTCGCTAAAAATGGAGGCTTCCCAACGCAATCCGGCGGCTGTAAAAGGAATAACCGCGTCTATCGCGGCGAGAGCTGAATTCTTAAAACCGGAACCTGGAACGTCCTGCGAATAAGACCAGCCCAAATCAGCTTTTAAAAGCGACATTAAACCGAATATATTGCTGTCGTACATTCTTAACTTTAACAAAAAGCCGGTGTTTGAATCGTATTTTGGATACGGCGTTATCAAAAAATTCAATGTATCGGTTGTATATACGTCAACTTTAACGGCGCCGCTCGCCGCGAAATCGTCCAACGGCGCGTATTCAATATTTACGGTTGAAAAAATTCTGGTGTTGACAAGCGCCTGTTTTTTTTGGTTTAGGTATTCCAGCAAAGATTCTTCGTTTTTAAAAACGGCCCCTTTTTTTATACCCGCCGCTTCGGTTAACGCCGATTCTTTAGTCCTGCCGCTTATATGGTATTCGATTTCCTGTATTTGAAATACGCTTCCAGCTTCCAGAGCGTCTTCCGCAAGCAGGGCGTCAAAAGGCGCGAACATCAAAAAAAACGCCGCGCAACCTGTTTTTAGGATTTCGCGCAGATTCATATTCCGGTTATTTTTTTAATTTCGCCCAAGCCCTCATCGTGAACGTCCACAATTTGCGCGCCTTTTTCACCGGGCGTTATAAAACGCAAACAACCGTTTTTTTTCTTTTTGTCTCCCATAAGGGCGGTAATAAAAGCGCGTTCATCTTTTAACCGGGGGTGCGGGGAGCCGGTTTCGTAGCCCAGGTCTTTAAGCAGGCCGGTTATAACAGCGGCGCGGGCGGGCGGAGTTATTTTAAGGCGCGCGCCCAGTTCGCAGGCCTTTGCGACTCCCCAGGCGACGGCCTCGCCGTGAGAAAGGCCGCCCAGCCCCGCCGCGCTTTCCAGGGCGTGGCCGAAAGTATGCCCCAAATTCAATTTCGCCCTAAGAACGCCTTTTTCCAACGGATCGGCTTCTACAATGCGGCCCTTTACCTCTATCGCGGCGCTCACTATTTTTTTTAAGCCCCGCCCGTCTACGCATTTAAAATCGTTTGCGTCAAAAAAAGGTTTTAGCGCGTAAAAATCTTTTATCCAGCCGTCCGCTTCAGCGTCCGCATCCGCGTCTGTAAAAGCTTTCGTTTCGTCCAAAATAGCGGTTTTGATTATTTCGGCGAAGCCGGATTTCCATTCACGCGCCGGCAGGGTTTTTAGCGCGTCAAGCGGCGTCCAAATAAATCTTGCGCCGTAAAAAGTTCCGGCCAGGTTTTTTACGCCGAAAACGTCTATTCCGGTTTTGCCGCCCAAAGCCGCATCCGTCATGCCCAGGAGGGTGGTGGAAATTAAGGCGAGATTTACAGACCTCATGTATATGGACGCCGCGAAAGACGTTAGGTCTGTTATCACGCCGCCGCCAACGCCAAGGAAAAGGGAGTCCCTGCCAAGGCCGGAAGCAAAAGCGCGCTGAAGTATAAGATTAACGGAATCCCAGTTTTTTTCGTCTTCCCCGGCGCCAATAACGCATAAATTGCAACCGGCTTTTTCAAAAGGGCCGGCGTAAACGCGGGTGTTCGAGTCGCAAACAACAATAACGTTTTTAGGCGCGGCGCCATATTCGCGTAAAAC
This sequence comes from Spirochaetaceae bacterium, assembly GCA_031281945.1. Lineage (GTDB taxonomy): Bacteria > Spirochaetota > Spirochaetia > Treponematales > Breznakiellaceae > JAIROZ01. The sequence goes on along the minus strand of JAITER010000020.1, from coordinate 21,534 downwards.
TTCGTCCGGAAGCGGGAAATTCTGCTGAATAAAAGCGGAGGAAGGCCGCGAATTAAAAATAAAATCTACTCTCATTTATTTTAATCTTATAGTCTTTCGTTTGATTGCGCAACTTTACTTTACGCTTGCGCCGCAGGCGTTTACGGTTTCGGCGCCATTAAAAAACTAACGCGATTAAACGCCGCCCCCCGTCAATTAGACTTAAAGACGCTTAAAACCCAAGCTAAAGCCGGCGTTATGCGTGTATGGGATTATTAGCGCTACGATTACAATTTAATATCGTTGTCGGGCGCTATAAAATTGTAATCGGCAATGGCGCATTCAGCGCCACTATTGTTGCAAATCGCGCCGCCTATACTGGCGCTGTTACCGGAAATGTAGCCGCCTGTCATTGTAAACGTCTTGGTGTTGTAAATCGCGCCGCCGGCTTGATACGCCGTGTTGCCGCTGACTTCGCCGTCTGTCATTGTAAAAGTCCCGGTGTTGAAAACCGCCCCGCCGCTGTTATACCCCGTGTTGCCGAAAATGGAGCCGCCTTCCATGGTAAACGTCTCATCTTCGTTGAAAACCCCGCCGCCGTTGTTATACGCCATGTTTTCGTAAAACGCCCCGCCCGTCATTTCAATCGTACCCTTTTCGTTGTAAACCGCCCCGCCGGCATTGCTGGCTCTGTTAGCGGAGACGTCTCCGTTTCTTATTGTGAACGTTCCTTTTTTGTTGTAAACTCCCCCGCCTCCACTACCAGCATTGTTGCCGGAAATTTCGCCGCCTTCCATGGTAAACGTCCCATCTTCGTTGAAAACCCCGCCGCCGTTGGTGGAGTTGTTGTTGGAAATAAAACCGCCCGTCATTGTAAACATCCCGGCGTTGTAAATCGCGCCGCCTTCTCCGGTACTGTTGCTATCAAGCTTCCCGCCCGACATTGTAAACATGCCGATGTTGTAAACCGCCCCGCCGTTTAGATCCGCCTTGGCGCCGGAAATGGAGCCGCCTGTAATTTCAAGCGTCCCCTCGTTGTAAATCGCGCCGCCGCTTTTTTTGGCCTTGTTACCGCCGCTGATTTCGCCGTCTGACATTGTAAAAGTCCCGGCGTTGTAAACCGCGCCGCCGTTTTGAACGGACGCCGTATTCCCGCTGATTTCGCCGCCTGTCATTGTAAATTTTAAAGTATTGAAAACCGCCCCGCCATTGCTATTCGCCGTGTTGCCGGAAATGGAGCCGCCTGTAATTGCAAGCGTACCGTTGTCGTTGAAAACCGCCCCGCCCGCATTGCCGGCTCCGTTGCCGGAAACCGCCCCGCCCGCTATTTCAATCGCCCCGCCTTCGTTGTAAACCATCCCGCCGGCATTGCTGGCCTTGTTAGCGGAAACCTCTCCGTTTCTTATTGTGAACGTTCCTTTTTTGTTGTAAACCGCCCCGCCTCCACTGCTAGCATTGTTGCCGGAAATGGAGCCGCCCGTCATTGTAAGCGCACCATTGTCGTTGAAAACCGCCCCGCCGTTGCTATATGCGGTGTTGTTGGAAATGGAGCCGCCCGTCATTGTAAAAGTCCCGGCGTTGTAAATCGCGCCGCCGTCTCTATCCGCCTTGGCGCCGGAAATGGAGCCGCCTGTTATGGTAAAAGTCCCGCCGGCCTCGTTATAAACGGCGCCGCCGTAGCCTTCTACATCGGCTTCTTTCAATTCCCCGCCGTCCATTCTAAAAACCCCGCCGCTGTTTATCCGCGCAAGCGAGACGGACCTTTGCGCCGCGCCGCCTGAAATAACGGCGCCGCCAGCTAGTATAAAGGAGCCGCCGTTTTCCACCGAAACCGCGCTTGTGAAGGAGTTGCTGGGCGTTAAAGTTAGAACGCCGCCGGAGTTCCCCGAAAGCCGCAGAGCGCCGCCGCTTTCCGCCGTAAAAGAAGCCGTTAGTTTAATGTTTTTTCCGGCGGCGGGTTTTAATGTGATGAACTTTTGAATGAAAACATCCTCCCCGACATCTTCCGCGTTTTTAAGAACCGTAATCTCGTCCGAGTAAGCGGCTTCGGCAAGCGCCGTTTGCAAATCTTGATAGTATAAGGTTAGGCCCGCCGAGCCGCGGGAGAATGCGGCGGAAACGATTTTCCCGCGGCCGGGGTTTGAACTCTTTAAAAAGTAGATTTCGCCGCTCGCATTGGGCGTTAAAGAAAACTTGTTTATTTGCGCGGCGGCCTGGAAATCGTCCGCAATCGAGTCAACATCCACCAAAACTGAATTGGCGTCATTGTAATTTCCCGGCGTGATTACCGCCGCTTTTTGAGCCTCAAGAGGCGCTTCCACTTTTATTCCGTGATTGCCGTTAGCGTAAAAGTCGTTGTTAGCCGCTATTAAAGCGGAACCGCCCATAACCGTAAAAGCGCCGGCGTTATAAACCCCGCTTCCCGTTCCCGCTTTATTGCCGTAGATAACGCCGCCGTTCATTTTTAAAGAGCCGCCGCTATTATATACGCCGCCGCCTGAGAGCGCGAAATTACCGGAAATCTCACCGCCGGAAAAGTTAAATTCGCCGTCGATCAAGTAAAAGCCGCCGCCTGAGTTCGCCGCGAAATTGCCGGAAATCTCACCGCCGGAAAAATTAAATTCGCCGTCGATCAAGTAAACCCCGCCGCCTGAGGGCGCCGCGCAGGACTCTATGACGCCGCCCAGCATATTAAAAGTCCCATACAATATGGCGACTCCGCCGCCATCGCCGCCCGCATATTGATTGTTTCGCAACGCAACGGCGTCTTTTAATGTAAAGACGCCGCCTTCAACTCTCACAAGCGGGCCGTAAGACAAAAAGCCCTGGTTCACGGCGCCGCCGCCCCCCGCCTCCGGCCCCCAAACCGCCCCGCCTGAAAGCGTTAGCGACCCCGCCCCGCCTTCCAGCGTAAGGCTCGCGCCCGATTCAACCTTAAAAATAAACCCGGAAAACTCGTCCGCGAGCTTTATGGTTCGCTCGCCGCCAGAGCTGTTAATCACCACATTCACGCCGCCGCCTATTAAAACCGGCGCCTCCTCTTTCGGCCCGTAGGGGGCGGAGTTTTTAACCGTTACATCGGAAACCAGCGATATGGTGGAGGAGGCATCTCCAGATGCGGCGGCCGCGTCTATAGCGGCCCGCACGCTCTTGTAAAACACACGCGCGCCTCCCACAGTCCGCGCCGCGACAAAGTCTTCGCCAGAAACATTCACAACAAACACCGTCATCTTGCCGCGGGCCCTTACAATCACTTCCCATTTGCCGGGTTTGTCAAAATGCCGCTCCGCGTTATTGTTCCAGCCGCCAGATTCAAATTCCGCTTCATCCGTTAAATCGACAACCTGCGAATTCCGGTCGCTCATAACGCCGTTAACGCTTATCCCGCCGCCGTCAAACTGGTCGTACAAACCATACGAACTCTTATAACCGCTCGCCGTTATATACGATATAGTTAAGTCCTCAAACACAACCCTAACCTTTATATTCGAAGCGGGGCAAAGAAACTCGCCGGCGGAATCCCCGCTAGATGCGTCCGTGTAGCCGGAAGGTATAGTAAAGCTTCCAAAACGATCCGCCTCGTAAGAGACGCCGTCTTTGCTCAAAACCCAGCCGGAATCCGCTTTCATGACAAGCCTTACACGGTCGCCCATACGCAACGAAACCGGAAAAAGGCCGCCCTCTCCCGCATCGTAAGCCGTCTCGTTAACTTCCACCGCTATGACCCTTCCGCCCTCTGCGGCGGCGGGAAGCGTCATAGCGTACTCCTCCATCTCAAACGCGGCGAAAAGCTCAACATCGCACAGCATCTTCATGTTCTCCGCATTTATCTTGAAGCTAAACGGATATTCCAGACCGTTCCACGACGCCTCGCTTTTCCAGACGCCCTCCCCGACCCAAATATCCATACCTCCGCTCAGATAAGCGCCCACGCATTTAAGACCGCCGTCTTTCAGCCTGTAACCCGGAGCCGCCCTAACTACGCCGCCAATCTCCTCCCCTATATCGAAACGCTCCACGTTAGCGTACACGCCGCCAAAACCGCCGAGGTAAAACGAAAGGCCTATATCTCCGTCAAGACCGCCCAACTTTACAACCTTGTAGTCAAGATCGCAAAAAAGCGTCTCCCCTTCCCTCTCAAACTTCCACAGATAATCCGCCGGCAAAACCGGCGTTTTAAGATCCTCGCCCGCGCCGTTCAGCGCCGTAAGACGCAGACGCCTGGAGCCCTCTGACGCCGTGTTAAAGCCGTCCAGCCTAAAACTCAGACTTTTACCGTCTTCGCCCTTCATCGTGAGAATATTCGTCTGGGAATTAAAACTTTCAAAATAATACGGATAAACCGTGCCGCCCCCTATCGTTACAGCCGCCTCAATCCCATCTTCGGGATTATCCGGATTCACGGGAGCCCACGCCTCGCCCATTTCGTAAACATCGCGGTATGGCGGAAGCGTTATTTTTACGTCCACCACCGAGTACGTCATGGTATGCACCTTGCGCAACTCGTTTTTTATAAAGCCCTCAAAGTCGGGGTTTATCTCCGCTCCGCAACCTGAAAAAGCCAGAATTAAAATAAAAGCGCAAAAAAGCAAAAAGGCTTTCAAGGGGGGGGGGGGGGGGTACTATAGGATTTCGTTTTCATACTTTTGTCATAATTATAAACTGAATCAATCGAGTTGTTCAACAACCCGCCGCCCGCCAGCCCGCCCGCGGATGGCTTAAGCTTTGCCATCGTCTCGCGGTTTTCACAGGCTGTCGTCTTGCAAACCCGCGTTTTTTAATGGAAGTTGGCTTGAATCAAGCCCGGCCCTGGTTCAGATTGTAAAAACTTGCGGTTTTTAAACAACCGCAATAAAAAAACAAGAAGCCGCGTTCCGCGCCCGGCCCCGGAATTTTGCGCGCGGCTTTACAACAGATGTTTGGCGGCTATCACGCGGGCGGCGGCTTCCAGCAGGCGTTCTTTCGGCAAACCGGAATTTTCTACGGCGCGGACTATGGCGTTGTGAGTCGAGCGGTAATTCGCGGGCCAGGACATCACCATATCAACGCCGCTTTTTAAGGCCCGCACCGCGTATTCTTCCGTAGCAAGCCCCCCGGAGACGGCTCCCATGGAGAAATCGTCTGCGATGATTAGGCCGTTAAAACCGTATTCCTCCCGCAAACGTTTTATCACTTGCGGCGAAAGGCTGGCGTTTTGCTCACCGTCCCACGCGCTTACTATAACGTGCGAAATCATAACGGCGCCCGCCGGAAACGTCTTAAAATAGTACGAGAAAGGTGAAGTGAGGCTTTTTAAAGTATCTATATCCGCGTTCCAGACCGGTTTGGAAACGTGCGGGTCTTGCGAAGAATTTCCGGGAAAATGCTTTACCACGCACAAAACGCCGCTTTCTTCCATGCCGGCGGCGAAAGACGCGGCGGCTTTTTCCACAAAAGCGGCGGCAGGGCCGTAGGAACGGGATTTCAGGAACCCGGCGTTTTCGGCTGTAAAAATTTCCGCCACAGGCGCCAGGTTCAAGTTTACGCCCATTTTACGCAGTTCGGCGCCGGAATAGGCGGCGTCCGTTTTAATTTGAAGAATGGCCGTCTCCCAGCCGTCTGTTTGCGCTTTTTCCCAATACGAGAGCGGCGGCGGCAGGGCGGCGGCGTTTGTAAAGCGCTGGACGTCCCCGCCTTCGTGATCCACCGCTATAAAAGGCTTTATTCCGCAGGAAGCGCTTATAACGGCGCTAATTTCCATATTTGTTTGAATTATGCCGTCAACCGGCGCGGTTAAATTTTTTCTAAAAAGCATCACCGCTCCGGCTGGAACGGCGGAAAGGACGGCTTTTTCGGCCTCGCCCAGGAAACCGTTAGCGTCCACGCCGGTCATTATAACCTGAGCGGCTAGCGCGTCAACGCCAAGAGCCGCGGCCGCCTCTTTCGCCTGTAGCAGAATGGAGGCCGGAATTTCAGCTTTTTCAGCCGTCCGCGCCTCCGCATCCTCCGCGTCCGCCGCTTTTTCAGGCTGTAAAACCGGAACCGTAAGGCTTGAGATTTTTGGGAAAATAAACGCGCACAAACCAAAAACAGCAAACAAAAAAACAATCGTTTTTATAATAAATTTTATTTTCATTTTTAATCGAATTTTCTATGTAAAACTTTACAGAATGGAGTTGTTTAGAAACTTTAGTCTTTGAACAACAACCGTTAAAAAACAGCAAAATACGGAGCGTTTTGCAAGATTTAATTTCGCTCGCCCGGCCGTATTGTTGAATAAGTCCAATTTTAGCTGACAGTAATTGAAGCGGCGGGTTTTTAACGCACTTTAAAGCGCACTATTACCACGCCGTCAGCTCCGCCGCCGCCGGCCCCGCCCCAGCCGCCCATTCCCCCTGAGCCTGTGTTTGGAACCGGGACGTATAGGCAGTCTCCTTTTAGGTTGGCGGCGTGGCCGCCTATGGCGTAAATCTCGCCGTTTTGGTCTGAACGCACCGATATTTTTATTTCGCGCCCGCTCCCGCCGCCCAAAAGACGGCCTGTTTCCGGCGCCGCCACAGCCTTGCCGGCGCTTCCGGCCCCGCCTCCGCCGCCCGCGGATATATTTTCGACGCCGGTTTTATCATCAATCCCGCCGCCTCCAGGATTCCCGTAAAAAGTTCCATAAAAAGTTTCGCCGATAACGGAGCCGTCCTGTTTACCGCCGCCGGAATTTGCTTTTCCCATGCTGTTCGCGCCGGAAGCCCCGCCGCCGGAGCCGCCGCTTTTGCCTTCACGCGGGCTTAAACCGGAAGCGCCCCCGCCGCCGCCAACCGCTGTAATCTGGTCTAAATTGTCAACCGTAGAAATGGTGGAAGAGCCGCCGTTAAGACCAGCCCCTCCGTTAATGCCGCCAGGGTTAAAATCGGGTTTTCCGCTGGCGCCAACCGTTATCGTGTATATCAACGATTTTAAAGGGTAAGCCGGGTCTTCCCTAACGCCGCCCGCGCCGCCGCCGCCGCCAAGAGCGTTCCCGGCGCCATAACCGCCGGAACCGCCGCCGGCGGCTACAAGAACGCGCGCCGCCGAACCCTGGGGCTTCTTGAAAAATTCCAGGGTTTGAGTTTGAGAATCGTATGGAATGGCGTAAAAAGTATGGATTTCAAAAACTTCACCGTTAGCTTCGGTAACATAACTTACATTCCCGCCTTTCGCAAAATTAAACCTGGCGCGCCCTTGCGCGTCTATAAAATGACGTTTGTCGTAAAACGGGCTCGTTTCATCAATTGTAAATTTTGTGTAGTTTTCCGCCGCGCCTTCTTTTATAAGTTGAAGAACGCCGTCCGCGCTTCCGGTTATGGAATTTGGCAGAGGGCTTAAAGTTTTGATTTTTCCGGCGGAAGCCGCGTTGAGCGTTCCTTCCACGTCAATGGTTTTGCCGTCATAAAGCGTTATCGCCCCCTCGCCGCAAGAGGCGCCAGGACCAACTAAAGAAAGGCGGGCGCCGTTAAAATCAATGTTTCCCGAAACCCTGCTTGCAATTTCAAAAGTTGAGTTTCCGGTTATGGAAGCGCCGTTTAGAACCCGCAAATCGCCGCTTGTTTGAGCCGCGGCGCTTCCTTCCGCTACAAAAGAATCCACCACGCCAAGCAATTGCGCCCGCGATAAGATTTTAAGGCGCCTGGCGAAAGAGGCGCCTTCTTTCATAACGAGCGAGCCGGCTTTAACCTCGCTTTCGCCGCCTACAGCGGATCCTAGAACGAGAGTTTTACCCGCGGCGTTCATTTCCAAAACGCCTGTTATTTGCGCGTTTATATCCGGCGCGCCGTCTTTTAAATTATTTACTATAAGGGCGCCGAAAACAGCGCTGGGGCTGGAAGCCGCCGCCGCGTTATCATCGTTAAGTATCACTTGGCCCAAAACCTTTGATTCTGAGCCGTTCATTATCAACAAGCCGTCTTTTACCTCGGCGTCCCCCCGGACGGTGTTTTGCAAGTCCGCGGTTCCGCCGCCTTCAACAGTAATTCCGCCTAAAACCTCGCCTTTTAGCGTAATTTTACCGCTTCCATTTACGCGCGCGCCATTCGCCACCGCGCCGTACACTATTAAAGAGCCGCCTGAGCTTCCTTCCAGGACGGCGCTGGATACGGCGCAGGAAATTGTTGAAGCGGCGCCGCCCGCAGATTCGCTCCACACCCCGCCTCCCGATTCAAACACAACGCCGGCGCCGCAAAATACGGCGGCTGAACCGCTTATAAGCAACATTTTTTCGTTGCCAGTTGAAGAATCGTTTTTAAATTTGACGCCGTTTATTTCAACAATGGCGGTTCCATCAATTTTTAAAGTCGCGTCGCAAGGCGCACCGGGCGGCGCTCGAAGTTCAGCCTCGTTTACGCCTTCCAGGGTTATTTTTTTATCGCAGGCTATATTGAACGGCGAGCCGCTCCAGCCTGACTGCGGCGAAATAGACCCCGAAATGATTATAACGCCGCCTGTAACAGTCTGCTCCACAGCTTTTTCCAGCGTGGCGTAAGGGGCGCTTTGAGACCCGTCTCCCGCATCATCGCCGTTTGACGCCACATAAACCGTAGCCGCCTGCGCTAGCGCGCCGCCGCTTAAACTCCAGACGGCGGCGTCTGCGCTTTTAAGTATTTTAAAATGAGCGGAAGCCGCCGCTAAAAGACCGGCGCCTTGCTCCTCTTCCAAAACCGCCCTGCCCGTTACGTACCAGAGCGCCTGGTCGCCGGAGGCGCGGGGGGCTATGGCGGCGGCTACAGCGTTAGTTATTTGCGAAATAATTTTTATTTTTTTGTCCGCCGGCAAAAAAACGCAGTTTGAAGCGCCGGATAAATCAACTTTAGCATCGGCGCCCATCTGTATTTCCGCGCCATCCCCTTCCCCTACAATTACGCCGTCCCCCGAAACATTTCCGCCGGTCATCTTAAAAAGGCCGTTTTCTACCACAACCCCTTTAGACGCCTCGCCGCCTGTCATTTCCAGCGCGGCGCCGTCCCCGTTTACCGTAACCGGGCCGTTAAAAAGCCCGCCCTTTACAACGGCCGTTTCTTTTTTAACTGTGAACGCGCCGTAAATAATTCCATCTTCCACAGACACGCTTCCGCCGTTTTGTTCAATTTCCAGGTAAACGCTTCCGCCCAGCGCCTTAAAACAGCCGCCTTCAACTTGAACGCCGCCGGACGCGCCGGCGCCGCCTTTCAAGGTTCCGCCTTTCATCTCAAACGAAACGCCTTCAATTCCAATATAAACAGCCTGCGCGTTATTGCCTTCTATAAGCGCTTCATCTTCTAAAGAAACCTTTCCGTTAGTTAAATTCACGCCGCAACCGTTGTTTTTTATTTTTGAAAATCCCTTTATACGCGCAATTCCGCCGCTCAAAACTGAAACGCCGGAGCCTGTGTTTCGCTCTATTTCGGCGAATTCCCCAACCAGGCATAGCCCGCCGTTAACCTTAACGCCGTCCACGCAACCCGTCACCCTGCCGCCCGGCGCGGAGAGGCCGGCGCTCTGGCCGCCCCCGCCTAAAATAAAAAGCTCCCCGCCAAGCCCGGCGGATATTCCGGTTCCGTTTTTGCATACAACGGCCCCTCCGTCCAGAGTCAAAGCGGCGCCGCTGGAAACCGTTATTAACGCGCTTGTGTTTGACGGAACGCCCGTCAACGTAATGTTTTCCAGCCTAAGCGTTCCTGAAGAAACGGCCAGCATGGAGCCGTCCGCGCCGTCCAGAAAAACTTCCCTGCCGTCGCTGGTTAAAGTTAAATCCTTTCCGGCGGTCAACTGCGCCTCTTTTATTTTTTGATTGTCCGAAGTTACAGCTATGGTGTAAGATTTTTTAACTGCGGAGATGGAATTAACATAATCTATAGCCTGGATTATAAAGCCGAAATTCGCTTCTTCAACGCCGTTTTCGTCCAAAACCGCCACCGCTCTGGAGTGAGGAACCGCCCGTTCCGGCGGGCTCCAGTCGCCGTATTCGCCGGACGGGTTTAACGATCTGGCGTAAAACCAGTATACGGCGTTGTTTTCAAGTTTTTTTACCAGGGCGTTTACGCCTTTGGAATTTATGGTGAAAGCGACGTCCGGCCAGACTTGTATTTCTTCGGGCGAAGGCGCGGCGGCGCCCCCTAAAAAAACTCCAATTTCGTACGAAAAAGCGTTGTAAATATGTTCCCAATAAAGGCTTACGCTGCCGTCTCCGGTAAAAGCCGTCCGAATGGAGCTTGGGGGGGCCGGGATTTCGAGCTTCGGCGCCGGCGAGGGTGTAGAAGGCGGCGGCGATTCTTCCGGCTGGGTGCAACTACAGAAAATAAACGCAAAACCCGCGATTTTTAAAAAAATAATTCTTTGTAAAATCGTCCTGGCTTTAGATAATCCGGTTTCGCATTTGCGCCGCAATCCGCCCTCAAACATATCGTAAAAGATAATGATTTTAAGCTCTATTCGCAACACGCCCGGCCCGAAAAGTTCCCGCAAATTAGAAAAAACCAAGGTTTGGCGGGATTTTAACGGCTTGTTTTAGCCGCGACAGGTTTATCAAACCCCGCGAATTCAGCCGTTAAACCTTAAAACATGGCGGTTAAGGGATTTTAACCCCGGCCTAAAGATTGGGCTGTCCGCCAGCCCGTTTTGCGCCGTATTATTTTTTAATTTTACTTTTTATGTATTTATTAAAATAATGATCCAGCGCTTTTTTCCACCCGCGCCGCCCGACACGGTTCCTAACATTTATTATTTTTGACTCTATTAAAGCTTGTGTGGTTTCAAAAAAATAAAAAATCCTGCGCAATCCAAAACATTTGTAATTTTTATTAAGGCCGCTCCATTTATGAAAAAGAAAGGGAACGGCGTCTTTTGTTTCCGGCAGCGTCTCTTCACGCCCAAAACGCGCGGCCGTTTCAATCGGCGCGTACTTTATTCCGTGTTCAAGCATAGTCCGCCTGAACCTTACGCAAATAAACGAGTCTTCGTTATTTACAGCCCCCTCTCCGCGCTTAAACGGTATGTTTAATTTGGACGGCAGTTCAAGAAGCTTCCGCGAGCGCAACGACACCCCGTTGCCTACACGCACAAAATCGCCGTAATCGTCTTTTAAATAATCCAGGGGCGGCCACGGCGAACCAACATAATCAAAATCTAAAAATTCAGGGCGCCACATTTCAGGATGAATTACAAAACCATCGTAATGCACTATCAATATAAATTTAGTGTTTATATATTTATAAACCTCAAATAACATTTTATAATTATAATCGTCTATCGTTTTTAATTTCCCGGTTTTCTCAAATCTAATGTTTTCTGGAAGATAAAACGGTTTTTTATGGGAAATAAAAACTCTGTCGCCGAATTCTATTTCTCTCATGCTATACTTCATGGCGCAAACCGTTTCAAAAATATTTATACTGGTCAACGCCACAAGGGTGACGTCCGGCAATTCCAACACAGAAACCTCCTATCATTCGTCAATCGCGTTTTTATTTCAACCAAAACCGTTTGTAAACGCCGCAAAAAGCCGGCGGCCCGCGGCGGGAAGCCTGTTGCAATTGCAAGAACAGAATTTCGCGGAAGACGGGCGGCTTCACGGCGAAATCATGCTACCTTAAAAAAGCGGCCGCTAAAAAGAGGGTTTGCGAATTCGCCGGAATTCAAGGTTTTGCATGGTTTTCAACACGAAAACCGGCCCAGCCGCCTAACGTCATACGAGCTTAGACTAGAAAGCTTTTACTAAAAATAGTAAAGTTACATTAATTATTACCTGGAGGTCAACTAATGAAGAAGATTGTGTTGTTGTTCGCCGCCGCGTGCGTGCTTTTAAGCGCGGGGTGTACAAAGAAAAACGAAGAAGCCGGGAACAAACTTGTAGTATGGTCGTTTACCGATGAAGTAGGAAAAATGAACGAAAAATACTACCAGCCCCGCCATCCTGAAATAACCGTGGAGTATTCGCTCACTCCAACCGAGCAGTTTCCAAACAAACTGGATCCTGTTCTGCAATCAGGTCAGGGCGCTCCGGACGTTTTTGCGCTGGAAGACACTTTCGTCCGCAAATACGTAGAATCCGGCATGATGCTTGACATCACGGACCTTTACTTAGAAGTGAAGGACAAAATGCTTGGGTATCCAATGGAAATTGGAAGCGCGGACGGTAAAGTGTACGCTTTTTCCTGGCAGGCCGCGCCGGGCGCGATGTTCTACCGGCGTAGTTTAGCCAAAAAATATTTCGGAACGGACGATCCGGCGGAAATCCAAAAACATTTTACCGATGTAAACGCTTTTTTGGCGTCCGCGGAAAAATTAAAAAATGATTCAAATGGCGCTTGCGTTGTAATATCGGCGATTCAAGACCTGTTTAAGCCGTTCCAGGGAGCGCGCCAGCAACCCTGGGTTGTGGACGGCAAACTTGTAATAGACAATTCCATGTATCAATTTATGGACGTAGCCAAAACGCTTCACGACAAAGGGCAGGAAGGCCGCGTAGGGCAGTGGTCGGAAGGCTGGTTCGCCGGCATGAACGGCTCGCTTAAAGATGAAAAAGGAAACCCCGTAGAAGTTTTCTCCGTGTTCCTTCCCACCTGGGGCCTTCATTATGTTCTTAAAGAAAACGCTAAAGACACAGCCGGCGACTGGGCTATGATACCCGGCCCGCTTCCATACCGCTGGGGCGGAACCTGGATAGGGGCCTGGAAAAAAACCAAGAATCCAGAGGCCGCGAAAGAATTCATCAGGATTTTAACCACGGACGATGAGGTCATCGAAGAATACGCTACTGATTCAGGTGATTTTGTCGGCAACACCAATGTAATCGAAAAAATCAAAAATAACTTTTCAGAACCTTTCCTTGGCGGGCAAAACCACTATGCGGCGTTCGCCGAAATGGCTCCTAAAATAGACGGAACCAAGACGCAAGGCACAGACCAGGCGATTGAGTCTATCTTTGTAGAAACGTTCACTTCATTCGTAAACGGTGAAAAAACAAGAGACGAGGCTATTACCGCGTTCAAAGACCAGGTAAACGCCCAGCTCGGCTTGTAACCGAAAAGCCGGTTTGCGCGTAAAAGCGCGTCCGGCTTTTTTTTGTAAAAGGAGCACAAACATGGCAAAACCGGCGCGTATAGGCGGCAACGAATCAAAGCTTCAAAAATGGGGCTATTTTTTCGTTCTGCCTTTTATAGTGGTATACTGCCTTTTCAATCTATATCCAACATTAAGCACGCTGTATTTAGCGTTCACCGACCTAAAAGGTTTTAAAACTGATCCCGCTTTTGTGGGTTTGGCCAATTTCCAGAGGCTTGTCACCGACAAATTCTTTTGGGGCGCGGTTAAGAACACCTTTATTATATGGGGCATGAATTTTGTGCCGCAATTGGGCATAGCTTTAGTTCTTGCTATATGGTTTTCCGACGTCCAGTTAAAGCTTAAATTTAGAAACCCGGTGCGGGCCCTTATATATCTTCCCAACCTGCTCACCGCGGCTTCGGTCGCCATGCTGTTCCGCAGCTTGTTTTACTACCCCGTAGGGCCTGTAAATCAGTTTTTGCAGTCGCTGGGAATTTTCGCGGAAACAGTCAGGGACGGCGAAACCATAAAAGAAGCGTTCAACTTCTTTAGAAGCGTAACGGCTTCACGAAGTATAGTTTCGTTTATTCAGTGGTGGATGTGGTACGGGCAAACGGTGATTCTGTTAATGGCCGGCATAACGAGCATTCCCTCCAGCCTGTACGAGGCGGCTGTTATAGACGGCGCCAACAGCAGGCAAACCACGTGGCATATAACGTTGCCGCTGTTAAAGCCAATCATGCTGTACACCTTGATTACATCAATGATAGGCGGTATGCAGATGCTGGAAGTCCCGTTCTTGTTAACCGATATGCGCGGCGCTCCCGATTACAGCATAAGAACCACCAATGTATACCTCTACAACATGGCTTTTCAGGGGGCTAACGACTACGCCTATGCGGCTTGTATATCAATCGGTTTATTCATAATAACCGGATTGCTTGCGCTGCTGATTTTTTCGTTTATGAAAGATAGAAACGAACTAAAAAAGGAGGCGGCTAAATGAAAAAACAGCAAACATACAGCGCGTATTTAAATACGCGGCGGTTTTTTATTTACATTGCGATGGCTTTTCTTACTCTGCTTGCGGTAGTTCCTATTTATCTTATGATTATAAACGCCACTCGCAGCACGGAGCAAATAAACGCCGGAATTTCGCTTTTTCCTGGATCCAACCTAAGTTACAACTGGAACGCCCTTACAAGCCGCGGTTTTCAGATAAAACAAGGTTTTTTTAACAGCGCCTTTATAGCCGTGATTTCCACATTTTTAACCGTTTATTTTTCCGCGATGACGGCTTACGGTATACACATCTACAACTTTAAAGGAAAAAAGATTTTGTGGTCGGCGATTTTAATAATTATGATGTTGCCGGCGTCTCTTTCTTTCATAGGATTTTACCAGTTTATGTCCCGTATGCGGCTTTTGGACAACTTTATTCCGCTTATCATTCCAGCAGTTTGCGCGGCGAGTACGGTTATGTTCATACGGCAGTATATGCAATCTATGCTTCCAAAGGAATTAATTGAATCCTCCCGCATGGACGGAGCCGGAGAACTGCGCACCTTCAATATGATAGTGTTGCCGGTTCTTACTCCGGCGCTTTCCGCTCAGGCGATCTTCGCGTTTGTGGCTTCGTGGAACAACTTTTTTACGCCTTTCGTATTGATTTCATCACAAAAAAAATACACGTTGCCCATGCTTGTTCAGGCCTTGCGCGGCGACATCTACCGCACTGAATACGGCGGCATATATTTAGGTATAGCCGTCTCCATTGTACCCATACTCATTTTTTACGCGCTAATGTCCAGGTACATCATCTCCGGAGTAGCCTCCGGCGGTGTAAAAGAATAATAAGACTTGCTAACTATGCGTGGAAAGGTGAAAAAGGTTTAACGGCCTTGTTCGCCTTTCCACGCTTTATATCCCCAATTTCTTCCATAGCACACTACTTTACGCAACGTCCGGCGATTCACAGCGTTTATTTTACAATACTAAAACCGCCCGTCTATGCGTCCGCAATCTACTTTTAAGCCTAAAAATATAACTATAAATAAATATTATGTTTTTATTAGTCTTTTGTTTTTATGCGTCATACCTAGAGGCGGCCCGCTTACATCTATTATAATAATCGTATGGAAAATTACTCTTTAATAATTTAAGCAGTTTTCTACAAATTCTCTAAGGAGGCGCCCTAATGGCTAATTTAGGCGTTATAACTCAAATTGTCGGCCCTGTTGTTGACGTCAGTTTTGAAGAAGGCAAAGTCCCAGCAATTTTGAACGCGCTAGAAGTAAAAAATAACGAAAGAAAAGTAGTTTTAGAAGTTTTGCAACACATCGGAGACAACCGTGTGCGTTGCGTGTCGATGTCCGCTACAGAAGGATTGGCGCGCGGCATGGCGGTGGAAGATACGAATAATCCAATACGAGTCCCTGTGGGGGAAGCGGTTTTGGGCCGTATGTTCAACGTAACCGGAGACGCCATTGACGGCAAAGGCGATTTTTCTTGCCCCAACTACGCTTCAATTCACAGGCCGGCGCCGTCTTTTTCCGAACAAAAACCAGCCGTGGAAGTCTTTGAAACCGGCATAAAAGTGATAGATTTAATCGCGCCTTACGCGAAAGGCGGCAAAATAGGTCTTTTTGGCGGCGCCGGAGTAGGTAAAACCGTCATCATCATGGAATTGATACGCAATATAGCGACGGAACATTCAGGATATTCAGTTTTTTCCGGCGTGGGAGAACGCAGCCGCGAAGGCAACGACCTTTGGAACGAAATGACGGAATCCGGCGTTATTTCTAAAACGGCGCTAGTTTTCGGACAAATGAATGAACCTCCAGGCGCACGTATGCGAGTGGCTCTTTCCGGCCTTACCATGGCGGAACACTTCCGCGACCAATCCGGCCAGGACGTGCTTTTGTTTATAGACAACATATTCCGCTTTATACAGGCGGGCGCGGAGGTTTCAGCCCTTTTGGGACGCATCCCAAGCGCGGTCGGCTACCAGCCCACTCTGGCCAATGAGATGGGCGGTTTGCAGGAACGTATAGCGTCCACTTCCAAAGGCTCCATTACCAGCATACAGGCGGTTTATGTCCCAGCCGACGACCTCACCGACCCGGCTCCGGCTACAACATTCGCCCACCTGGACGCTACGACGACGCTTTCCCGTAAAATTGTGGAACTAGGCATATACCCGGCTGTAGACCCGCTGGCCTCAAGCTCGCGTATTCTAGACCCGGCTGTCATTGGAACCGAACACTACGAAACAGCCAGGCGTTCCCAGCAAACTTTACAGCGCTACAAGGAATTGCAGGATATAATCGCTATTTTAGGTATGGACGAGCTTTCGGCGGAAGACAAACTCACAGTCTCCAGAGCGCGTAAAATTCAACGCTTTTTTAGCCAGCCTTTTTATGTAGCCGAAAAATTTAGCGGAATGGAAGGCCGCTATGTGCCTGTAAAAGAAACCATTCGCGGGTTTAAAATGATTTTGGACGGTGAATGCGACAAAATACCGGAACAAGCGTTCTTTATGACAGGAACCATAGACGACGTCCTATCCAAAACAAAGTGATAAAGAAACGCTTTTTTCACGCGGCGTTTAGAAAGCGCGATTTAGCGCCGCGTGAAAAAAGCGCCGTTAAACCGCGAAAAGACGGCGGGCTTCCAGGTAATACCGTTTTTCCAAAGCGGCTCCCATAGAAAAACTTTTACGCGGTAAAGGCCCGCTTTCTGATATTGTTTTAAAAAGCGTGTACCTGTTAAACGGCGGCAACAAAATGCCGGACGCATCTTCCGCTTCATTTTTATTTACAGCCTCCAACAGGGCTTTCCATTCGTGAACATAATCAATTTTTCCACCCGCGCTTTGTTCAAGAGCTTCGGCCAGCAACGGATCAAGCGCGACTGTAGCTGTTTTCACATCCGAGGTTTCAAAAACAAAAGTCTGGTCTTTTGTGATAAGCCCGTAACGGTTGCCCCCTGAATCTTTTTCGTTTACCAGGGCAAGGGCGGCTTCCTGATTTTGAACTTCTTTACAAACCGCATCCGGCAACTTTTTTAGAGCGTTTATCAAATTTTCACGCTTTACGCCCAAAAGCAACCGGTGTATGGGCTCAAAAGCTATAGCTCCATCGTGTACGTTTTCAATTTCCACCATAGCCCAGCGCGCGGGATGCTCCATTAAATCCTGGTCCTCACTGTGAGCTTTTTTATATTCTTCCCACACGGCTTTAGCCGAAGCCAAGGAATGGTTGCCGTCTCCCACCGCGAATAAAAAAGCGTCTTCCTCGCCGTATTTTGTTACGGCCTGCCTGTAAAAATATGTAAAAAATCCGGCTATAAGAGACCAATCAGTATTGCGGCACAGCAAATGCCCCTGTATAGAGCCCCCGCCAGACTGCAAACCGCAATTGTAGATGCACTCTTGCCCCCGCGTTAGTTTTTCCAGCAACGGAAAAAGCATGTTGTTTTCATCATCTATAAGCAAAATGATGTGCGGCAGTTCCAACGGCGCGTTGCGCCTAATTTCCATGCGCACAGGCAGACGTTCCTCTATTGTGCGCTCGCTGGGACGTATCATGGTTTTGGCGCCGGTATTCCAATCGTACTTTTCCAGGTCTATTAAAGCGACCATGCCCAGCCGGGTTCCGCTGTGCGTAGCCCGCTTAACAAAGACGCCCGCGCGCCAAGGTTTGGAAAACACCGTTTCGCGCTCATCAAAAAGATATTGCCTCATTGTTTCGTGTATGTTTTTGATGCGCTCTTCTTTATCCCCGTCTTCCAGATACACTTCCGGAAAAATAAGATTAAGCGTAGACGGCGCTTTAGCGATGGATTTTTCGAGTTTGCTCCAAAAATCACGGTTTTGTGTAAACTGATCGCAAGCTACAACAGACCAGGTTTTTATGTCGTTGCTTTTCGCCGGAAGCAGTATTTCCGGCACAGCAAGAGCGGAAAGTTCCAGTTGTTTTGAAATGTTATTCACAAAGCCCTCTCTTTTTAATTATTCGGAAAAAAACTTTAAACTTTACAACGCGCAACACCCATTAACTTTGAGGCGGCGCGTCTACGGTCAGTACGCTGCTCCCGCGCTCCAGCGCAACTGAACCAGTGCGCGCGGTTTCCAAAACGCCGTAAGGCCGCAAAAGTTGCAGAAAACTGTCGATTTTTTCCATGCTGCCTGTAGCCTCCATCGTTATTGTTGTAGGCGATATGTCTATAATACGCGAACGGAATATAGCGGCTATCTCCACTATGTTCGACCGGTTTTTTTCGTCCGCTTGAACCTTTACCAGCATAATTTCGCGTTTTATATATGAGGCGCCGCTAAGACCCCGCACAACTATTACATCCACCAGCTTGTCCAACTGCTTGATTATTTGCTCCAAAGCGGCGTCGTCCCCCTCCGCCACTATGGTCATGCGGGAAACAGCCGGATTTTCGGTTTCCCCTACGGTAAGACTGTCTATGTTAAACCCGCGGCGGCTAAAAAGACCGGACACTCTGCTAAGAGCGCCCGCGCGGTTTTCCACCAAAACCGCTAAAACGTGTTTTTTCATCAACATCATCTTCTCCTGAATAAACCTTGAAATTATAAACCAATAACGCCGCTTGATTAAAGTACGCCTGCTTAAAACAGCCTCATCTAGCATTAGAAAGCTGTTTTCCGCTAAAATGCGCCTGTGGGCTTGCGTGATGCGGCAAAAAAATTACAGCATATTTTTTCTATTCCGGCGGCTTTATTAAAACGATTTTGGGCCTTGCCAACCGTCCGTTTTTGCGTTTTATTGTTCGCGGCCCTTTCGGCGGCCGTGCCTGCGGCGACTGTCTTTTTTGTAAAAATATCGCAAAATAAAAAAGAATCCCGCGAACTCCCCGCAATTTCCAAAGCGGAAACAAAAAAAATAGAAGATGTTGAAATCTTTATTTTGGAAGAACCTGATTTTTTGCCGAAAGCGCTTCTAAAACGGGAGCCGTCCGCTGTATGGACTAGTGAAAAAGCCCAAGAATACTGGATTGATCCTTCCCTGGAAACAGATAAAGAAGTTTTACTTAACAATGTGGAAAAATCAATAGATAAACTTTTGGAGAACGTGCCGTGAAATTCACGCTTTTTCGTAAGGCGTTAAATTTGACGGCGGCTCTATGCGCCTGCACCTGCGTTTTTTTGTGCGCGGCCTCCTGCAAAAGCCTGCCGGAGGCGTCTCATCTCCCCGCGCAAAACGAACAGCCTGAACCAAGCCTAACGGTGATTTCGGAAGACTTTCCCGGCGTAACGCTTTCCGCCGAAGAAACCACCGCCTATATTGACGCTCCGCTGGACTTGAACTTGCCCGACCCGCCATATTATGCCGGCGAAGAAGCGCCTGAAACGGAAAACCCTCCCGAACTAGCCGTTGTCGAAAAAACGGAAGTTGAAGAACCCGCTGTTGTCGCGGAAGAACCGCCCCCAAAAGAAGAACCAGCAACAAAAGAAGAACCGCCCGCCGTTCCTTTAAATCCAACTCCAAAAGAAGTTCCCGCAACCGCCCCAACAACTACGCCGCCGGCGCCTCCAGCCCAAAGACCGGCGCCGCCGCTTAACGTAACGCCTTCTGAAAAAGTCGTGAATTATCAGCCCCCGCAACCTGCGGTTTTAACCAAAAGAAGCGCGGCGAAATTGCCCGCGGAAACGGTAAGCGCCGAAAAACCCGCGCCATCACGAACCGTCCGGCTCCACGCCGGGCAAATGCTGGAAGTGCCGTTTACAGGAACCGGCTGGGTGTATTTGGGCGAAAACGGCTTAAAACAAGGCATAAACTTTGATTCGCGCAAACTGGACTCTTTGGGACAAACTTTCTTGTTTAAACCGGAAAGCCCCGGAAATTATACTTTAAATTTCTCCAAACATGATTTTTATAACGGCTATGAAATTGAAGACTCGGTTTTAGTGGTTGTATATCCCTCTAGCGAAAACGAATTTGACGCGGGAACGCGGGTTGCAGCCGCTCCACGGTGGCCGCCAAACGATTACAACCCCTCCTCGCCGCCCCAACTTCCCGCGAAACCCAGCGGCGCCGCCTCAGCCCCGCCCGAAACAGCGGATTTCACCCCCGCCGCCGCTTCGGGCGTAAACGCTTCAGGAGATTTGAACGCTTACTCTACGGAGCGTTTTTTTGAGGATGAAAATACAGACTCGCTTCCGCAGACGGAAGAGTTGGACGAAGAAGCCGTTCTAAAAGAAGCGGAGGCGGCCTATAATTCGGGAGATATATCAGGCGCGCTTGAATCTCTCGCAAAATTAGGCGAAACGGCGGACTGGAATGATAAAGCCTTGTACCTGCAAGGTAAATCTTTTGAAGCCGCCGGACCGCTTAGAAATATAAAAAAAAGCATGGCCGCATACTCGTCAATCACAAACAATTTCCCCCAAAGCATATACTACGAAGAAGCCGCAAAACGTATAGCATACCTGAATAAATTTTATTTTAACATAAAATAATGCCGCCGCATAACACATTCCGGTTGCGACTCACGTTTAGGCGGCGTTACGCATACAGGCCTGTTATGCGCCGTAAAATCTGCTACAGAGTACCACAACACGGATGTTGCGACGGCTTTATGTCGCCATGCCACATGACATTAATCCATAGAATTCTGAAGCGACATCCGAAAATTGTTAAATCCCAATGGATCAAGTTTTCGGGATGGACATTCATCTGCAAAAACGGTTTCTATTGCATTATTGAGCATGCTGTCAGTTTTATCTAACAACATACTACTGAAATCATTTAGTCCGGCATAATATGCTAAATCACAGGCTTCTGTCCACCAGACAAGCGAATAAGTTAAATCTTTTTTTGCTTGATCAATATTACCAAGCGCATACTTTTCATTGGCTCGCCGATGATCGATGTAACAATCAAAAAAATAGCGTTCCGCCATAGCGTCTAAATCTTTATGTAGATTTATTGGCATGGCAATTGGAGACGCCCATTCGTGTGTCTCAAAAAATCTAATAACACGATTCACCTCTTGCTCAAGTGAAAGTTGCTTCCTATTTCTTTTTTTTCTTTGACATATATTCCTACCTATGGCAAAATTTCGGCACACCTGTTTTGTATGACTGATTTCATTATATACGAATCAAGAATTCATGTCAATACGTTTTTAGAAAAAAATCCGGCGGCACGAATGCCGCTGCATCCATAAATTTCAGATTTTATGGCGCATAACGTTCCGGTTGTATGCGACGTTTTTGCGGCCCTGCAAATGCGTAGCATTTGCAGGGCCGACAAACTGTGGGTGAAGTGAGCCGTGGGAAGGAGCGTAGCGACTGACCTAGGCGAACGGAACCTCCGGAGCGACCGCATGGGAGCGGAGGCGCATACAGGCCTGTTATACGCACGTTTGCCCGTGCTTCATTAGACTTGTTCGCTAACCGGCAAGAAGATATAATCAAGGCATGGGAAAGAGAGAAGCGGCGGCGGATGCCAAAGCGGTGTTATTTAAACGATTATACGGGGTGAAACCTGATGT
>JAITER010000054.1 GCA_031281945.1 Spirochaetaceae bacterium | reverse complement strand
ACCAATTAAAAGTTTATTTCTACTTATATTTTTCATATACATCCTCCTAAAAAACAACCGTTAAAATTAGCGTGATTCCCCCAAAGCTCCATCGCCGCGGGAGTTTACGCGCATATAGGATGTGTACATGAAAAGAAAAATGAATCAGCCTTCGGCGGGGGGGGGGGGGGGATTAGGTGTTTCCACGCTTAAAATATACATCAAAACTCACTTTAAAACAAGAAGAAATCCAAATGCGCCGCCAACCGCCGGCGCGGGGGCGTATAAACAGGCCGTTTTTTCCGAATTCTTAAAAAGCGGCTGTTATTATAAAGCGCCATTAAATTAAAACGATTTTTACGGTAACATTTCACTCTAAAGTTTCTAAAACAAACCGGAGTCAATAAATTATTTTTTCTCTGCTTCCGATAATAATGAATAGGTTTGACAGAGTTAAAGCTGGTTTATTATAATAGGCTGGATTTACAGTCCTTCACTAGTTAAATAATAAAGAGGAGATAAGTATGAAGCTTGGCAATTATTCGGCTCCGTTTGGAGCGAGGGCTGCTTGCCTGATCATTCTAGCGGGCTTGGCAGTTCTACCAGCCTTCGCGGATGACAACACGGTAGAGTTAACTTCCATCGTCATCGACAGCCTCAACGGGGCGTATGTAGTTGACGGAGTGGAATACAACTATACATGGCAGGCGGACGCCAGTAGATGGAAGTCCCAAACGGCGGATCAGAAATTTCCAGTTATCGCGCCTGTAGCCACCGCTCCGGTTGCGTTGATTAGGCAAAACGCGGAACAAAAAAGCATAGGCGTGCAGGGAAGTTTTGACAGGCGCGGTTACAATTGGATAGACATATATCCTACGGCGGCTGGCGGGGACGGAGCGCCTGTGGAAATACCGTTGCGCGGACGAACGCGGTTTATCGACGTCTGGGCGTGGGGTTCCAACCTTAACTATGACCTGGAGATATATATCAGGGACAACCGCGGCGTAATTCACGTCCTTCCTGTTGGAAACCTTCAGTATTTGGGCTGGCGCAACCTTCGAGCCGCTGTTCCCGCCGGAATTCCTATGGTTTCAACCATAGTCCCGCGATCAACCAGCGTATCGACTTTTGTAAAATTTCGCCTGTGGACCAACCCCCGCGAACGCTCCTATATTGATGTAGAAAGAGACAACAAAGGCCAGGTAACAAAAATCATTCCCTTTTATGTTTATCTTTCTAATTTAAAAGTTTTAACAGACGTTTACGAAACAATTTATGACGGCGATGAACTTTCGTATCCAGAAAACACTGCGAAACTTTGGGGCGGCAATACAGCCGAAGGGGGAAACTAACCAATGAAACGATTTATAATTCCAGCAATGCTTATTTTTTCAAGTATGTATATTTTCGCCCAGGAAGTAGGCGAAACCGACGCCGCCCGGCTTGACGGCGGCGTTCCTCAGCAGTCTCTTAAAGAAATTTCTGTAGACAGGTTTGAAACTGAAGGTTTTTGGCAGTCCAATATTTCCTCCGACTTCGGTTATTCCAGCTCCAAGCTTTTCACCGGCGGCCCCTCAGATAAAATAGCTTTGCCGGACGACGCTGAAGCCCAGGACGCCATGGTTTTAGGTACGCGGGTGGATTTTCTGCGCAGAGGGTACACCAGCATTTATATAATGGCTTCCAGGCCGATCCCGATAGAAGGCGTTACAAAAACCGTCTCCGTATGGGTTGCCGGGCGTAACTTTGAGCATAGCATGTATCTTATTGTGGAAGATTTTTATGGGCGTTATTTTGAGCTTTATATGGGCAAACTGAATTTCCAGGGTTGGAAGAAGCTTACCGCCACCGTGCCGCCCCAGCCTTACGACGCCAAAAACGGTATAGTTCAGCAGAATTACCATTACGCCACCATAGGCGGCATTCGCGTACTCGGCTTTAGAATAGCGACAGACGCCATGGATTCGTATGGATCTTACTATGTCTACTTAGACGACCTTCGCGCCGTTACAGACCTCTACGCCGAAAACAGCCGCGATCCGGACGACCCTCACGACGACTGGTAGTCTTTGGAGTTTTCCGCTTGATTACCCAACGCTAAGTTGAGGAAAATAAAAAGGCGATAAAAAAACCCGGCGCTTAAACGACCGGGTTTTTTTTTACCGCCTTTTTCTCGCTTTAGGCAAGTTGTTTATGCTAAACAGTATTTAATATTCGTCAATCATGAGGGAAGCCATAATTTTTGCGTCCCCTATAATGTCGTCTATTACGGTGTATTCATTTGGTTGATGGGCGGTTTCGTTGATGCGGCACCAAACCGCGGAGTCTACGCCTGCGTTGCGCAAAAAAGCGGCGGCGGTTCCTCCGCCTATACCTACAATACGGGCCGGCCCGCCGTATAAGCCCTCTATTCTGCCGGAAAGAGCCTTTACAAAAGGAGACTTTGCGTCCGTAGGCATGGATTCGCCTTCTTGCATAACTGAATATTCTATGCTTACGCCGTGCTTTTCCTGAATGCGGCTTTTTATCCGGTCTATTTCCGCAAAAACTTCTCTGTTTTTGTAGCAGGGCAGAATACGCATATCCATGTAAAAAACGTCTTCAGCCGGAATTGTGTTAATGTTTGGAATATTGGCCTCTTTTTTTGTTATTTCAAATGTGGATGCGGGCGGATTAAAAAGCGGGTCTTTGCGGTTAAATTTTTCGCAAAGGCCGTAATGCAAAGCCAGCGCAAGGTCGCAGGCCGCTAAATGAGCGTTGCGCCCAAGGTGCGGCGTAGACCCATGCGCCTGGACGCCTTTCGTGTTCACCCTCAACCAAAGCATATTTTTTTCCGCAATCTCTATGGAAAGCCCGTCGCTGGAGCCAGAATCGGGAACTAAAGCAAAATCACTTGTTAAAAAAAGATTGCGGTTTTTTAAAAGCCAGTCCACGCCATACAAACTGCCGCATTCCTCATCCGCGACAAAAAGCAGTTTTATCGTCCTATAGGGCTGTATTCCAAGGGTTAAAAGAGCGTTAGCCGCCGCCAGGGAAGCGCAAAGGCCGTGTTGGTTATCCTCCACACCGCGCCCTATAACGCGCCCGTCTTTGCAAACCGCCGTCCATGGATCCGACTTCCACAAAGATGCGTCCCCAGGCGGCACTACATCAAGGTGGCTCATAATCCAAAGGCGGGGCGCATCCCTGTTTTCGCCCTCAAGCGTGGCTATAAGGTTCGGCCTTACGCCGCCTTTTGCTCGCGGGTCGGGGGCGTCGTGCCGCTCCAGAACGCTAAATCCAGCGTTCCGCAACCAATTAAAAAGAAAATCCGCTTTTTCAAGCTCGCCTTCCCCTCCCGCCTCAGGAGAAACGGCGCGGCGGGCTGTAAGTTCAGTTTCCAGTTCCACAACAAGAGCGCGGCTTTCTTCGATAGCTTTAAAAATTTTTTGCTTCATTATTTTTTTGATTTTTAGAATATTAAAAAGTTAAACGGTGATAAAAACAAAACGTTAAAATCGCGTGATTAATCCGCATATACACAACGGCGCACGTTTATTTATAGCGCGGCGAGAGGCCGTTGAAAAACAACCCCCCGCCCGGCGGCTGGCCCTGCACAGAAATAAAATGCTTCGCATATTATTTCCGCATACTTCCCGGCTACTCAATAACCGCGACTATGTCCGCCATTTTAAGAATTAGATGCTCAACTCCATCAATCTTTACTTGGGCGCCGGCGTATTTGTCGTACATAACCTTTTGACCCGCAGAAACAGTAATTTTTTCTTTTTCTGTTCCGGGGCCTACCGCGCAAACAGTCCCCGTTTGTGTTTTCTCTTGGGCGGTGTCGGGAATGATGATGCCGCCCGCACTTTTCGTTTCGGCTTGTTCAATTTTTACCAAAACACGATCAGATAATGGTTTGATTGTCATAAAAATCCTCCAGATTTGTTTTTAATTTGTGCCAAAAATATAAGAAAACGGCGTTTTTATGTCAACTGCGATTAGCCTTTTTGAAGACGTTAAATTTGACGGCTTTACCGCCCGTTTTGTTGAAATGAAATACACAAACTCATTCCGCTCCAATCTATTGGAAAGCCGTTTGGCGGCAAAAAACAAGCCCAAAATGAAAACCGCTTTTAATTAAATCCCTAGAAAACCTATAGATTTTCTATGAATGTATAATTTTCTTGACAATTAACAAAAAACGCTTTTAGAATCATATAGGTGATTTTTGTAAAATCGAAGTTTTATAAAAATCACAAACAGCCGTTAAAAATCAATTTAACGGTTTTAACCGCGCCCCGATCGGGGCGTGTAATTCAAGGAGGCAATCTTGAGTGTATCGGCGTTTAATCCGGATGTTGTGGAGGATGTAATACGCGTGTGGGGGAACAAACCCGGAGCTATCATCCCCATACTGCAAGGCGTTCAGGAAAAATACAATTACCTGCCGCCGGAAACTTTCCCTTATGTGGCGAAAAAACTTGGAGTAAGCGAAGCTCGCGTTTACGGCGTGGCGACTTTTTACGAAAACTTTTCGCTTACCCCAAAGGGTAAGTTTATCATCAAAGTGTGCGACGGCACCGCTTGCCATGTCCGCAAATCTCTTCCTAACTTAGAAGAATTCAGAAAACAGCTTGGACTTAGCAGTAAAAAAATCACCACAGACGACTTAACTTTTACAGTTCAAACGGTCGCCTGTCTTGGCGCCTGTTCTTTGGCCCCGGCGTTTATGGTTAGCGGAGCTGTTCCAGACAAAGTGTACGCAAACGTAAAGCCGGAACAAATTTCCGGTATTTTAGAAGACCTTAAAAAAATAGGTTAAAGGGGTGAAAAAATGTCAAAATTAACAAACAGGGACTCTTTAATAAAGGTGCGTGAGGCATACAAAAAAAGTTTTGACGCCGAAAAAATAAAAGTTTTCGTTTGCGCGGGCAACGGTTGCATAGCTTCCGGTTCGCTTAAAGTTTACGAAAAACTTTTAGAAACGGTTAAATCAAAAAATATTCCATGCTCCGTAGAATTAAAAGAAGAGCCCGGCCACAGCGCGGGCCTTAAAAAAGGAGGCTGTCCAGGCTTTTGCAGTCAAAGCGTACTGGTTTCCGTAGAACCGGCCGGCTGGCTTTACACAAAAGTTACCGTTGAAGACGTTGAAGACATAGTAGAGCTAACGATAAAAAACGGCAAACCTGTAGAAAGACTCGCCTACAAAACGGAGGATGGAAAACCAATCCTTAAACGCGACGATATACCTTTTTACAAAAAACAAACCCGCATAGTCCTGGAAAACTGCGGCAAAATTAACGCGGAATCAATTAAAGAATATCTCGCCGCCGGCGGGTACACCGCTTTCGAGAAAGTTTTGTTCGACATGAGTTGCGAAGATGTTTGCGCCGAAATAACCGAATCCAACCTTAGGGGAAGAGGCGGCGCCGGATTCCCGGCTGGACGCAAATGGGCGGACACGCTTAAAGCGCAAGGCTCGCCAAAATACGTGGTCTGCAACGGCGATGAAGGCGACCCCGGCGCTTTTATGGATCAGTCCGTAATGGAAGGCCTCCCGCATCAAATGATTGAAGGTATGCTTATCGCGGCAAAGGCCATAGGCGCGGAGCAAGGCTATATTTACGTTCGCGCCGAGTACCCAAACGCGGTTTCCCGTCTGCGCATAGCGATAGAACAGGCCGAAGAATACGGGCTTTTAGGCGACCACATTTTGGGCTCCGATTTCAACTTTCACCTTACAATATACAGGGGCGCGGGCGCCTTTGTTTGCGGCGAAGGCTCCGCCCTTATGGGCTCAATAGAAGGCCGGCGCGGTATGCCCAGGGTAAAACGCTACCGTTCAACAGAGCGCGGGTTGTACGAAAAACCAACCGTATTAAACAACGTAGAAACATACGCGAATGTGCCGCTTATAATTAACAGAGGGGCCAAATGGTACAAGGCTATAGGCTCGGAAACCAGTCCCGGAACAAAAACATTCGCCCTTACCGGCAAAATCGCCAACACCGGCCTTATAGAAGTGCCTATGGGAACAAAATTGCGCGACATAATTTACGACATAGGCGGGGGTATAAAAGACGGGCGGGCATTTAAAGCCGTGCAGATAGGCGGGCCTTCGGGAGGCTGTCTTACGGAAGCGGATCTTGATATGCCGCTTGACTTTGATTCTGTGCCTAAAGCCGGCGCAATCATAGGTTCCGGCGGCCTTGTCGTAATGGACGACGCCAACTGTATGATAGAAATAGCGCGTTTTTTTATGGATTTTACAAAACGCGAATCTTGCGGAAAATGCGTTCCCTGCCGGGAAGGTACGTTGCGTATGCTGGAAATCCTTGAACGCATAGTCGCGGGAGAGGGAAAAGAAGGCGATATTGAAACTTTGGAAGAGCTATCCAACGCCATTTCCAAAGCTTCTTTGTGCGGGCTTGGAAAAACGGCTCCAAACCCTGTTATAAGCACGTTAAAACGCTTCCGAAACGAGTACGAGGACCATATTTACAAAAAAACTTGCACGGCGAAAGAGTGTAAAAAATTAAAAAAACTAACCATCTCGCCGGAAAACTGCTCTGGTTGCGGAGCTTGCGCAAAGGGTTGCCCGGTCGGGGCCATTACCCAGCAAAGCGAGACGCTGGAAGGCAAAAAAAGGCCGTATTATGTTTTAGACGGAGCAAAATGCATAAAATGTATGCATTGCCTAGAAAAATGCAAGTTCAACGCCGTTGAAGAGGAGGAATAATATGCCGGACAAACAATACATAACAATTGACGGGGTTTCCGTTGAAATGGAAAAAGGTCTTAACGTACTGGAACACGCAAAAAAAGCCGGAATACAAATACCAGCTTTCTGCTATACGCCGGAACTGTCTATTTACGGCGCCTGCCGTATGTGCCTGGTGGAAATCGTAGACAAAGACCGTAAAACAGGCCTTCCCACAGGGCGCACCTCTTTAGATTCATCCTGTTCCTTATTACCCAAACCAGGCATGGAAATACTCACCAACACTCCAAAGCTAAGATCGTACCGGAAAAACATCCTGGAACTGCTTCTGGCAAACCATTGCCGCGACTGCACCACTTGTCAAAACAGCGTCAATTGCAAATTGCAGGAATTCGCGGTGCGCTACAACATTACAAATGTGCGTTACCCGCAACACAACCCAACCCCGCGCCTGGATGAATCTTCGGTGTGTATCACAAAAGACGCCGCCAAATGTATACAGTGCGGCTGTTGCATTCGTATGTGCAACGAAATTCAGCACGTAGGGGCTATTGATTTCGCGCACAGGGGCGCCGAAATGGAAGTTTCGTGCGTTGGCGGCAAGGAAATCGGGAAATCAGTTTGCGTAGGTTGCGGCCAATGCGCGGCGGTATGTCCGACAGGCGCTCTGATGGTAAAAGACAACACCGAAACCGTGTGGAAACTGCTCGCCGATAAAACCAAAAAAGTCTCGGTGCAAATAGCGCCTGCCGTGCGCGTAGGCGTAGGAAACGCTTTTGGCATACCGCCTGAGCAAAACACCTTTGGCCGGCTCGTCGCGGCCCTGCGGCGCATAGGTTTCTCCGAAATTTACGACACCAACGTAGCTGCGGACATGACCATCATTCAGGAAGCCGCAGAACTTTTGGAACGGCTAAAAACCAAACATGAATGGCCGCTTTTCACCTCCTGTTGCCCGGCCTGGGTAATGTTTGTAGAAAAGCATCATCCAGAAATAATGCCAAATGTGTCTACAACAAAGTCGCCCATGCAAATTTTCGCCGGAACTTACAAAAAAGAAGGCCTTAAAGATTACGTCCGGGGGGCGATTATGCCCTGCACGGCTAAAAAGTTTGAAAGCTTTAGGCCGGATTTTAAGAGCGAAAACAAACAAGACGTTGAATTCGTGCTTACAACTCAAGAGATAATACGCATGATAAAAGACGCGGGGATTGATTACGCCTCAATTAAACCGGAAGATGTTGAAGAAAAATGGGGAACCACAACAGGCGCCGCAGTAATTTTCGGCGTATCAGGCGGTGTTATGGAAGCCGCGCTCCGTTACGCGCTTTCTGTGCTTAAGCAGGATACACCCGAAAACTACCGCGCCATAGCCGAATCCGGCGTGCGCGGGTTGCCAAAACCAGACGCAAAAGCGGGCGCCCTTACAAACGGCGTCAAGACCGCAGAAATCAAAATTGGAGACTTCGCGCTAAAAATAGCCGTTGTTTCAGGGCTTGCAAACGCGGATGCTATAATAAACCGCATCAAAGCGGGCGAACATTTTGATTTTGTTGAAGTGATGGCTTGCCCAGGCGGTTGCATAGGAGGCGGCGGACAACCGTCTGCTTCGTGGGAAGTAAAAGAAGCCCGCGCAAAGGGCATTTACCTTGCGGACGAAGCTTACCAGTTGAACAGCGTCGAAAAAAATCCGGTGATGAAAGAATGGCTGGATATGATGGGAGATCATCACAACCAGCACAAATACTGGCATATTCACTACCCGGGTCACGAAACAAAATAAAGGGCGCCAGCCCGCAACTTGCCCCGCCGCCTGGCGGCTTTAGCGGCAAGTTGCGCGGCATTAACCCTTCGCCCGCGCAAGCGTGGGCGCGGCTTAATTCTGTTCATCAATAAAGTTTGAATAAACGGCGCGGATGGGTAAAACCATCCGCGTTTTTTTTGAAAGCGTTTAGAGCGGAGGAAGCTCCTGTGCGAAAGCTCCTGTAAAGAGGCCGTTTTTTTATTCCGAAATTAAAACAGGAATGTTTGGCGCATATACGCCGGACGTTTTTTGGGAGGATATATGATACGCGGATATTTCACCGGAGCAAGCGGAATGAGGGCCCAACAATGGCGCCTGGATGCGGCTTCCAACAACCTGGCCAATGCGGACGTAACCGGTTACAAAAAAGACGTTACAATTCATAAAGCGTTTCCTGAGTTGCTTCTTAGAAGAGCCAATGACGACGGCCTTTACAGGCACCCTTTTGGATCTGGGGATGAAGCGCCGGTTATAGGAAAACTTGGAATGGGAGTTGAATTCAACGAACTTTTTACGGATTTTCAGCAGGGGGCGATGAAGGAAACTGGCAGTGATTTTGATATAGCCCTGGACGGCAAGGGTTTTTTGGCCGTAATGACCCCGCAGGGCGAGCGTTACACGCGAGACGGCTCTTTCGTGCTTGGAAAAGAAGGGTTCCTGGAAACAAAAGAAGGCTACCCTGTGCTTGGCGAAAACGGCCCCATTAAAGTAAAAGCCAACAATTTTCAGGTGGATAAACAGGGCGGCGTCTGGATAAACGCCGAATACGCGGACGCCGATCAGCTTGTAGACAGAGAACGCAACACATGGGACGACACCGTTTTGCTGGACAGCCTTAAAATTATTGATTTTGAACTAGACCGCTACCTGGAAAAACAGGGAATAAACCTGTACCGCTCAAACGACATTTCCGGCGAAGCGCAAATAATGGACGCCAACCGCCGCCCCAGAGTAGTTCAGGGTTTTATCGAAGCTTCCAACGTAGACCCTGTTTTGGAAATGGTTCACTTAATCGAAGTTAACCGCGCTTACGAAGCCAACCAAAAATCCATACAGTCCAGCGACCAAATGCTGGGAACTTTAATAAACCAAACGGCGCGTCTGGGGTAGTTGAGCCCGCTCCAAAACCCGGCTGGTTTTGACAGGCTATTGCGGTTTTGCAAGGAGGCTGTTTCAGCGCTTGAAGTTTCCGGCGGATTTTTAAATAGGCCGCGGTGCACCCAAAGCGTAAATTCACCCCGCTTCCCCTTAACAGCTTGCGGGGGGGGGGGGGGTATTGCGGCGCGGCTTTTAAAGCCGGAAAATCGCGGGCGCCCAAACGCGATAAGGCCGCCCGCTCAAATTAAACAAAACTGATTTTTATAAAAGATTTCCAAAACAGAAACCGGCGTTACCGGCGCAAGATCTGTCTACAAAACCGCAAACGCAGCTTGCGCGCCGGCTTTGTGGACAGACGCTAATTAAAGCCCTGAGTCTTGGCAAAAAAATCAGGCGGCTGTATATTGGACTCGTTCAACAACCGGCTGGTCATCACTAACCTGCGGGGTCAAAAACAGCAAAATGTTCGCGTTTTGCTGTTTTTGGCGGTCTTTGTTCAGAAACTGAAGTTTCTGAACAACCCTATTATATAAAACAAGCTTGCGGGCCGAAGCCGGCGAGCGGAAATCTCTGATTGCATTTATTCAGGTTCCATGAAGGAGCCGGGGCGAAACGCCTTTAATTCGAGATGAATCTCTTTAACAATTTATTCTTTCACTTTTGTCGACTAAAAGGACGTTCAAAGCTGTTTCCGGCGAAACGCCGCCTTACAGTCAAGTTTATTTTAAGGAGATTGTCTATGAAAAAAATCAAAAACACCATTGTGTGCGCCGCGGCCCTTTGTTCACTATTTTTTTTAGATTCCTGCGCCAAAAAAAGCCGCCCTGTGGAAAACGCCGCCAAAGACGAGCTTGTATTGGCCATAGGCGGCGAACCGGACGAAGGTTTCGACCCATGCGCCGGCTGGGGGCGTTACGGTTCGCCTCTTTTTCAAAGCACGCTTTTGGAGTTCAACAAAGATATGCAAATTGTAAACGACCTGGCGGAAAGCTATTCGGTGAGCGCGGACGGCCTGGAATGGACTTTTACGATAAAATCCGGCGTCAAATTTAGCGACGGGCGGCCTCTTAGCGCCGAAGACGTCGCCTTCACCTACAACACCACAAAAGAGACGGCGGGGGAAATTGATTTAAGCCGGCTAAAAGAGGCCAGGTCGGAGGGGGAAACAAAAGTCATTTTCGCCTTAAACGAACCTTTTTCAGCCTTTCCTTACACGGCCGTCTCACTTGGAATAGTAGCCAAACACGCTTATTCACCTTCTTACGGTCAAAACCCAATAGGTTCAGGCCCTTACAAATTCGCGCGCTGGGACAAAGGCCAGCAATTGATAGCGGAACGCAACGAAAATTACTACGGCCCAAAGCCCGCTTTCAAAAAGCTAACGCTTCTCTTTTTGGATGAAGACGGGGCGCTCGCCGCCGCGGAAAGCGGCCTTGCGGACGTCGCCATGACCCAGCCTTCGTTTGTGCGAGAAATAGAGGGCTATTCAATTTTACGCTGTAAAACCGTAGACAATCGCGGCGTAAGCCTGCCTTCAACAAAATCTGGCGGAAAAAACGCCGAAGGGCTCGCCGTAGGCAACGACGTCACCTCGGATTTGGCGATTCGCAAGGCCCTTGTTTACGGCGTCAACCGCCAAAAAATAATAGACGCGGCTGTCTCTGGATACGGCCAGGCGGCGTATTCAGTTTGCGACTTCATGCCGTGGTGGAACGCCGAAACCAAAATTAAAGACGGCGACGCCGAAGGCCAAAAAGCCGCTCTAGAGGCCGCCGGGTGGAAGGCCGGGCCGGACGGCGTCCGCGAAAAAAACGGGGTTCGCGCCTCTTTTGAACTGCTGTACCCCGCAAGCGACTCGCTTAGGCAAGCTATAGGGTACGCCTTTGCGCAGGAAGCCCGCATTTTAGGCGTGGAAGTTAAACTTTCCGGGGCCAGTTGGGACGACATAGGCCGGAAAATGTACTCGCAACCCGTAGTTTTCGGCTGGGGCAGCCACAGCCCGATGGAAGTCTATTTTTTGTATTCCAGCAAAGTCGCGACCAGCGGCTACAACAACATCACAAATGTTTCCAACAAAAAGGTTGACGCCTACATGGAAGCGGCCCTAACCGCGCTTACGGAGGAAGAAGCCAACCTAAACTGGAAAAAGGCGCAGTGGGACGGCGAAACAGGTTTTTCAAACCTTGGAGACGCGACATGGTGCTGGATAGCCAACATAGAACACCTCTATTTCGCGCGTTCCGGCCTTGATACAGGAAATCAGCGCATACACCCGCACGGCCACGGCTTCCCGGTAATCTCTAATATAAAAGAATGGAAATTTAAATGAACTTTATAAAAGCGGCGCTCCTGTTTTTTATAAAAGCCGCGTTGTTGCTTTTGGCGGTAAGCGTTATAGCCTTCGCGCTTTTAAAAAAGTCGCCTATAGACCCCGTGCAGGCGTACATAGGGGCGGACGCTTCGCTTTCCCCGCAACAAATAGCAAAGATAGCGGAACGCTGGGGCGTAAACGAAGACCCGTTTCAACAGTACATTAAATGGCTAACTTCGGTTTGTTCCGGCGATTTCGGTTCGTCCATAATTTTCCGCCGTCCCGTTCTGGAGGTGGTGGGGGAACGTTTTCTGGCGTCCGCAGCTCTTATGGGAACCGCCTGGATTTTTTCCGGTTTTTTGGGATTCGCGCTTGGAACGCTCGCCGCCGTAAAAAGGGGCGCCTGGCAAGACAAACTTATAAAAGGCTGGTGTTTCACCCTTGCTTCCGTTCCCGTATTTTGGGCCGGACTTTTGCTGATGCTGTTCTTCGCTGTAAAACTAAAGATTTTCCCGCTGGGATTTGCGGTTCCGGCAGGGCGGCTGGAGGAAGCTACGCTTGGACAACGTATATACCACCTGATTTTACCCGCCTTAACCTTGTCCATAACGGGAGTTTCCGCCGTAGTTTTGCACACGCGGCAAAAAATGATAGACGCCCTGGATTCGGAATACGCGCTTTACGCGGCGGCGCGGGGCGAAACTAAATGGCGCATAGTTTTACGCCACGGCCTACGCAACGCCGGAATACCGGCGCTAACCTTGCAATTCGCGTCCTTTTCGGAACTATTCGGCGGCTCCGTGCTGGCCGAACAGGTTTTTTCCTACCCAGGCCTGGGACGCGCCGTAGTCCGCGCCGGCGTCAATTCGGACGCGCCGTTGCTTTTGGGGATAACGCTTTTTTCAGCTCTTTTTGTTTTTACCGGAAACAGCATAGCCAACGCGCTCTACTATGTGTTAAATCCGGAAATACGAAAGGATTAAACGAATGAAACTAAACTTAAAAAAATATACGGCGAAACCCGCCCGCGCTATATTTTTTCACTCAAATTTCCCGTTAAACACAGTTTCCAGGCGTTTTAAAACGCTGGTTACAGCCTTTCTTTTGGCCGTGTGCCTGCTGGCTGTATTCATAGCCGGCCTTGCCATCCCGCCTTTAGCTTACGACGCGAATTTTTCACAAAAAAACCTGCCCCCTTCCGCCGCGCATCTGTTTGGAACCGACCACCTAGGCCGCGATATGTTTTCTCGAACCATAAAAGGCTTGTCAACCAGCATAATCGTAGGAACTGCGGCCAGCGCCATAAGCGCCTGCCTGGCCCTGGTTTTGGGAAGCGCGGCGGCCCTTTTTGGGAAAAAGTGCGACGCCGCGGTAACCTGGCTTGTGGACGTGTTCCAAAGCGTGCCTCACATCATTTTTATCATTCTAATTTCTATAGCTATGGGAAAAGGCCTTTTCGGCGTGCTTATAGGCGTCGCCGCCACCCACTGGACCAGCCTTACACGGCTAATCCGTTCCGAAATAATGCAACTCAAAGACCAGCCGTACATCAACGCGGCGCGGGCGCTGGGAAAAAATTCCTTCTGGATAGCAAAAAAACATATCTTACCCCACGTTTTGCCGCAATTCGCCGTCGGCCTCGTCCTGCTTTTCCCTCACGCCGTCCTGCACGAAGCCGCCATCACTTTTTTAGGGTTTGGGCTTTCTCCAGAACAACCGGCTGTGGGGGTTATACTTTCCGAAGCTATGCGGTATTTAAGCGCCGGAATGTGGCATTTGGCCTTTTTCCCGGGAGCGGCGCTGCTTTTAACGGTTCTTTCATTCGACGCTCTGGGAGAAAACCTCCGCGCCCTGGCCAGCCCCGCGACTTCGCAGTTGTAAAAATTCAGGAGCCGGAAATAAAAGCATCCGGCGCTTTAAGGTGGATTAAAAATGGAAACTGTGCTTTCTGTAAAAAATCTTTCAATCTCTTTTAGACGCTACGCCGAAGGCGCGTCTTTTAGCGGCGGGCTTTCCACAGCCCTTTCCGTACATGATGTTCAGGTTATTTCTTCGCTGGATATAGAAATAAAAGCGGGTGAGCTTGCCGCCGTTATAGGATCTTCCGGTTCCGGCAAAAGCCTTTTAGCCTGCGCCCTGCTTGGAATTCTGCCGGCCAACGCCCATGTTTCAGGCGAAATCCTATACCGTCAAAAACCGCTTGACAGGCGGCTTATAGAAACTTTACGGGGAGACGAAATAGTTCTGATTCCTCAATCTATAACAAATTTAGACCCGTTAATGAAAACCGGAAAACAAGTCGCGGGAACGCGGCATACGGAAAGCGCGGTAAAAAAAGTTTTTAAACGTTACGGATTGCCCGATTCCGCCTTAAAAAAATACCCGCATCAGCTTTCCGGCGGCATGGCCCGCCGCGCCCTGATATGCGCAGCCGTTTTGGGAAACCCGCGCCTGATTATTGCCGACGAACCCACGCCGGGCCTTTCAAGCGAACTCGCGGACGAAACCGCGCGCAGCCTGCGCAACCTCGCGGACGGCGGGTGCGCGGTGATGCTTATCACCCACGACATAAATCTTGCGGTAAAAACAGCGGATAGCGTTTCCATATTTTACGCGGGAACCACCGTAGAGCGGGCTTTAGCTTCGGACTTTTCAACTCCCGCGCTCTTGCGCCACCCTTACACAAAGGCTCTTTGGAACGCGCTCCCTCAAAACGGCTTTGCCGCGCTTCCCGGCGGACAGCCGGCGGCCAAAGACAACGCCTCGCCGTGCCTTTTTTTGCCGCGCTGTGATATGGCCGGCCCTCTTTGCCAAAACGCGGCGGCGGTTGAAAAAGGCGGGCGGGCGCCGCCGTTGCGGGAATTGCGTTCCGGCTTGGTAAGGTGCTTTTATGCCGCTTGAAGCAAAAAACATTTCGTTTAAGTACAAAACCGCATCCGGCTTCCCGCCCGGCGCCTCCGCCCCGGAACGCTGGATACTTAAGGATGCGGGCTTAACTTTGCGCGAAGGCTGCCGCACCGCCCTTTTGGGGCCTTCGGGTTGCGGAAAATCCACGCTGGCAAAAATACTTTCCCTATGGGAAAAACCTTTTTCCGGCGGCGTTTTCCTAGACGGCCTCCCCTTCCGCCTTGATGCGGTTAAAGGCCCGCGGCCCGTCCAACTTATCCTTCAACACCCCGAAAAAGCAGTGAACCCGCGTTTTAAAATGAAAGACGTCCTGGAAGAAGCCGGCGTAGGCGTCTCTGAGGCGCTGGAAAAATTCGGGGTGGAAAAAAGCCTTCTAAACCGCTTCCCCAGGGAACTTTCGGGCGGCGAACTCCAGCGCTTTTGCATAGCCCGCGCTCTATGCCGCAACACGCGCTTTATAATAGCCGACGAAATAACCGCCATGTTCGACCCAATAACCCAGGCGCAACTTTGGCGCGCTCTTTTAAATGAAGCCCAAGCCCGCAACATAGGCGTTCTGGTTATAACTCACGAAGAAGCCCTCGCCCGCCGCATCTGCAAAGACTTCCTGCGCATGGAAGAAACCGCAATAAAGCCCTTGCAAGACTTCCAGTAAAAGCGTATTAAAACCTTAATTCTTTAAATTCGGGCGCATTTTTTGGCGTTTTTTTGCAAAAAACGCCAAAAAACCGGGCTATCCGCTATAATTTGGCCGCTTTAGCGGCCAAATTCCGCTACTATCCCTTGCGCGGCTTAATGGCGCCGCATCCGGCTAATCCAGGACGCCGGCTAGCGTCTCGGTTGCCGCTTGGGGGCGCCGCCCCCAAGCCCCCGCTGGGAGGCCTAGGCCTCCCAGACCCACCGAAAGTTTGCGATGCCGCTTATTTAGCGGCGGGCTTTTTCATTGCCGAATGCGGTTTCGCGGCGCGGCGGCGCCAGGCGGCTTCCGGCCAACGCAGACGCCGGCTCGCGTCTTGCTTGCCGCTGGGGGCTCCGCCCCCAAGCCCCCCCGCTGAGCGCGTCCCGCCGTATCAGGCGGCACAGCGTGGGGCCCGATAACGGCCCCAGCCGTAGAGAAAGCAACCGGCCCCGCTGGGCGCGAGTGCGCACGATACTTTGAGCGCGTCCCGCCGTATCAGGCGGCACAGCGTGGGGCCAGATAACGGCCCCAGCCGTAGAGAAAGCAACCGGCCCCGCTGGGCGCGAGCGCGCGCGATACTTTGAGCGCGTCCCCCCAACACAGGCGGCACAGCGTGGGGCCAGATAACGGCCCCAGCCGTAGAGAAAGCAACCGGCCCCGCTGGGAGGCCTTGGCATCCCAGACCCACCAAAAGTTTTCCGCGCCGCTTTTACCAGGCGCGGTTTTCGCGGCGCTACGCCCAGCAAAAACCGCCGCTCCCGCTCCAATTCCGCGCCCGCTTTCCAGCGGCGGCTTCCGCCGCCGGCTCGCGCCTTGGTTTCCGCTGGGGGCTCCGCCCCCAACCCCCCGCTGGGCGCGAGTGCGCGCGAAACATTGAGCGCGTCCCGCCAACCCAGGCGGCACAGCGTGGGGCCAGATAACGGCCCACGCCGTAGAGAAAGCAACCGGCCCCGCTGGGAGGCCTAGGCCTCCCAGACCCACCAAAAGTTTGCGGCGGCGGTTCGTTTCAAGCGGCGTCTTTT
Organism: Spirochaetaceae bacterium; assembly: GCA_031281945.1. GTDB lineage: Bacteria > Spirochaetota > Spirochaetia > Treponematales > Breznakiellaceae > JAIROZ01. The sequence continues at coordinate 18,998 of JAITER010000054.1, read as the reverse complement.
CATTGCCGGGCGCGGCTAGCGGGCGAGGGCGTCGCGGACTACGAGCGAGGCCAGAATCATGCCGGCGGTCGCGGTTACGGCTACGGCGCTTCCGTTTATTACTTTTTTGGACGAACACCATTCTTTCGCGCCCTGTGTTTTTGGGCAAAGGCAGAGCGAACCGCCGCAAGGCGGCGCGCCCGGCGCAGTCTGGAGCGGCAGGCGTTCCGGGCTGTAAACCGCGGTAAAATCGCCGGTGAACATCTGTTTACGCAATTCCCGCCTAACCAGGCGGGCGAGCGGGCAACTTTCAGTTTTCCATATTCCGGCGCATCTAATTTGTAAAGGGTCCAGTTTTTGCGCCATGCCCATGGAAGAAAAAAGCGTTTTTCCCAGCGACAGGCTTTTTTGGATAAGGGCTATTTTGGGACCGAGCGAATCTATCGCGTCTATTACATAAGCGCCGGCGTTAAACGGGAAGGAAGCGGCGTTTTCCGCGTCAAACGGCTTTGTAACGCAATCAACGCGCAATTCAGGGTTAATCGCCAAAAGACGCGCCTTTAACGCTTCGGCTTTCATCATCCCTATCGAATTAAAGTCCGCCTGAACTTGCCTGTTTATATTTGTTACGCAAACCGCGTCCGAATCAACCAAAACCAGGCGCCCGGCCCCGCTCCTGGCCAAAGCCTCGGCGCACCAGCTTCCTACGCCTCCCAGTCCAAAAATCAAAACTCCCGTTCCCGAAAGTTTTTCTATACCGGCCTCCCCCGTAATTAAAGAGAGGCGCTGTAAAAAAGGAGGCGTTTGGGGCATTATTCGGCTTTTTGCAAAGCCTCTTCCAATGCGCGGGATAATTGGTCTCCGCAGGACGTGGGTTTACGCCCGCACTGGATTCCCTTTAATTTTTGAGCGGCTTCTTTTGCGTCCATGCCTTCCACAAGAACGCCTATAGCTTTTAAGTTGCCGTTACACCCGCCTTCAAAGGCGACGTTGTGAACTTTACCGTTTTCCACGTTGAAAAAAATCTTTGAGGCGCAAACGCCGTGTGTTGAAAATTCGTACATGATTTAAATATAACGATATTTCTCGCTTTTTCAAAATTAGAACGGTTCAAAAACTTCAGTTTTCGCGGCCTTGAGCCTAAGCCCGGCTTAAGCCGGCATGGCGTCAACAACCGCCAGGCCCCGCAAGTTAGCGCGTAACAAGCCGTGTTATTGAAACAAGCCCGTTCAGCGAACTTCGCGTAAAACCGCATGATTTTTTACATTCGCGCAATCCCGCGCCGGTTTCGCCGCCGGCGCGTTGCGAAAGCCGGAAAGGGCGCTCCCGCCGCAGTTGCGCCGCCGGCGCGCGAGCCCGGTCGCGGCGAGGAGTTTACGCGGAGTTGAAAACAAGACGCCGTTGCTGTATTCGCGCCAACTAAAGCGTGCAAATTTTGCCGCCCAATCCAGCGCATTTAGCCGTTTTATTTTTTTAAAAGCGCGGACACGTCGCGGTCTAACTCGCCGCGGCTGTAAGCGCCCGTCCGCGCGAAACGAATGACGCCGTTTTCATCTATCATAAATGTTTGAGGTATGGCGTTTATGTTATACAGCCGTGAAATTTCGTTGTTTTCGTCCATCACCAGGTTCAGTTTTATGTTTCTTTTTGATAAAAATGAAGAAACAGTTTTATAGTTTTCCCCGCAATTCACGGCCAAAACTGTAAGTTCGTTTGATTTTGAAGCGGCGAGCCCCTCAATAAGCGGAAGTTCGCGTATGCACGGGCCGCACCAGGCCGCCCAAAAATGAAGAACGACGGGTTTTCCCTTGTAATCGGACAGTTTTTTAAGAGCGCCGGAGGAGTCCGCAACTCTGAATGTAAAATCCGGCGCGTTTTTGCCGGGCGAAGTTTCGGCGGCCGCGGCGAAAACCGCCGTGAAGATAAAAAAGAACGCGCAAAAAATCATTTTTCTTGACGCGCGTTTTACGTTAAATGTAAACAGGTTCATAAATTCTCCTTAAGTTTGATGTTTTTTTTAATGAATGTATGCGTCAGCGCCTCCGAAGGGCATTCATTAACGCAAAGGCCGCAACGTATACATTCACGGTCGTTAACGGTTTTTACATCCATTTTGCATTTTTTGACGCATTTTTCACAACGCGAGCATTTTTTTTCGTTAAGCCGCAAACCAAAAATAGCGTATTTGTTAAAAAAGCCGTACAAAGCCCCCAACGGGCAAGCAAAACGGCAAAAAGCGCGGAAATAAAACACGCACAACACGCCAGTAGACGCAAATAATACAACTTTCCACAAAAAAAGCGCTCCGGCAACCTTGCGAATTCCTTCGTCCGCCAAAACAAGCGGCGCTCCGGCTTCCAGCGTTCCCGCCGGGCAAACAAATTTACAGAAAGACGGGGCGCCGTAACCTTGAATCATAAAACCGGCGAGCGGGACAAGAATTACAAGAATCACGAGAAACACATATTTTATCACCGTTAATTTTCGCGTAAAAAGGTTTTTTTTCATTTTGGGCGAGGGAATCTTGTACAGAAGTTCCTGAAAAAAACCAACCGGACAAAAAAAGCCGCACACAGTCCTGCCGAGCGTAATCCCAAACAACAGGAGCAAACCCGCGACAAGAAACGGCGGGCGGCCTTCCGCAAGGGCGCTTTGAAGGGCGCCCAACGGGCAGGAAGCTACGGCGCCAGGGCATGAATAACAGTTAAGGCCCGGAACGCAAACGTTTTTTAACTGGCTTTTTGATACAGAGCCTGTTTTAAAACGGCCTATATCCGCGTTGTATATTAAAAGAGAAAGCGTTTGTATCAACCGGCGTTTAAGCAATTCCTATACACTCCAAACAAATAAAAGAGGCCTTGCGCCACAAAGCGGCGGCGTCGCCCCGAAACGCTCCAACCGCGATAAAAAAAACGGCGAAAATAATAAAAATTATTTGTATTTTATTTTGTTTAAAAAAACGGCGGACGCATTTCTCCCGTCCTAAAATTACACGCATTTTTTTAATATATATAAAATGATGAATAAAAAAAATACGAGCCCTGAGGCTTTATTGTTAAACGTCACATAAAGAAACCAGTTAAAAAACACGGCGCCTGAGTATGCATCATTACAGGAGGAGCTCTCCGGCGCCGTACGGGCGCTTCTATCCAAAGCGCCCGCTTATATACGCCTTTGTGCGCGGGTCGGAGGGAGATGAGAAAATATGCGGCGTCGGGGCGCTTTCGATTATTTCACCTAACAGGAAAAAAAATGTGTCGCAACTTATACGCTCCGCCTGCTGCATATTATGCGTTACAATTATAATGGTGTAATTTTGGCGCAGTTGTAAAAGCAGTTCTTCTATTTTAGCCGTGGAAATAGGGTCCAGGGCGCTTGTAGGCTCGTCCAGCAGCAATACTTCCGGCTGTACGGCCAGGGCGCGGGCTATGCACAGGCGCTGTTGCTGGCCGCCGGAAAGACCCAGGGCGCTTTTTTTTAGACGGTCTTTCACCTCGTCCCAAATCACCGCGTCCCTTAAAGATTTTTCCACTATGACGTCAAGACTGGCTTTTGATTTTACCCCGTGGGTTCTTGGGCCGAACGCTATGTTGTCGTATACGCTCATTGGAAAAGGCGCCGCTTTTTGAAACACCATGCCCACGCGCTTGCGCATCAAATTTATATCTATTTCGCCTCCGTATATAGATTTCCCAAACAAAAGAACTTCGCCGGAAATCCTAAAATTTTCAATTAAGTCGTTCATGCGGTTTAAAGTTTTAAGAAGCGTGCTTTTCCCGCAGCCGGAAGGCCCTATAAAAGCGGTGATTTTTTTTTCTTCTATGGTCATGTTGATGCTTTTAAGAGCGTGAAAACTTCCATAATGCACGTTTACATCATGTATTTCAAAACTATTCATAAATGAATTCTCCACATTGGACTTTTTTCGCCAATCCAGCCGCCCGCCATCCCCGCGAAGGCCAAACTTTGCCAAGCCCTTTCAAAACGCCAGGCGTTTTGTGTTTTTAAAAAATAAACAAGCAAGCGGCTTGCCTCTCAATTTTTTTCTCTTTTTTCTATGCGGCAAATCGCTTTCGCCGTGAAAGACGCCGCCGCGTTTATAAAAATCACCAGAACAAGCAAAACCGCCGCAACCGCGAAAGATTCGCCTGAATGAAGGCCCTCGCTGGAAAGCGTGTACATGTGAACGGAGAGCGTGCGCCCCGAATCCAGCGGCGTTAGCGGCGTCTTGGAAGCGGTTCCGGCCGTGTAAATTAAAGCGGCGGTTTCACCCGCAATGCGCCCTATGGTAAGGATGACGCCGGCCAGTATCCCGGGGGAAGCCGCCGGAAGCGCTATCCTAAAAACAGTGCGCAATTTGCCGGCGCCCAAACTAAAGGCGCCCTCCCGCCACGCATCCGGCACGCCGCGGAGCGCCTCCTCCGTAGAGCGCATTATCAACGGCAGGGTCATTAGAAAAAGGGTGAAAGCGCCCGCCAGAACGGAAAACCCCCAGCCTAAAAATGTAACAAAGAAGATGAGCCCGAAAAGCCCGTACACTATTGACGGTATGCCGGATAGAGTTTCAGAGCAAAGCCTTATAAACGCCACGACTTTACTGCCGCGCCGGGCGTATTCGGCCAGGTAAATCGCCGCAAACACGCCCGACGGCACGGCTAGCGCCAGCGACAAGGCCGCCGTTATCACGGTGGTTATAAGAGAGGGGGTTAGGCTTACATTTTCGGACGTGTAGGTTAGCGCAAAAAGCGAGGGCTTTATGTAGGGAACGCCTTTTACAATGATAAACGCCGTTATGTAAATCAACACGGCGCCTGTAATAAAAGCGGCGGCCCAGGAAGCGGCGCAGAGCGCGATTTCGCTTTTTTTCATTTTTTTTAAACGGCGCAACCAAAGCGGTTTTTCACCGCGCCCCTGGCCGCCGGCGCCTGGGGCGGAGTTGTTTTTTATATGCAAAAGATTCATGGCTTCATCCTCCGCGTAATAGTCCAAAACAAACTGTTTATAATTAAAATAAAAATAAAAAGAACCGCGCCGGTCGCTATCAACGCCTCGCGGTGAAGTTCCGCCGCGTAGCCCATTTCTATAACTATATTCGCCGTAAGGGTTCTTCCGCCTTTAAAAATTGAGGTTGGAAGCCGCGCCTGATTTCCGGCGACCATTATTACAGCCATAGTTTCGCCCACCGCCCTGCCTATTCCAAGCACGAAAGAGGCCAACACCCCGCTTTTCGCGGCTGGAAGCGCCGCGAAAAAAATCGCCCTGTAGCGTCCGGCTCCAAGCGCCCGCGCCGATTCATAGTAGGCGGCCGGGACGGCCCGCAGGGTGCTTTCCGATATAGCGGTTATGGTGGGCAGTATCATGATTCCAAGCAGTATACTGGCGGAAAGCAGGCTGTACCCGGTTAACGGCGTTATAGCCGCCATGCCGAAAAAACCGTAAACAACGGAGGGAACGGCGGCCATAAGCTCAACGCCGCTTTTAAGCGTCCTGTACCAGGCTTTTGGGCAGATATGAGAAAGAAATACGGCGGAAAGCGTTCCTATAGGCGCCCCTATAAGCGCGGCGCCCAGGGTTACAATCATGCTGCTTGCTATCATGGGCAGTATCCCAAAAACCGGCGGTTCGTCTACAGGAGACCAGTCGCGGCCAAAAATAAAGCCGCCCGCGCCGATTTTAGCTATAGCCGGCAAGCCGTTAGCGAAAAGGAACACGCTTATAAGGCTTAACGCTATAACAGCCGCCGCCGCCGCGCAAAAAAACACAATTTGCGCGGTTTTTTCATACAGCCAAAGGCGGCGGGAAGAACCTTTCTCCGCGGCTTTTATAAAATTATCCGGGCCGCGGACCGCGCTTTCGACGCTCATTTTATAACGTCGCTCCATACGGGGCTTTCGCCTGTAAAAACAGCCCGCACCTGGGCTTTGGAGGCGTTGGCGAGCGGGTTGTCTTTATTCACAATCACCGCTATCCCGTCCACCGCTATTTTTACAGGCGATAATTTTTCCAGTTCGCTTTCTTTTAAGTCGCGGCTGGAAAGCCCTATATCCAAAGCCCCGCTTAAAACGGAGTTCAGACCCGTGGAAGAATCGCTTATCTGCATTTCTATAACGGCTTTAGGGTTGATTTTTATGTATTCCTCAACAAGCTTTTCCATAAGCGGGGCTACGGAAGAAGATCCGCCCACCGTAATTTTTACAGGCTCGTCCGAGCCTTCCAAAAAAGAGCTTTCGTACGGGGCCGCGCTTTCGTTTACCGGAACATAATTTTTGGAGGCTATGTTTTGGCCTTCCCGCGACAGCATAAAGGCGGTAAAGTCGCGCGCCGTATTTTTTTCCGCCGGGTTGTCTTTCAACGCCGCTATATAAAAAGGGCGCGAAACAGGATACGAACCGTTTTTAACGGCTTCGGCTTGCGGGGCCGCCCCTTCAATCGAAATATATTTAACCGTGGAGTTTAGAGATCCAGCCGAAATATAGCCTATCGCGTACAGGTCGTGGGACACTATACTCATCATTATGTCCGTTTGTTTGGCTATCACCGCCTCTTTTGTGGTTAAATCTTTTTTCCGCCCGTCGCGCATTTTTTCCTCGACGCCAAAAAGCTCGACAAACGCGCTCCGCGTGCCGGAACCCTCCTCCCGCGCCGCCACCGTAATGCTTTTTGACGAATCAAACCCGCCCTCTTTTTTTGAGCAGCCCGCAAAAAACACCGCCGCCGTCAAAAAAACAAACGCCGCCGCCGCCGCATTAAAGCCGGCTTTTCGCGCCGCTTTTTTAAAACCTTTGCACATAAATTCCTCCTAAAAAATTAACCGTAAAAACGGTTTTTAACACATAACCGCAAAAAGCGGCGTCAAGCCGTCCAAACAAGGCCGCGTTCCCCGCAAAACGCTTAAAAACGCCGCCTGTTTTTCCACCGCCCAAACCGCTTTCCATAACGTAATATTAAAAACCGCAAGTAAAATGCAAAAAAAAGTTTTGTAAAAAGTTGGTAAAATTTTTAACCGGAATCCGGCGGGCCGCGCCGTTAAAATTTTCGCGGGCCTTAAAGACGTTTATTGACGCCCCGCAGCCGCCAGGCGTCGGGCGCGGGGCGAGAGCCTGCCGGCATTGACGCCCTTTATTGACTTTTTAGTTTTAGCTTATTAAACTTGATAAAATTTGAAAAATGGTGTATTAGAGTTGTTTGGAAACTTCAGTTTTTTAACAACTTTCGCTTAAAATGACTTGGGCGGCGACCAACCGGGTTGGCGAACAAGTCCATTGTACACACAAAATCCACTCGGAGGCAAAAAGACTCAATGGCAGCTAAAGAAAAAAACAAGACGGCGATTAGAGAACGAACTTACATAGGCAAAGATTATCAAGAAGTCATGGCGTTGCCGGATCTTATCGACATACAGGTTTCATCTTACGAAAATTTTTTACAACGCGAAAAATTGCTAGCCGGAAAAGAACTTGTGCAACAAGGTCTGGAAGACGTCTTCAAATCGACCTTTCCGATAGAAAGTCAAAACGGCGAAGTTATTTTAGACTACGATTTTTACACGCTGGACGACGGCACGGTAAAATGGACGGAACAAGAATGCAAGCAAAAAGGCGTAACTTACGCGGTTTCGCTTAAAGCCCGCATAAAATTATACCTTTCACAAAGAGATGAATGGCGGCAAAAAGACATTTACATGGGCGATATTCCAATAATGACGGAACGCGGCACTTTTATAATCAACGGCGCGGAGCGCGTAGTCGTTTCACAAATACACCGGTCGCCTGGAGTTATTTTTTGCCACGAAAAAGGCGTGTATTCATCGCGCATAATCCCTTACCGGGGCTCCTGGCTGGAATTCGAAATAGATCAAAAAAGAGAGCTTATTTACGCCAAGGTGGATCGTAAAAAACGCATACTCGGCACCATGTTCCTGCGGGCTTTAGGATACAACACGCGCGAAAAAATTATACGCGAATTTTACAAAACAAAAACGATTGAAGTAAAAGACGACCAGGAAACGCGGGAAATTTTTGAGGAGCTTATTTTAGCTTCACCCGTATGGATAACAAACCCTAACGCGGAGGGCGGCGGCGACAAACTTGTAAAACTATACCCCGCAGCCGAAAAACTGCGCCCTCACAACATAGACGAACTTCTGGCTAACGGCGTTTCTAAAATTGAGGTTATTGATTTTACGGCTGAAGGCTCGCTGGATTCCGACGTCTTGCTCAATTGTTTTGAGCGTGAGCGTATGCGTTACGCCAGCGCCGCGGAAGAAGCCGAAGAAAGCGGCGATGGAACCGAAGTTAAATTAAAAGAAGCCGCGGACGAACCGAGCGAAGATCACGCGCTCATAGTCGTTTACGAATCTATTTTACCAGGTGAATCCATCACCGTAGACGTAGCGCGCAAAGACCTAAACGGCATGTTTTTCACCACGCGGCGCTACGATTTAGGGCAGGTAGGCCGTTATAAACTGGACAAGCGGTTTGAATTCACCCCGCCGCCCGAAGGCTACAGGGACGCGGCTTACATACTCACCAAAGAAGACGTAATCGCCACGATGAAATACCTTATCCGGGTTTACAAGGGCGAAGAAATCGCGGACGACATAGACCATTTGGGAAACCGCCGCGTTCGTTCTGTAGGCGAACTTCTCACCAACGTAATGAAGACCGCGTTTAACCGCATGGAGCGCATAGCCAAAGAACGTATGACGCTAAAAGAAGACGAGCTTTTCACCATAAAGCCGCAAGATTTAATATCAATCAAACCTATAGTCGCGGCGATTAAAGAATTTTTTGGCTCCAGCCAGCTTTCCCAGTTTATGGATCAAGTAAACCCGCTCGCGGAACTTACGCACAAACGCCGCCTTAACGCGCTCGGCCCCGGCGGGCTTTCCCGCGACAGGGCCAGTTTTGAGGTGCGCGACGTCCACTACACGCATTACGGCCGTATGTGCCCCATAGAAACGCCGGAAGGCCCGAACATCGGGCTTATCGTGTCGCTAGCCAATTACACAAAAGTAAACGATTACGGGTTTTTGGAAACTCCATACCGCAGGGTTCTTAACGGAAAGGCTTCTTCGGATGTTGAATACCTTTCCGCCATGGACGAAGACAAATACTACATCGCGCAGGCTTCCGCAAGGTTGAATAAAGACGGCGCTTTTGTGGACGGGCAAGTTTCCTGCCGCAAACAGGGCGACTACACCACCCGCCCGCCGCAAGATATAGACTATATGGACGTTTCTCCCAAACAAATTATTTCGGTGTCCGCCTCGTTAATTCCTTTCCTTGAACACGACGACGCGAACCGCGCCCTTATGGGCAGCAATATGCAAAGGCAGGCCGTCCCGCTCGTCTTCCCTGAGGCCCCGCGGGTCGGCACGGGCATGGAAAGCAAATGCGCTTACGATTCCGGAGTTCTTGTAAAAGCAAAACGCGCCGGCGTTGTAAAACGGGTTTCTTCCGCTTGCGTTATAATAACCCCGGATGAAGACAAAGAGGCGGAGGATCAATATCCGCTTATTAAATTCCAGAGGACTAACCAAGACACCTGCTACAATCAAAGGCCGGTCGTAAAACTCGGCGAGCGCGTCGAGGCCAAACAGGTGATAGCTGACGGGCCGGCCACTCAAGGCGGCGAGCTTGCTTTAGGACGCAACCTTCTCGTTGGTTTTATGCCGTGGAACGGTTACAACTACGAAGATTCAATACTTATTTCCCAGCGCGTAGTTAAAGAAGATATGTTCACCTCCATCCACATAAAAGAATTCGCTATAGAAATCCGCGAAACAAAGCTCGGCCCAGAAAAAATAACCTGCGACATTCCAAACGCCAGCGAAAAAACTTTAGCCAGCCTGGACGAAGAAGGGATTATACGCATAGGCGCAAAAGTTAAAGCGGGCAACATTCTTGTAGGTAAAGTAACGCCAAAAAGTGAAACCGAAACCACGCCGGAATTCAAATTGTTAAACTCAATTTTCGGCGAAAAAGCCAAAGAAGTGCGGGATTCTTCTTTACGCGCCCCGCACGGTATTGAAGGAACGGTTATTGACATACAGCGGCTTAAACGCTCCAACGGCGACGACTTAAACCCAGGCGTGGATGAAATGGTTAAAGTGCTTATAGCTACAAAACGCAAGTTGCGTGAAGGCGATAAAATGGCTGGGCGGCATGGGAATAAAGGCGTTGTCGCGCGCATCCTGCCGGAAGAAGATATGCCTTACATGGAAGACGGCACCCCCCTGGATCTCTGCCTTACGCCGCTCGGAGTGCCTTCCCGCATGAACATAGGCCAGCTTTTGGAAACTGAACTTGGCTGGGCTGGGCTCGCTTTAAACGAATGGTACTCAGCCCCTGTTTTTCAGTCTCCCACAACAAAACAAATAGAAGATAAACTTGAAAAAGCCAAGCTTCCGCTTAACAGCAAGACCATTCTTAGAGACGGCAGAACCGGCGAACCTTTTGTAAATCCTATATTCTGCGGGGTTATATACTTCCTTAAACTACACCACCTTGTAGACGACAAGATGCACGCCCGCTCTACAGGGCCGTATTCGCTGGTTACACAACAACCGTTAGGCGGTAAAGCCCAGTTCGGAGGCCAGCGTTTGGGCGAAATGGAAGTGTGGGCGCTGGAAGCGTACGGCGCCGCGAATACGTTGCAGGAACTGCTTACAATTAAATCGGATGATATGACGGGAAGGTCAAAAATTTACGAGGCCATCGTAAAAGGCGAGCCTTCCACCACAGCCGGCATACCTGAATCTTTTAACGTTTTGGTTCAGGAGTTGCGCGGCCTCGCCATGGACATGACGATTTGGGACGCAAAAGGCAAACAAATAGCCCTTACTGAACGTGATGAAGAACTTATTACAAAATCGGGGTCTAGCTTTTAGCATTTTATAACCGTAGAAACCGCCGAAAACCTGGGTTTTTGCGCCGTAGCGGCGGTTTCTACGTTGTTTTTTAAATCTTCCGGCGGCGGGTTTTCCATAAAAGCATTTCTTCCACGCCCTTTTCGTCAATTTCTTGCGGAAAATCAGTGTAAATCACTTTTTTCCCCTCTCTTTCAAAAATAATTTTATCGCCTTTTTTCTCGATTATATTTTCACGGCGCACTTTCCCTATTTTTGTATCCAGCACAAAACGCGCGGCGTTTATCCAGGACGGCGTACGCCAGTTTACGTAGTCTATTATTTCTTCAATTCTGGAAAAACTAACCCTAAAAGACGCCGAAAATTTGTTTGGTTCTGTAATAAACACGCTTAAAGGCCGCACATAAAGGGAATCCAGTTTTTCTAAAAGTTCGGTTATTACAACCGCGCAGTCGTTTATCCCCCTAAGCAACGGAAATTGCGCGTACATACGCACCCCCTCCCGCCGCATTTTTTCTATTTTATCTTCCACAACTTCGCATATTTCGTATGGATGATTTATATGAAAAACTATTCTTACACCATATTTTTTTAAAAGACGTATTATTCCGTCTGTAAATATTTCCGGCTTCCAAACAACCGCCCGCGTGTGTATACGAATGCCGCGTTCTTTTAAAGCGGAGAAAACACATTCAAGAGCGCTTTCGCATAACGTAAGCGGGTCGCCGCCGGTTAGTATTACTTCTTTAACGCCAGGGCGTTTTTTTAAAAATTCCCGCGCTGTTTGAATTTTTTCCTCAAGGCTTACATCCCGTTTATTCGACTCTTTTGTAAATTTATACGTTCTAAAGCAGTACTGGCAATGGGCGAAACATTCAGAGCAGGTCAAAAAAGCAAGCCTGTCGGCGTATTTTTGTATGATGTACGGCGCTCCGTCAAGCGGCGTATTTGATTCTTCGTCTATAAAATCGTCAGTTTCATTTTTAGCAAAAAGCAAAAGACGCTCAGGGGTTGGAAAAACAGTTTTGTAAAGCGGCCCTCCGCTTCCAATAGCCGCTGTTTCTTCGCGAACCTTTTTTAGATAAAAATCTGTTACTTTTACCGGCAGCAAACCTTTTTCGCGGGCCGTGTCGGCGTATTCGTCAAACAATTCAGATTGAAATTCCGTCATAATTAACCTTACAATTACCGGCCGCCGGCGGTTTCTAAAAAAACAGGCTGCTTACAGGGGTAATTACGCGCCTGAGACGTCAAAAAATCTCCTGTTTTTAGAAGAATTTGGAACTATAATTCCAAAAAGACAAAAACGTCAACATCCCGCCGGACATACAGCGGAAACGGCTTAAATACGACGCCTTTTTAAGTCGAGGCCCGCTTTAGCCTTCTTTACAAACCGGTAAATTTTCGCCATTTTCGCAACCTTTGCCGCGCTTCCCGCAGGAAGTGATGATGCGTATTTTTCTATTCGGGCCGCCGAAACGTTATGCGCAATTTTGACTAAAATTTCAGGAATTTTCAAAAGTTATAAATTTATTTGGCAAAACCGTATTTTATACGATATATTTATACGCACAGAATATGATTATGTAAAAAAATTGACTTTGAAACTTGACCAAACGGCTATAAATTCCGCAAAAATACGCGAAAAATAACAACCGCAGCTTATCAAAATTGGCGGAAGACTAATAGAGTTGTTCAAAAACTTCAGTTTACGCAAGCTGAACCAATCCCAGACTTTGGCTTGGTTCAGTCAACTTCCGCTTAAAAACCGCAAAACGCCCTGCGTTTTGCAAGACTTAGCAAAGCTTAGCCCGCAGGTTAGTAGACAACCAACCAGGGCTAGCGAACAATTCCAATGAGCCAATATGCCTCCACCATAGCGGAATTGACGGCGGTATAGGCTTTTGCCCGCGCAGAGAGAATGATTTGTTTGACGCCGGTTATGTATTGGGATGATTGGGGCGTATATTGCTTCGTGTTTTTCCATCTTTTATGCGGCATAATATTCCACCCCATCAATAGTATGCTTTTCATCATAACCCATAACAATAGCAACACTCTGTCTTGCTCTTGTTAAAGCAACATAAAATTTGGCCTTTGTCAATTCTTCTAGTTTTACTGTATTATCTTTTATCCATGAAGCTATTTTTTCTGTTGGATATATTAAAACCCTATCAAATGTCATTCCTTTTGAATCACCAAAATTATAGACAGTCGAACCAGGATGACAAACAACATTTTTATCCCACCTTAATTGAGTTGGCTTGTATTTTGTCATGTAATCTGGAACATCTTCCTTTTTTATTAAAAAGACGCCAGTGTGCTCTTTAGTGTAATTCCTGCATATTACACAATTACAGGAGATTGATTTGGGGAACGATGGATATAACCGTGAAGAATATGCGCAAATCTTTTCATCATTACGATGGGATGTTTTTAGGGTACACTTGTCTATTTCACATTTTTGAAAACCGGCTTCTTGTAATATAAACTCTTCAATATTGCCATTCTTGTATTGATTATATTTACCTGTCGGATGAGTTGCAAATGTTGTCTGTCTTGGATCTCCAACAATAATTACTTCTGATGATGAATCAAAAAGGCGCTTTAATAGTTCTAAATCATATCCGACCATGTCTTGTATTTCATCAATAAATATATGTGAATATATTCGTGATATTCTGTCAATAACCTTACCGTTCATTTTTTCGTTGCACTTTACAGTAAATTTTGATACTTTATCAGAATAAATTTTTAATTCTTTCGTAAAATAGTGTTTCAATATATCACTTTCTTTTGTGTACGGAGCCGACTTTTTGTTTGTAAGGACAAATCCAGTTCTTTCTTCATACAAGCTATTGTGCATTACACCTTGAAAGGGCCTGACGCCTTGCCTTAAAAGAAATTCAAACCATGATTCAATTTCTATGTTGGACGGAATATAGCCAAGTTTTCTGTATATTTTATTTTTTATTTCAAATTCATTTGATTTTGTATAAGTAGTTATAAGAACGGCTCCATGTCTTTTGATGGCCTCATTAATCAAGAAAGTTGTTTTACCTGCGCCGGCAACAGCTATCAACAATTTATTATTATTCATTACACCAGTCCACAGCATCCATTATATATTCAGGAAAAGCGATTTCTTCTTTGGTTTCAAATACTTTTAACGCCCATGTTGTTTTATGATTCTGCATATAGGCGTTAATTTTATAAAAATCATTATATTTATCATATTCAATTCCAATAACGCCACATAACGTTTTTAGCGATTTGCTATTAGCATTAATGAACTGCGGTTCTAATGTATTTAATTTATTATCACTGTCAAAAAATACCTTGATATTTTGGCATTTCTCATACTCTTTATATTTCTTTATTACCTTGTCTTCAACATTCCCATCGTTATCAGTGACAACCGCTACTTTCATTGTAATATATTTTGCAATTTCAAGAAATCGCTCGAATGAAAGCCCTACAGAAATAACATCAATACCGTCCTGAATTGGAAGTTTTCCGTTTTTCACTAAATACGCTTTTTGAAATATTAACTCATCAGAATCGCCTTCGACCAAAACGGCCTTCTTGCAAAGTAATAGGCGTAATGTTGGATAACCAGCAAGTTTTTTAAAAAAATTATATGTATCATCGCTCAAATTATCCAATTTCAATGTTTTATTATTACTTAATAAAATAATATTTTTCAAATCGAGTTTGTTCGATATGAAACTACTATGGGTTGTTATGATTATTTGTTTGTTAATGTAATATTTTTCAATATTATATACCAGCTCACTCATTTTTGAATACGCAAGATGGTTTTCCGGTTCTTCTAATAGCATTAAAGAAGCCTCTCTATCTTTTCTATGAGAAAGAGCAAGATTTGTTTTTATTATGCATTGCTCACCCTTTCCAATCTGTTGAAATGGAATTTCATTAACAAATGTCATGAGAGCAGATTCCCATGCTGATTGTGCAGGCAGTTCAGCAGAAATTTTTATCAATTTATTGGTGATTTTTGTATTATCCTGAATTTTATTATTTATATTTATAACAGATTCATTTTCTCCGAATGTTTCTTTCATTTCCCTGTATGCTTGAGAAAGGAGAACTTTATCTTTGTCTTCCAAGTCATTTTGTATAATTCTGGCAATATAAATATCTGAGCTGTTTTGATTTCGAATAGATGATGAATCAATAAGGACTGATTTTATGGGTATTATCTTTGCGGTCATAGGTTCATCTGAAAAAGAGTACCAAGACGTCTTATAATATTCTATAGGCAATGCTCTTAATTCTATCCTGTTTTTTAGAAATTCTTCAAATTCATCTTTATAATCATCATCAAATTCAATTTTGAATACTATTCCGAAATCAACAACCCTTTCTTGATTGTTATTCCCCTTAAATTTGGGATTTACATCGTTTGAAAAAAATACTTCTATTCTTACCTTTGGGGGTTCCGCCTTATCTTGCTGTGATAATTTATTTATGTATGCTTTGACAATATTATTATTAAATAAATATTGGTTTAGCTCATTTCGAATATATTTGCCATTTACAACGCCCGTCAATGCTAAATGGATGGCTTCAAGAATTGTTGATTTTCCAGTCTCATTATTACCAACTATAATATTTACTCCGTCATGAAAATCAATTGAGAATTTGCCTTCAAAACACTTATAGTTTATAATATTTACTTTCGTTATTCTCATTGCTTTTCCCTATATGAAATATTTATAGTAAAAGTGATTGGACTTGTTCGCTCGCCCTGGTTGGTTGTCTACTAACCTGCGGGCTAAGCTTTGCTAAGTCTTGCAAAATGCTACGCATTTTACGTTTTTTAAGCGGAAGTTGGCTGAATCAAGCTTAGGCTTGATTCAGCTTGCGAAAACTGAAGTTTCCGAACAACTCTATTGTACTATATTTCAATACCATACCAGTATAATAATACATCATAACTCCTCTTATTCCTTCAAAAAGCCGTATTCGTAGACTTTGGGCGCGATTTTTGCGGCTAGTGTTTTGAGCGCGGCGCGTAAGGCGGCAATGAGCGCGTTGTAGGTTTCATCGGCGGATTTGGCGTTCATCGTTCCGTTTTCATTCCGGCCCTGAAAATATTCCCGTATATCATAAAAAGAAGCATTAACAGAGGCGGTTTTGTCGTTTTTAATTTTAGCGTGGTAGTATTTCCACAATTCACGGCCTGCATCAAGAATGGTTTGCGCCTCAGTGCTAAATGTTTTACCTTTAAGGAATTCGCTCATAAAGTTACTTTCAAACTTTTCTTTTGCGTCAACTTGTTTTTCAGCATAGGGCGTCCAATTATTAACACCGTCTTCGGATTTAATTCTGTTTTGAGAATGAAATAAAGTATATATGAGGCAATTATTTTGAAATTCTATATCTGGATTATATTTGTCATTAGGAAATAGAAACTGGTCACGGTCATTTAACCAACTAATATCAATGCAAAGACGCACAGAAAAATATATACAGGCTGTAAGTATATTATTTAGGCTTATTGGAAATGCGGTGATGCTTTTTGCATTATGTATCAATGAAAGATAGGTGAATTTTTGGTGCTGAAAATCATTACTGTTGAAAAATAATGTGCCAATTATATCTTTTGATACAGTAAAATCAGAAATCCAGTCATTTATATACTTATGCCCATGATAGGAATAATAATTTTTCTTACCTTCGACATTCCCATTATTATCTAAAATATCACATTCTATACTGCTGATTGGCCGTTTATTCTCTAAATTCCATACAAGGAAAGAAATTGGGAAATTGCCGTCAACATTATCAAAAGTATTTGCACGGCATATAAAACCTTTCAAATATTCCGCATTAAAAATAGTTCTGAATTTTACAAAATTAGGCGCATTAATGTACTTTAATTTGCTAAAGGCGGCAATTTTGCAGTCTTCGATTTCCACATAAATACGAATAAAAAATTGAGTAAATAATTCTCTTGAAGCCCTTCCTAAACTTGCGGTGTATTTATAATAAATTTTGCTTTCGCTTGAAACACCTGCTTTACCCGCCCCTTTTCCTACCCCAGCTCCATTTTCCGCATACGGCGGATTAATATAAACAATCAGTTTTTTCCGCTTCTCCGGGTCGTCAATTATCTTTTTCAGTCCTTCCGGCAATTTGTCAAAACTGTCATTCAAAAAATCAAACTGGAACACATGACCGGGAAGCAAATTAAGGTTTTCGTCTATATCAATCAGGCTTTGCATTGTTTCTACGTTTCCCTGTTCTATATCGCTTGCCCAAAGGTTGTATTTATTGGCGAGCCCGGCAAGCAGGTTGCCTGTCCCCGCGGCGCAATCCCAGATGTAGTATTCCTCCTGCCAGTTATCGCCAAAAACGGCGGCTAGGTATTCTTTTGATTTATCGGCCCATATTTTCGGCGTAAAGAAACTGCCCTTTACTTCACGGATATTCTGCGGAACCAGTAAATCCCGCCGGTCTATGATAAACTGCTGATACACTGGAGCGGGAGGGCGTTCATATTTATTCCAGAAGCGGGTATAGGCGACGCCTGAGTCGGTAAAGCCGATGTCGGAGGTAAAAAGCCGCCCGGAGATATTTTCCTGAAATTTGTAATTATCATTTTTGAGGACAATTTTTAGTTTTTCGGTGATTGTAGAAAATTTTGTAGAGAAAACGCTTGCGTTTTCTCCAAGCTCAGACGCTTGCGCCTGAGCGCTCATCATGTCGGCGCGGTAGAAATCGCAGTCGAGTATGCCCTTCTGCTTGAATTCAGTCCATTCGCTTTTAGATATGTTGATATACGGCTTTACCTCTTTTACCCACTTGATAAAAATCTGGACAAAATTGTCTTTTGTGATAGGGCTTTTTATTGAGGCGGACCCGTCCGCTGTAAAATGTGTTTTGATGAATTCTTTTATGTCCCGGTCATCGGCCCCAAATGTGTAGACAACCATTTTTGCGCCTATCAGGTTTTTTACTTTTTCCTTTGCCTTTTGAAAATCCGCCGTTTCGCGGCTACTGGGGGCAACGTTCCAGTTAAAGTCGGTTTCGGTAAATATGGGAAGCATATCGTGGAAAGCGACAAAACTTATCCTGGCTTCGTCAAACGCGCCCAGCCAGGGCGGGGCTAAGTGTTCAGCCTTCTCATAGGTCTTTTTACAGGTCAGCGCTAATTGGGTGAACATATCAAAAACGTCATGAATCCCTTTTTTTGCTTCCGCCCAGAGGAAATGACGGGAACTGCCGGGACAAGCGCTAAATAAATCATTCCTTGCTTTTTTATCGGTGATAACAAAATCTATATTATCAATATTGGGCTCGTACCCGAATTTAGGAAAATAGTCCTCATGGACAAGGCTTTTTAGGGTTTCCTCTTTCTGTATGCCGCTATAGTTTGCCATTTTCCTATCCTATCACACCCTGTAGTAATAAACTAATAGCAATCTGCCAGTTCATGGAAACAGACAGCCCAGACTTTCGGCAAAGTCCTTTTTGGACAGGCCCGATTTTTTCCGGATAAAATTATACCGTTCCGCTTCTCCCGCCATGAAAGTCCTTACAATCGGATTTAGCATCCATTAAAATCATTATGGAAAAAATAATTAATGAAGTTAATACGGTGAGAAACAATGCGTAATATCACAATTGATACAAAAAAATATTCCTGTAATAAAATTGAATAGAGTTGTTCGGAAACCTCAGTTTCCGAACAACTTCCGCTTGAAAACGCAAAATGCGTAGCATTTTGCAAGACTTGGGCGGCAACCAACCGGGTTGGCGAACAAGTCCAATATAGTTTCTGATGTAAAAGATATTAGAGTTGTTCAAAAACTTCAGTTTACGCAAGCTGAACCAATCCCAGGCTTTGGCTTGGTTCAGTCAACTTCCGCTTAAAAAACGCAAAATGCGTAGCATTTTGCAAGACTAAAGCAAAGCTTAGCCCGCAGGTTAGTAGACAACCAACCAGGGCGAGCGAACATTTTCAATGACGTTCCTTTACATATCGTTAAAAATGTTTTATCGTTTAAATACAAGCAAAAAAGGAGGCTGTATATGTTGTTTGGGGGGGGGGGGCCGCGGGGGGGGGGGGGGGGGGGGGGGGGGGGGGGGGGGGGGGGGGGGGGGGGAAAGTGTAAGGTGG
>JAITER010000042.1 GCA_031281945.1 Spirochaetaceae bacterium | reverse complement strand
TACGCAAAAGGAAGCTTTGGATACTTCTAACAGGCCGGATTATGTCAAAACACCTCGCTTTTGATTGAATTTTGGAGTAATTTCGACAATTTATCGCCTCCTTGCGTAACATGAGTTATTAAAAACAAATTTTTAGCAAAGCGCCTCGTTTGAAAAATATTCAATTATTAACTTTTCCATTTGCGCAAGCGTTTTTTCACGATTAACACGGTTTCGCATATATTCAGCCCATTTTATGTTTGCGAAAAAATAATAAAAAAAGCGCCGCGCCCTGCTGTAATGGAATTCCGGCGGCTGATACAAATTAAGATATTCCAAAAAACACAACGCCGAATCCTGAAGCTTTAACGGCGTAAGAAAACTTCCTTCCGTTTGCAAACCGTTGCGGCAAACTGAAAAAATCCACGGCTCTTTTACGGCTAAACGGCCTATCATCACGGCGTCGCACATGGAATTTTCAACCCTGAACGCAAACTCCGCGGCATTTGTTATGCCGCCATTTCCCGCAACGGGAATCTTCAACTCTTTTTTAAGCGCTTCGGCATAATCCCAACGGCAAGCGCCTTTAAATTTCTCCGAAATCGTACGTCCATGCAAGGTGATAAAATCCACGCCTTCATCTTGTAAACGTTTGCAAAATTCAAGCAAGTATTCAAAATCATCAGTCTCGCCCACCCGCAGTTTTACGCTCAACCGTTTAGTCACTCGTTTACGCAAAGCCGCGGCCAACACGCCGGCTTTATCTACAGACTTCAACCAGGCGGCTCCCGCGCCCCTTTTGTAAATCGCCGGGGCGGCGCACCCCATATTTACATCCACGCCCAAACAATCACGTTTATTCAAAAATTCCGCCGCTTTGCATAACGCTTCTTGTTTTGAACCGCAAATTTGATAAACAAAACGTTCCGGCGCGGGGCCTGAGTCCAAATAATATTTTTCAAACGGGCCGCCGCCAACAACGGCTCCCGCGCTAGTCATTTCTCCAAAGTACTCATCAGCTCCCCCAAAATCTTCAATAAGTTGCCGAAGGGCGCGGTGGCTTAATTCGGACATAGGGGCTAGTAACAAAGCTTTCGCCATGTTAAAATAATGTCGTTTTAGTATAGAAAATTAAAGTTGGTTGGCAGTGATTAAATAATAAAGTATCATTTATGCAAACAAGACGGCGTTCATAGTTGCTGGTATAATTCTTAAAACAACGCCATCTAAATTCGTTTTAAGGGAAACTGATAATTATGTTCAAACAATTAGTTTTACCAGTAAGTTAAAGAAGATAATTTATAGAAAAAGTACCCTCAATAAGGAGAATTGAATTATGGTTGCTAAATTAGATATTCCAATAAACAGCAAAGCGCCCTTGGGTGTACGTCCTGGTGGAGAAGGTCCTTATAAAGTGCTTATAGTTGACGACTCAATGTTTATAGCAAAACAACTTGGGCAAATTCTTACATCGGAAGGATTTGAAGTTATTGACACTGCCCCGAATGGTGCGGAAGGTGTAGAAAAATATAAAGCTCGTTCAAAAGAAGTTGACATTGTAACAATGGATATAACAATGCCGGTTATGGACGGGGTGTCGGCTCTCGAAAAAATATTGGAATTCGACAAGGAAGCTAAAATAATCATGGTTAGCGCCTTGGGCAAAGAAGATGTTGTAAAAAAATGCCTTATGCTTGGAGCGAAGAGCTATATTGTTAAACCGCTCGACCGTCAAAAAGTGCTGGATCGTATCGTTTCTATTTTAAGTAAAGAATAAAGTTATGGAATTGTAATGCATCCATTTGCGGAAATAGAACCTAAATGGCAAGCTTTTTGGGAAGCAAACAAAACTTTTAAAACGGTTAAAGATTTATCCTACCCAAAAGAAAAACGCCGCTATGTATTGGATATGTTCCCCTACCCTTCTTCACAAGGGCTTCATGTAGGACACCCCGAAGGATATACAGCTACAGATATATATTGCCGTTATTTACGAGCTAACGGTTACAATGTTTTACATCCCATGGGTTTTGACGCCTTTGGGCTTCCCGCCGAAAACTACGCAATAAAAACCGGACGGCACCCAGCCGTCACCACCGCGGAAAACATAGACCGTTTTCGCCGGCAAATAAAAAAATTCGGGTTTTCTTACGACTGGGACCGTGAAATTAACACTTCCAAAGAAGATTACTATCGCTGGACGCAATGGCTTTTCCTGCAATTATATAAAAAAGATTTAGCTTACGAAACGGAAAGCCCTATCAACTGGTGTCCTTCTTGCAAAACCGGCCTAGCAAACGAAGAAGTAAAAGACGGCGAATGCGACCGTTGCGGAACAAAAGTTACCAGAAAACGCATACGTCAATGGGCGCTTAGAATTACGGCGTATGCGGAAAGGTTATTGGACGACCTGGACGAACTAGATTGGCCGTTGCCGGTTAAACTTATGCAACGCAACTGGATTGGAAAAAGTGAAGGCGCGAATGTTGTTTTTACAGTTGCAAACGATGATAAAACGGGCGAGCCGCTAACTTTTAAGATATACACCACACGTCCGGACACCTTGTTCGGGGTAACATACATGGTGCTTGCGCCGGAACATTCTTTAGTAGAAAAAATTACTAAACCATCCCAAAAAGCGGCTGTAGAACAGTATTGTGATGAAGCCTCAAAAAAAAGCGACATTGAACGCACAGGTCTCGCAAAAACCAAAAGCGGCGTTTTTACTGGTTCTTACGCTATAAATCCGGTAAACAACGCCAAAATCCCAATCTGGATTGCTGATTACGTGTTAGTCAGTTATGGAACTGGAGCGATAATGGCGGTTCCCGCTCACGATGAACGCGACTGGGATTTCGCTAAAGAACATGG
Source organism: Spirochaetaceae bacterium (assembly GCA_031281945.1). Classification (GTDB taxonomy): domain Bacteria; phylum Spirochaetota; class Spirochaetia; order Treponematales; family Breznakiellaceae; genus JAIROZ01. Next base: position 8,674 of record JAITER010000042.1, on the reverse strand, counting down.
ATTGCCTGTAATCCAAGTAGTAGCGGAAAAAGATGAAAAACCTGTTGAACCATCCGCTTGTGTAACCGCAGACGGTTTTTTGGTGAATTCCGGCCAATTTACAGGAATTTCCACAGTTGAAGCTAAAACTAAAATTACGGAATATTTACAAGAAATGGGATGCGGCGAAAAATCGATTAATTATAAACTACGAGATTGGATTTTTAGCCGGCAACGCTACTGGGGGGAACCCATTCCGGTTGTACATTGCAAAAACTGCGGTGTAGTTACCGTTCCAGAAAAAGACTTGCCATTACGCCTTCCTGACGTTCAAAGTTACGCCCCCACAGGAACGGGCGAATCGCCGCTCGCCAATATTAGCGAATGGGTGAACACGGTTTGCCCAAAATGCGGCGCACCCGCAAAACGTGAAACAAACACAATGCCTCAATGGGCGGGAAGTTGCTGGTATTATCTACGTTACCTAGACCCGAATAACGAAACAGTTTTCGCCTCGCGTGAAGAAATTGAATATTGGATGCCTGTTGATCTTTACATCGGCGGCACCGAACACGCCGTGCTTCATTTGTTGTACTCTCGTTTTTGGCACAAAGTTTTTTACGATCTGGGCCTTGTAAATACCAAGGAACCGTTCAAACGCCTTATAAATCAAGGCATGATTCTGGGTGAAGACAATCAAAAAATGAGCAAATCGCGAGGAAATGTTGTAAATCCTGACGATATAATAAAAGAATTTGGCGCAGACGCAATGCGTATTTATGAAATGTTCATGGGCCCGCTGGAAACTGGAAAACCGTGGATAACATCAGGGCTTACTGGAATAAGCCGGTTTTTAGACCGTATATGGGCCGTAAGCGAAAAAGTTAAGCCTGATGCGGACGCTCAAAAAACACACAACCAATCTTTGATTAAACTTATGCACAAAACCATAAAAAAAGTAACCGGCGATACAGCTACGCTTAATTTTAACACCGCAATAAGCGCGATGATGGTTTACTCAACAGAATTAGCCAAAGAAGAATCCGTTCCTCAAAGCTTGTGGACGCCCTTGGTAATTATGCTGGCGGCTTACGCGCCGCACTTAGGTGAGGAATTATGGCAAAAATCCGGCGGCGCCCCCTCCGTTTCAACACAGCCGTGGCCGGTTTTTGATGAAGCGCTTACTGTTGATACGGAAAAAACAATTGTAGTTCAAATAAACGGCAAAAATCGCGACAAATTCATAGCTTCCGCAGGCGCCGGCAAAAATGCGCTGGAAAAACTGGCGCTTTCACAACAGGCTGTTCAAAAATGGATGGAAGGAAAAACTCCGAAAAAAATAATTGTTGTTCCTGACAAACTCGTAAACATCGTTGTATGACAGCTCGTAAAAAACCTGACTGTAAACAAGATTTTGATTTTCCAGAAAAGATAAACACCGCTACAAAAGCCGAAACAATTAAAAAAGCCTCCATAATCGCAATTACCGGCAATCTTATTTTAGCCGCCGTCAAAATCATATCCGGCGTTAAAGCCGGAAGCATGGCCGTAGTCGCGGATGGGGTGGATTCATCTGTAGATGTACTAATTGGAATAATGCAAATTTTTGTATCGACGATTATTATGCGCCCCGCAGATGAAGATCATCCCTGGGGGCATGGTAAAGCGGAAACCATAGCCACCGTTGTTTTGTCTTTTATACTTTTTTACGCCGGAATGACGCTAGTTTTTAATTCAACGCACACCATAATATTTGGAGAACAGATTGAATCTCCGGGTTTTTTAGCGATAATTGTTACTATCTTTTCTGTCTTTGGAAAATTACTTTTAGCCCTTACACAATACATTTTAGGCAAAAAATCAGATTCCGCTATGCTCAAGGCCAACGGCGCCAACATGGCCAGCGATGTAATAATTTCACTTGGAGTGCTTGCGGGTGTAGGTTTATCCTCCGTTCTAAAAATGGGCGTTATTGACGCAGCCGCATCCGGGCTTGTTGGGCTTTGGGTTATTAAAACGTCCATCGGCATTTTTTGGGAAACCAACACGGAACTTATGGACGGAGGCTCCAGTAAAGCGGAATACAAATGCTTGTTCGAAGCTGTTCATTCAGTTCCAGGAGCCAAAAATCCTCATCGCGCCAGAATTCGCCGTATTGCGGGTCTTTGGGATATAGATCTTGATATAGAGGTTGATGGAAAGATGGCGTTGCAAGAAGCCCATAAAATTGCAACTCAAGTTGAACAGGCTGTATGCGCAAGAATGGAACGAGTATACGACATCATGGTGCACGTTGAACCTTCCGGCGATGAAGGTAAAAACGAAGGCTACGGCTTAAATGAAAATACATACGATAAAAAAGGCGGGCATTTAAAGTGAACAACCTAAACGGCGTTTTAACGGAACTAAAAAAAACCGCAGGAGCTTTGGCGAATCAAAGTTCCAGCCAAAAAAATGCGGCGCTTACAGCGGCGGCGGAAGCTATACAAGAAAATAAGGCGGAAATTTTATACGGCAACCATCAAGATGTGGAAAAAGCGCAAAAGTCCGGCATAAAGCAAGCCTTAATAGACAGGCTTTTTCTTAATGAAGCGCGTATAGCGGATATGGCAACCGGTATAAAAACCATCGCTTCTTTACCAGACCCAATAGGGAAAGTAAAAGCCGGATGGACGGCTCCAAACGGCCTTTTTATAGAGCAAATTACAACGCCGCTTGGAGTTGCGGCCATAATCTACGAATCGCGCCCCAACGTTACCGCAGACGCCTTTGCAATAGCCTATAAAGCCGGTTGCCCCATCCTGTTAAGAGGATCCTCAGCCGCGCTTATGTCCAACAAAGCGATTACAAAAGCGATAAAGCAAGGCCTTAAAAAAGCAACCGGTTTGGATGGCGCGGTAGCGCTGGCGGATGGGGGCGGACGCGAAGAAATAGATGAAATATTATTTGCGCGCGGGAAAATTGATGTAATAATACCTCGCGGCGGCAAGGAACTTATACGCAGAGTTGTGGAAAACGCTCGCGTTCCGGTTATTGAAACCGGAGAAGGCAACTGCCATATATACGTTGAATCTGATTTTAACTCGTCTAAAGCGATAGAAATAATAATCAATGCAAAAACCCAAAAACCTGGCGCTTGTAACGCGGTGGAAACCGTTCTTATACATAAAGATGCGGTTCCAGAAATAATGCCCATGCTTGCGCGCGCTCTTTCCGGTCTTGTGGAATTGCATTGCGATAAAACAACCGCGTCATGCGCCGCTGGAATTCAAAATTGCCGAATAATTCCGGCCAATAACGAAGACTGGGAAACTGAATTTTTAGACAACATACTGGCTGTAAAATCGGTTGAATCAATAGACGAAGCCATCGATCATATCAACAATTACGGCACAGGCCATTCGGAAGCCATTCTTACAGAAAACTTACAAAACGCCAGAAAATTTTGCGCCGAAGTAGACGCGGCTTGCGTGTATGTAAATGCGTCCACCCGTTTTACAGACGGTGGAGAATTCGGGTTTGGCGCGGAATTAGGCATAAGCACGCAAAAATTCCACGCCCGCGGCCCTATGGGTCTGGAAGCGCTCACTTCAACGAAGTACAGGATTACAGGTTCAGGACAAATACGGTAGGTTTTATAAAATGGAAAGCGATTTTTAGTTTTTATTTTTTGGCTTTATAACATCAAAACCGCAGTAAGGCGCAAGAGCTTTGGGCAACCGGATTGAACCGTCTTTTTGCTGAAAATTTTCCAGAACGGCTACAATTGCGCGGGAAACGGCTATAGCGGTTCCATTTAACATATGAACAAACTTGTTTTTTCCATCGTCATCTTTATAGCGGATTTTAAGACGCCTAGCCTGGTAATCCGTACAATTTGAAGTTGAAGTTACCTCGCCGTATTCTCCGCCGTTCCTCCCCGGCATCCAGGCTTCCAAATCCCATTTTCGGTAGGCCGGCGCACCCAAATCGCCTGTACAGGTGTCCACAACCCTAAAAGGAATTTCCAGGCCGTTAAATATTTCTTCTTCTATGAAGCGCAACCTAGAATGTTCCTCCTCAGATTCTGAGGGCAGACAGTAAACAAACATTTCCAGTTTTGTAAATTGATGCACCCGGTACAATCCTTTAGAAAACTGTCCGGCGGCTCCCGCTTCTTTTCTAAAACAGTGAGAAAGACCGGCCAAGCGTATGGGCAATTTATCCTTTGCTATTATGGCGCCGGAATAATAGCCGCCAAGTGTAATTTCAGCGGTTCCAACCAAGCAAGCGTCTTCGCCTTCAATCGTATAAACGTTAGATTCAGAACCCCTGGGATTAAAGCCTATACCTTCCAAAATTTCCGTACGGGCGACGTCTGGCGTTATAAAAGGCGTAAACCCATGTTTTTGCAAGACGTCAAGCGCATAACGGACGAGGCCCAACTCCAAAAACACGCCTTCGTTTTTTAAATAATAAAATTTAGGTCCGGAAACCTTTGTGGCGGCGTCAAAATCTATTATTTCAAGCTCCTGACCCAGCGCAACATGGTCTTTCGGCTCAAAATCAAATTCTGGAATTGAACCATAACGGGCGGCCTCCAGATTAGCTTTATCTTCTTTGCCTACAGGAGCAAGCGGGTGCGCCATATTGGGGATTTTTTTAGCTTCATTTTCAAGTTCAATTTCAATTTTAGAAAGCTCTTTTTCCAGCGCAGCCGCATCTTCTTTTAATTTTTTACCTTCACGAACAAGGTTTTCCCTTTCGTCTGCGGTAATTTTGTTTTTCATTGCGGTCGCGTTTGTATTCCGCTTCTGCTGACAATTTTGTAACGCCGTTGACGCCTCCGTCCGGCGGCGGAAAAGCTCTACAACAACAGAAGCATCCGCCGTCATTGCGCGGTTTCTTATGTTCTGCTGAACAGCGTCTAAATTATCAACAATAAAACGATAATCAAGCATTTTTTCAGAATATAGTATTTTTATTAAAAAAAATAGAGATGTTTAAGTATAAATTAATTAAATACTGTTTATAAAATCAGCGTTAATTTTTCGCCGTTTTTAGTTGCGAAAATTAGGCTATTCACAACAATTCCCGCTCGTGTTACTGGCTACGGTATTTCTACTTATTGCGTGTAATTCAACTGTAATTTCGAGTAATTAAATTTGGACGGAAACAAAAGCGGCTTTCGAGCGTTATTGATTAATTTCCGGTTTATTCTTTAACAAAGCTTGGCCTTTAATACGCTTAAAACCTCGCAATACGGCCTTTATAAGGGATTATAAACCGTAAGCTTTTACACATATAGCTTTGGAAATTTCATTGGTTCTTTGCAATATACCGATAAAAAATGGTTTTAAAAAATATTTAAAATTTTTAAAAGAAAGTCTCATGCCTTTTGAACGCAAAGACATCCGTATAGCTGAAAAATCGCGCCGCAGTACGGGTAAAAAGGCGATGCTTATACAAACCATAAGGCTAACATCCTTACTGTCTATTTTAAAAACGCGAAGAGGGTAAAAAAGCAATTCTATTGCGGACGCAAGGCTCGTCGCGCTTACCGCTTTTTTATAACATTGGGTTATATTACATATTAGAATAAGACGCGCGGCTAGATTTAAAGCATTTCCTATATACCCAAGAATAAAATTAAAAATTGAAGCAAAAAGAATAAAAGGTAAAAGAGCCGTTATATATTTTAACGCGGAAAGCGGCGTAATTTTTGTTATAATAATCGCAACGACATTAACAACAAAAAACGCAAGCAACCAATATCCAGAAAAAAAGAATATTAAAATTGTATACGCAAAAATAGATAAAAATTTAAATAAATTTATCATGATACACCCAAATTATCCGTCTAACACAAAACAGCGCACCGCCAATACGTATATTACCATCACACTTTGGCGAATAAGTCATTGGGCTTGCTCGCCAACCCTGCTAGTTGCCGCCTAAATCCTTGCAAAATGCTTGGCGTTTGCGTTTTCAAGCGGAAGCCGGCGAAAGCGAACCAAGCACGGCCTGGTTTGCGTAACCTTGAGGTTTCCGAACAACTCTATTTATTCGCCAATGAACCCCATTCAACAATCGCATTTGCAACACCGTCAATATTTAATTCCGATATATTTAAGTTTACGCCTTTATGTTTAAGATTCAATATCATGTCTATAATCAGCGGCATTTCAAGTCCTGATTCTTTAAGTTTTTGGGCGTTATTGTACAATTCCATCTGTTTTACTTCATATTTTACAACGCCATTCTCAAGTATAATTATACGTTCAGCCGATAACACTTCGTCAATTACATTGGTTACATAAACGATAGTCATACCTTGTTTGTGCAAATCAACAACAATGTTGTGTATATCTTTTTTCCCTTTTGGATCAAGCATGGCCGTGGGTTCATCAAATATAACACATAACGGCTCCATAGCAAGAACGCCGGCTATAGCCACACGCTGTTTTTGCCCCATGGATAATTCAAAAGAATCCGTAAATTTTTCTATCCGCATTTTACACGATATTGCTTCTATTCGTTTTTCAATTTCCGCATCATTAACGCCTATATTTTTAAGGCCAAAAGTTATGTCGTCTTTTACTTTTTCAAAAACAAGCTGGTTTTCAGGGTTTTGGAATACAATACCTGCGGTTTTTCGGAGTTTAAGAAAGTTTTTTTTATCGCGGACGTCTATTCCGTCCAAAAAGATTTTACCTTTGGACGGCCTTTCCAAACCGGAAATAAGGGCGGCCAAAGTAGATTTACCGCTACCATTATGACCTACAATGGCTACAAATTCACCTTTTTTTATGCGCAGATTTATATTTGAAAGCGCCCTTTTACCGGATGGGTATATATAATCAACGTTCTCAACAGAAATCATGGCGGAACCTTTTTAATAAAGTCCAGTTTATTTGTTTATTTTTAACGTAATTCGTCCGGCGGTTGTTTTGAAGCGTCCGGCGAATCATCCGTTTTATTTTCTCCTATGGTTTCGTCGCCCTCGTATGCAACAGCATCCCCATCTTTATTTACGTCTCTTAAAAATAAATTAACGGGCTTTTCGAGAAAGCGAAAAATGAAAATCATTGACGCAAATTCAATAGGCAATTCGATTACGTTTGCTATAATACGTCCTGTAATAATTACAAAAAATGCTTTTTTATACATTATAGAAAGCCAAAGAGTCGTAAGACCTAAATGAACAAAGATGTGAACCAACAAAAGGCTTAATAAAAGCAAACCACAAGTTTTTTTATTTATTTTTTTATTGTGAAGAAAAAATCCGTAAATAAATCCGGTAAGAAAAGCGTTAAGGGTAAAACCCGCAAAAAAACTGCTTTTAGGCATAAGAAGCATGCCCAGCAAATCACCGCAAACTCCTATAACGCCAGCCCAAACAGGGCCTAACAACCATCCGGCAAGAATGTAAGGAACATACGCAAAACTTAAACGAAGTAGTTGGGAATCAAAAGAGATAAAACGTTCAAAAAGAATAAGCGTGGCCAATAAAAGGCCGGCAAGCGATAAATGCTTAACCTTGGACATTAGGAACCTCCTTGGGTTGGTCCATTTCGGCGTTAAAACGCCTTTTGGAAATTTCAGCAAAGTTAATCCCTTGAGCGCCCATTGTTCAGCACTTCAAATGATTTAATATAGTATAACAGGCTCTAAAACGCCTGTCAATAAAATATTTGTCTAAAATCGCGACGTCCGTCTTATAAATTGAGCAACCTATTGAACAGGAAAGAGGATTCATAGAAAGTGAAGAACCGTGCTTAAGTCGTTGAAAATTTATGTTTTACGGTATTTTTTTACGTTTTTTATTTAATTGCGTATTATATATTTGATTTCGTATTATAGCGCACAATTTTTGACCAAGGATTAATTTTACCGTTCTTTTTAAAGATATTTTATATAATTCTTTTAACCTAATTTTATATGCGTGAAATTCCATTCCTGTACGCCAAATATACATTTGCGGATGAACTAAAGACAACTGATTATTATTCTTTAATTTATCTTCTTGAACAAATTTAATATCCGTTAGTCTTTTTTCATTTACAAAAAGCATTAGATTTTGCCTATACCACACTTCAATTCTGTCATCATTCCAAAAGATATTTCTTAAAACATCCACCGGGATATAGTTGTTTTTCCTAAAGAGTCTAGCCCAATAATCCGGCCATTGTTCATTAATATGATTTGTTCCTCCCTGAAGTGGTATAGCCGCCGAAAAAAGCACAAAGTCAGAGGCCTGAACGATGGATTCCACGAAGCCGCCGGCGGCGCTTTCGGGCAAATGCTCCGCAACTTCCAAAGACATAGCTAAATCATATTTTCTTTGAACATCAATTTTTTGTGTAAGATCCGCGGGGAAAAAGCATTCTTTTGGTATTTTTAGCTTATTTACATCAACCCAATCACCGTCATAGCCATTTATAGATGCTACGCCTAATTCTTTTAACACCGCCAGCCATCCGCCTACTCCACAACCAAAGTCAACTGCGGATTCTACCTTTGGCAATATGGCCAGAACCTCCGGCAAAACAGCTTTGGCGCTGCCAATACTACCCGGACTCTGGCCGTCATAAAAATCCGCATTGTAAAGCGCGTCCTCAAAACAAGGGTTAGCGGGGGGGGGGGGGGGGGGCACAAAAAATTAAATCCATTTTTTAAAAAAAAACGCAAAAAAAATTTTTTATAAAAAAAAAAA
>JAITER010000010.1 GCA_031281945.1 Spirochaetaceae bacterium | reverse complement strand
TTGTTCATGAACGAGAACGCCGCTAAAAACCCAAAAATGGAGTACGAGGCGGCGCTGGAAGCGGTTTCGGCGCGGCGGGAAAACCGGATTCCCGTCTTTATACGGAAAATAGAAAACTACCTTTGGCGCGAGATAGACTGCGAAGATCATCTACAGGCCGCGCAAAAAATATTCCCCGCGATTGTGGAAGCGGAGAGCCTTTTACGGGTGCGGCGCGAGGTTTTGCTTAATCCCGGCCCGGCCACTACCACTGATTCTGTAAAGTACGCGCAAGTTTGCGCGGATATATGCCCTCGCGAGGGGGAATTCGGCGATGTGATGGAATGGATATGCGCCGAGCTGTCGCTGTTGGCCGGAAAGCCGGGCCGCGTTGAAACCGTGCTGTTCGGCGGCTCCGGCACCGCGGCGGACGAGGTGATGATTTCCTCCTGCGTACCGGACGGCGGCAAGTTGCTAATCGTGGACAACGGCGCTTACGGCGAGCGTTTCGCGAAAATCGCCGCCGTTTACAAACTTAACTTTGACGTATACAAAAGCTCAGGTTTTGCGCCGCTGGACGTGGGGGCGGTAAAACAAAAACTGTTGTCGGGCGGATATACTCATTTTGCGATTGTGTATCATGAAACGACGACCGGTCTTTTGAACCCCGCCCAAGAACTCTGCCGTTTTTGCGCCGAACACGGCGTTACAACAATCGTGGACGCCGTAAGCGCCTTCGCCGCCGTTCCGATAGACATGGACGCGGACTGCTTCGACTTTATGGCGTCCACCTCGAACAAAAACATACAGGGGATGGCCGGCGCGGCCTTTGTTTTCTGCCGCAAAGATGCTTTGGAAAAGACGAAGAACTATCCCATGCGCAACTATTACCTTAACCTTTTGGACCAGTACGCCTGTTTTAAGAAGTCCAGGCAGACGCGCTTTACCCCTCCCGTTCAAACTTTGTACGCTTTGCGGCAGGCAATAATCGAAGCCAAACTGGAAACTGTGGAGGGTCGTTACGCCCGTTATTGCGCTTGCTGGGACGTGTTGGCAGGCGCGGTGGAACGGCTTGGCTTGAAGATGCTGGTTCCGCCGTCCTGCCAGTCAAAGCTGATTACGGCGATAATAGAGCCGGACAGTCCCAAATACAACTTTGAAGCCCTGCATGATGCCGCCCGCGCCTGCGGTTTTACCATTTACCCCGGCAAGTTGTCGGATGCGGCTACTTTTCGCATAGCCAACATAGGAGACATACAGCCGCAAGAGATGGAGGCTTTTACTGTCGTGCTGGAGCGCTACATAAAATCCATTTATTAGCCCTGTTACAGAAAGGCTTAACTTTAGGGGGTCGAGGGGGCCTTTAGGCCCCCTCGCGGGGTGCGGGGCGGCGCCCCGCATTTGGGCGCATTTTTGCGTAGCAAAAGCGCGGGGGCTCCGCCCCCGCCGCCCCCGCTGGGAGGCCGCAACCTCCCAGACCCACCACAGAAGCATTGGCAATAAAAAAAGGCGCTGGTTTACAACCAGCGCCTTTTTTTATTGCCAGGAAACCGGCTGTCCGCGCCGTTTTTTTTGGGCGCGACAGGCGGTGTTTACCGTTTATTAGTTAACGGCTCCGGCGTTTCCAGCTTCCTCTGTTTCCTCGTTTTTGAATTCACTTTCTGGAGCAAGCTTCTGTTTTTCAAGGTAACGAAGAACGCTATCGCGGCCAAATTCTTTGGCTTCACGGTTTTGCTTTGCGGCTTCGCGTTCGTTGATGATGCCCCATTCGTCTTCATCGTTTACATCGCGTTCAGCTTCAAGCTGGGCTTTATCGAATATAACTTTTACATCTTTAAAGTAAGTAACAAAGTCGCCGCCTTCGTTAGAGCCGTCTCTCTGTATTCTAAACCCGGCGAAACGGATGTACGGCGCGTAATTGGGGTACAGCGGGTAGATGCGCACGGCGCTTATACGCACTTGATTAACGTACGCCGGATTGTTCCACGTGAGTTCCTGCCAGCCTTCCTGGTTAAGATAGCCCATAAAAACTTCATGTTCATGTCCGTCGCCGTCCACAAAAATGGCGGAAAGCGAATGCGGGAAGTTAAGCCCGTAAACGCGCACCTGCAATTTTTTGATGGCCCCTACGTTTTTTACAACGCCGTAGCCGTTTTCAAAACGGGATTTGGTCGTGCTGTAGTTGGGTTTTTCGGTGGGTTCAGATACAGTGCCGTCTTCGTTTCCTATATCATAGTTATACGCCGGTATATCAAACGGCGGTTTTATCAGCGCCCAAGAATTATAAGCCGAGACGGGGAAGTGAACCCTAACGCCCATAACAGGGCCGAATTCTTTTGATTGCGCGACTCGGGTGTAACTTAACTCCGAATTAACAATACTTTTCGATGAGGAAGCGAGTTCTACAAGCCACTCTGGAATAACCAGAGATGTTATCATAGCGCTTCTTTGCTCAGGCGCCACATTCGTTCCGGCGCTTTTAGAAAAGTCCATAAGAGTGTTTTGATTTTGACCGCTCTGAGGCTCTGCGCCTTGTAAAATGTTGGGAACAAGATTCGCAAAATCAATCAAGACCTCCTCGTCCGCAACTAACCCGCCAACCGCCACCAAAGCGATTGCTATGCAAAATAATGAACGCTTCATTTATTGCTCCTTTCCAATTGCATATTTAACATCACAACATAGTGATGATACATCCCATACGAAGAGAAAGTCAATCGCCGGTTGAGTCGTCTATGATTTCTAAACCGCCGGCGAAAACTTTTACCGTTTTAACGTTAGGAAAATTCCGTAAAATCCCGCTTTTTAACATCCGTACGCCGTCATAAACTGTGCGTTCAACGGCTTCGTCCCTAACCGGATCCTGTATTAAAACCCGCCTGGGCAATCCGATATACGCCTCTCCATCCCTAAAGATAAAGGAATCAAGCGTTGCATCCGTGTTGAAAAGCGGCGCCGCCCCTATTGAAGCGGGCCCCAGCAAAAATTCACTGACATACTGTTCCACCGCCTTCTCTAAAGAAGACGCCGACGGTAAAAAACGTTCCTCGACAATCGGATTTGTACCATCCAGCGCGCAAAACCAATAAACGCGCCGCGCCTGGGGCTTAGTAAAAAAATCCGCCGCGCAAAAGGCGCTTAAAAACGCCAAAAGACACAAATAAAAATACGGAGTTTTTGTAAGCTGAATAAAATCTCTAAACGCCGCGCTTGCGCGAATTTGGGATAAAACCCCGCCCGCCGCGCTGAAAATCCCCGTCTGAAAAACGCGCATCAACCTAGCAAATTCCAGCTTTCAAATTTTATTACAAAGTCCTCTATGCCTTTATAAATTGAATCCGCCATCTTATTCAAGTAGGCGCCGTCTAAAAGCAGTTTTGCGTCTTCTGGATTGGTTACAAAGCCCAATTCAACCAAAACCGACGGCATACGCGCTTTGCGGACTACGTACCATTCCTCCGCCTTAAGCCCCCGAGACGGCATTAGCGAGGAGAAATCTTTTTTGAAATTCTCGTCTATCGCCCTGGCCATCTCTATGCTTTCGGTAGTAAATTCTTCCTCCAGCATAGAATTAAATATCGACACAATTTCGTTGGATTCTGTGTATTTATTTTTATCTACTACTACACGCCTGTGTTCCGGGCTTAAATACCACACCTCAAACCCGCGCGCATGCTTGTTTAAACTCGCGTTGGCGTGAACAGAAACATAAATGATAGCCTCGTCGTCTTTTAAAGGCACGCTATTGGCCTGCGCTACGCGGTCTTCTAGCGTGGGGTAAGTGTCGCCGGTTCTGGTGATCAAAACTTTTTTCCCTGGAAACCTGTTTTTTAACATTTCGTACAGCCTTTTTGAGGCCGCAAGCGTAATCTGTTTTTCTACGGCGCGCACTTTTTTGCCGTTTATAATATGTTCGGCGGAAGCGCCTTCGTCTTTGCCTCCGTGACCCGGATCTATTATTATGGCCGCTATCATAAAACGGCCGCCTTCTTCCTGTTTTGACTGGTCGAAACGGTTTTTCAACTCAGTTACAAAGGATTGAGGGAAAAAAAGTTCGCCGGATTTTAAAAAAGGGGAGGGCGCGTTTAAAATATATTTGCCGTCGTATAATATAATCCCGTCCGCCCCCATCTCGTCTGAGCTAAAAGCGGCCCAACGCCCGTTTGAAAAAAATCTGCCGTTTTTAAAAAAAGGATCCCAGCTTAAAGTCGCGTCTAAAATTTTAAGCGCTTGATCCACCGTAAGGCCGCCGCCGCGAGCCTGCAACGGCGCGGGCCCAGCCGATACAGGCGAAGCCGCCCGCGCCGTGCCGGTTCCGTAAGAACCCGGCGCGTCTTGCGCGTAAACCCGGCAAAAGCAAAGCAACAGCAAAATCGCCGGCAAGCGCTTAAAAGTACACATATCCCACCAAATATCGGCGCTTTTCGCCTTTTTCTAAATTGAAAAACCGCGCAAAACCGCCTGTGCGCGCGCTTTTAGGCGGAATTTAAGCTTAGTCTAAAAACGGCGGGCTTTTGCGTTTGGCGGGTGTTGAAGAACGGCCTTAAAAGAACCAGGGCGGCGGAAAAGCGTTTTTCCGCATAACGAAAACCTTTGCGGCCCGCCGCCTATAGCCTTAAAAAAATCGCGTTTCGCAATAAGCGCCGTTTACCGCCGGCTGGCGGCCTTTATGCGGCTGCAAGCTTTGTTTTTTACGATAAACAAAGCGGAAACCAAAACGACGGTCATTACCGTGGGGATGAATACGCTGTATTTGTTAAACAGCCAGTTTCCGGTTATCCCTATAAGCGCGATAGTTAAATTTTGAAAACCCACCGGATTTTTTAATTCAGGATTTTTGTAAAAGAAATCAAGTAAAACAACGGTGAATACGGGAACGAACACCATTGTGATGGAAACAAGAAATTTTTCCAAAATGATCTCGAAGCGGCTTACGGGGAAAAAAACTGAAACCAGTAATGTAAAGATTCCTATAATTAAAATTAGACCGCGAATATTTTTGGTTTTCACCCATTGAGTTGATGATACGGCCGCTGAATAAATAGCGACGAAATTTGTCGTTACTGTAGACAGTAAAACTATACCGCAGGCGGCGTAACGAAATTTGCTTGACGCTATAAAAGTGAAGACGTCGCTCCCGCTGAAAACCGCGGCGGAAAGCCCGATTACATACATAAAACAGCTTCCCAAAAAATACCCCAGAAACGGAGCCAGCACGGCGCAGGCTCCGTTCTTTGCTTTACACGAATAATCTCCCACTAAAGGCAGCCACGAAACAGGCATGGCTATTGACAATTCCATTCCCAGCATTACGCTCATGCCGTTTGAAACCGCAAAAGTTCCGGCGGCTCCGCCAAACGACTCAACCAGGAACATAACGCAAAGGCCGGCCAAAAGAATCACCGCCATATCGTTTATCCTCCCGCCGGGGCTGCCGAAAGACAGGGCCCACGCCAATTGAAGAACGGATAAAACAAGCGCCGCGACCCAAAACGGCAGAGCCGGAAATACGGCGGTTACGGCCCCGGACGCCTGCGCAACCAAAATGACTATCCAACCGGTTAGCTGTATAATGTTGCATAACGCGACCAGCTTCGCGCCGGCTTTTCCGAAAGAAAAAGCTACGCCGTTCATCGCGTTTACTTTACGGCGGTAGGAGACGTAGGCCCCTCCGGCGAAAAGCGCCGTTCCTATTAAATGCCCGGCGATTATCACGATAAATCCTTTGACAAAACCCAGCGGGGCCAGGAGCCCCCCTGTGAATATTTCGGAAACGGAGACGGCGGCTCCAACCCACAGTAAAAACATGGCGCTTTTTTTCATAACAACCTTAAAAAAAGTCCGAAAACTTTAATTTTGCGGGCTTTTTAAACACTCCTGCTCTTAAAAATCGCTTGCGATTACAGCCGTTTTAACGAAACGGTGTTTCCGCTTGGGGTCTAACGCCCCGCCGTTTTGCGGCGGCTTTAATTATACCAAAACGCCCCGCATATGAAGCCCCCGCAGCCAGGCGCGGGCCGGCTTCGCTTGCGGCTCGCGGCGCGGGCGCTATAAATTGGGCCTGTTTCAAAACCCGGCTGTTTTGGAAACAGCCTCTTGGAAAAGACGGTCAAAAGTCCGCGAAAAGGCGTTAAAAGTCCGCATTTTCTCTTAAATCTAAGGTTGTTGTTCCAAAACTTAAGTTTTGGAACAACCCAAATTCTCAAAATAAATTTTACCCCAGTTGTATAATTCGCGCTGTTTTTTCTTTACCGTTTCATAATCGATTTTATAATTTAATTTTATAAAACTTAAATCTTCGTCCAGCATCTCAATTAATTCAAACGGCTTCATATTTTCAATCCCGTATATGCTGTAGTAATCCAGGTATTTAAAACGCCATTCCCCGCCGTATTTCAAACGGTTTTCAAACCATATATTTGGAATGCCGAAAGCGTCCGCCGCTATTAAACCGTGAAGCGATGAGGATGCTATTAATTCGCATGACGCTATTTGCCTTATAATTTTCCAGACGTCGTCCTGAACATTGATGATAACGCAATTTGGCGCGTGTTTTTTATAAAAGTCATAAACTACCGGGGAATTCAAATCGGAATAATGAGGTATAACGCCTAATTTATATTTTTTTGTTATACGCGCGTCAATCATATAAGGAATAAGCAATCCAAAATCACCCAGTTTCACTTCACCTTTAAGAATATTGTTTTTTCGCAGATAGTTTTCTGTGTGCTTCCCGCGAACAATTTTAAAATCTATTTTTCTGGCGAATTTGATTTTCTGGTTTTCCTCCCATTTGTTAAAACCCGAACCAAGCGCGGTTAATGTTGAAAATTTATAACGCCGTAACAACAAATGATATAAAAACGACAAATTTCGCCGTAATCCGCTTGGTCGCGGACACGCCCAGTCAAGGACGGACCCTATGGCCGTAAAGTCCGCCTCCCAAACATTCCCGCAGTAACTAAAGCGGACGTTGAAAACTTTTTCAAACAAAAATTTGTTTAATTCATCGCCAAAATTATTGCAGGGGGCGTAATATAATTTTTTATTTATTTCTTTTAACTTTTTAGGCTCGCTATTAGACGGCGCGGCTAAATGGTTGACGGCGGGGGGGGGGGGGGGATGAGGGCATATAACTCCTTTTTGACCGTGTTAAATAACGTAAAGCATTTTTAGCGGTTTGTAAAGATGCGGCGTTTTAAAACGCAAATCTCCGGCGGGCCGTGCGGCCAAGGCTGGAAAAATGCGGGTGGAGTGAGCCGTGGGAGCGGAGCGCAGGCGCAACTGCGGCGCGTAGCGGCCTAGGCGAACGGAACCCCGGAGGCGCTTTAGCGCCGAAGCGCATACAGACCTGTTATGCGAAGCGTCACATTTTAATATATTAATTCTTTTGTTCTATTTTCATATTTTAATTTTAAATTGTATTTATTTATCAATAATTTCGCCTGAGCATTTGCATATGCGGCTCTTTCCGATGACGTCATATTTTTTGTTTCTTCATATATCTTTTCCCGTATTATATGTATCTCTTTTAATGCTCCTGGTTCATTCCTCATTTTCAATTACCTCCGTTGGCGAATATATCCCTATCCTTTTATATCCTTCACGCAAATTGATGCTTTCAGTTCCAATTATTGTCTTTAATTTGACAATATGCTGAAAATTATAGCTTACAATAATATCCAAATCATTAATCGTTGCCATCGCTATGTGAATCCCGTCAGTTTTGTATTTTGGCGGGATTATTCCTTCTGCGACATATTTATCAGCCAATTTTTCCGCAATTTCGTCCGCTTCTAAAAATCTTATTTTATATTGTTCCGCTAAAGCAACCATATCGCTCCTTTTTGGTTCTTCGGCTTTTAATAATTCCTGTAAAACATAATTTGAGGTATAAGCTATATATTTCCCTTCAGTTATTTCATCAAATAATTTTATTGTATCTGCTTTTTTATCCGGTGAATCTTAGGCGAATTTGAAATTGAATACGGTTGTTTCCAAATAAATTTTAAGTTGTTTCAATAAATTTATCACCCATGCCGCTCATTGGACTTGTTCGCTCGCCCCGGTTGGTTGTCGCCCAAGTCTTGCAAAATGCTACGCATTTTGCGTTTTCAAGCGGAAGTTGGCTGAACCAAGCCCAGTCTTGGTTCAGCTTGCGGAAACTTGAAGTTTCCGAACAACTCTATTATAGCCTATTTTTTACTATTGTCAAGTAAACTTTATTAACCGTATGATTTATTATACACAATAATTTTGTGGTATTTCGCATAACGTTCCGGCTGTTGGTGACGGTTTGACGGTTGTGATAAAGAAACGCGAAGCGTTCCAGCAACCGCCAAAATGTGGGTGAAGTGAGCCGTGGGAGGCGCAGCCGACCTAGCGGAACGGAACCCCGGCGAGGTAACCCCCGAAAACTATTAACCCTGTTTCTATCTCTTTGCTATATAAAGACTTACGTTAAAGACAGATACAGACCTTTCAAAGTAGGTCAAGTAAATGTCAAGTTGGAGGCAAAGAGATGAAAGATTACCACGTGTTCAGGAAACAGCGGGTAAAAAACGGGCGGGTCATCCACAAATGGTATTACTATTTTTTGGTGAATGGAAAACAGGCGCAGAAGGTATGTAAAGGTTGTCAGACGAGAAATGAAGCCAACGCCTTCGTAGCAAAACTCCCCGACCTTTCGGGCGGGAACGCCGTCCTCGTAAAGACGGTTGCGGAAACCATGTTCTTCCCGGAAAGCGATCACATGAAACGGCGTGTCCAGTTGGGCAAGCCCCTGGACCCCAATTCCATGCAGGAGGGGCGGGCCATCATGAAAAAGGTCATTGATCAATGGGGAGATAAACCGCTCTCCAGTTTGACCGTCAAGGAAGTCGGGAAATATTTATTCGATCTGAAACGTTCCGGCAGCCACAAACAGGATTTTATTTCCAAAGTTAAAGAGATGTACCGGGAAGCGTACTGGCACGGGTGCGATATTCCTACTCCCACATTTCCTACATTTGTAAAGAATTCGAAGAAAGGGGACATCTTTACGGCGGAGGAATTAACCAAATTGTTCAACCCGGAGCTGTACAAGGATAAGGAACTGTATTTGTTTTATTTATGCTGCCTTTCAGGAGGGCTCCGGATGGGCGAAGCGCGGGGGATGCGCCCCAGGCAAATCCTGTACGATAAAAAAGCGCTCATTGTGGACGGCTTTGTCAAGCCGAACGGGATACGGACCAACTATAACAAAAAGGGGACCGAGGAACATCCGAAGTTCCGCATCGTCCCGTTTCCGGACATAACCCTCAATCTCCTCAAGGAACACATCACGGGAAAAGGGATTGTGGAGGATGATTTTATTTTCAAAGGACAGAAAGAACCGGACAAGCCCATCACCGCTTTTTATGTCCATGATAATCTGGAAAAGCTTATGGAGAAAGCGGGGATTGAGATAAACGGACGGAGGCTTATCGTTCATTCCTTCCGGTTTACCTACGTGACGTTTATGAGGAGGGAACTCCCGGCAGAGACGGTGATGAAACTGGTGGGTCACACGACCATCGGGATGACCGAGTATTACAACAAGCGGGTTATCGACGAATCCCTTGCGGGGCTTGCCGGGGCGGATACGGCGGTACAACAACTCTTGCCCAAAGCGGAGTAACGGCAAATCGGGGCCTATCCGGCAGGACGGGCCTCGATTTTGGCAAAGCAAAATCTAACATATCCATGAGGAGGATAACAATGTTATTGAAAAACGAAAGCATTCAGAAAATAAACGGGCAATGTGTTCGGGAAGCGGAACGGGAAAAACAAAAGCCGCCACAGGAAAACGTTATCGGAGACAACATCCTTGTAAAGACCATCGCGGAAAAGATGTACTTCCCGGAAAGCGATCACATGAAGCGGCGCATCCGGTCAGGGAAGCCGCTCGACGCCCATTCTATGAAAGAGGGCCGGGCCGTCATGAGAACTATTATCATACTTTGGGGGGATAAGCCCATCGCCTCATTGAAGGCCGAAGAAATCGTACAGTATTTATCTGACCGTAATCGTTCCGGAAGTTACAAGAGCAATTTCGTTTCCAAGGTAAAGGAGCTGTGCCGGGAAGCCTGCTGGTATGGCTGTGATATTCCGACCCCCTCCTTCCCCGTTTTTAAAAGAAATACCCGGAAAACGGATACCTTCACCGATTGGGAATTGGAGCGGTATTTCAATCCCGATATTTACGAAGATCCTGATATGTACCTTTTCTATCTGTGCTGCCTGACTGCGGGACTCCGACCGGGGGAAACACGGGGGCTGCGCCCGAAACAGATACTGTCTGACCGCAAGGCGCTTATGGTGGACGGGTTCGTCAAGAAGAACGGGGCCAGAACCGCCTACAGTAAAAAGAGGCCCGGAGAATATTTGAAACTGCGGATCGTGCCCCTTCCCGATCTAACGCTCAGGCTGCTCAAAGAGCATATTGAACGGAAACGGCTTAAAGACAACGACTTCTGCTTCACCGGCAAAAAAGATCCGTCCCGGCCCGTTACCGAACGCTATATCTATGGCTATATGGCGCGTATCATCAAAAAGGCGGATATACAGGCATGGGATCGGAAACTGACGATCAATTCCTTCCGGCACACCTATGCGGCCTCCATACGGCGGGAGCTTCCAGCAGGGACCGTAATGAAACTGGTGGGACGTAAGTATATCGAGATGATGGAGTTTTACAACAAACGTAATTTTGATGAAACCCTTGCGGGGCTTGCCGGGGTGGAAACGGCGGTACAAAAGCTCCTGCTCAAAGAGGGAACACCGGGGAGGAACGGCGATGAACAAAAATAGCGACGGGAAGGCATATATCTGGTCCGACTTGCATTTGGGGCATGAGAATGTTATCAGGTATTGTAACCGGCCTTTTACGGATGTAAAGGAAATGAACACGGCGTTATTACACGCATGGAAATCGACGGTTAAAAACGGCGATACGATCATCAATTTGGGGGATGTCGGCCTGAGACTGAACAGGGAATATCTGGCAACGGTTATTCAACGGCTGCCGGGATACAAAATCCTGGTTATGGGAAACCATGACCGGAAGAAACCCGTCAGATGGTGGCTGGACGTAGGGTTCAATGAGGTCTACCCGCACCCGGTTGTGTATGAGGGGAACTATATTTTATCCCACGCCATG
>JAITER010000085.1 GCA_031281945.1 Spirochaetaceae bacterium | reverse complement strand
TTGATGTACGACCTGTTGCACGGGGACTACGTTACGGCGGCCATGCTGAAAGAGGGCTATTACGATAAGTCCGAGATGGACGCGCTTATGGCGGTGAACGCGCAGGCTATAGCGGCGCTACAGGCGGCTTTAGGGGTTGGTGACGGCTTCTCGACGGTCGCGGATAGAGTCGAGGCGCTTGAAGATGCGCTTGCGGATGTTAAAGACCGCGTGTCCGATCTGGAAACGGACCTGGAAAACCTGACCGGCGCGGTGAACGAGATAAAAGTAAAGAACGTGGGGAACATAACATCAGGCGACTTAAACAACTTTTTTGCAAGCCAGCCCGCCAACACAACCTACTACGGCTATGTAAGCAGTACTTCCGTTTCGAGCATACCCGAAACTTCCACGGGCTTTATCACCTGCAAAACTGGAAGCGCGGCTAATATTGTCCGTCAAATATACCGTCCCGCCGCGAGCGCCATTGTTTACGAGCGGATTTACAACGGAACCGCCTGGGGCGCCTGGACTAGAACGGATGCGGCGTATTCGTCTGTAGCTTCAATCCAGCTTGATTTAGGCCTGTTTGGCCAGGTTGTTTTTCGCAAAAGCGGCAGAACCGTATATTGCGACATAGGCTATAGGCCCGTATTGGCCAACAACAACGCATTTTTAACTGATGATTCCAACCTTATTCCGTTTGCGTACCGCCCGGATAATTACTCGGCGCACATGGCTATTTACAGTTTTGCCTCCAAGGCGATCTGTGGATTTTTGGAGATAGAATATTCCGGAAATGTAAGATATTACGGAAATAACATATCTGATTCCAATGGCGGCCCTGCCATGGTGTACGGGCAGGCGTCTTCCTGGATAGCTCCGGAGTAAACTAAAACGTTGCGCTGTGAATGTTTGCCCGCCGCGCAAAGGTTGGGGAACAAGCTGTTAAGTTCAACTTGCGCTTTAAGAGCCATGTAAATTTGCGCAACACAACCCGCGGCATAATAGCGCGTAACGTTCCGTTGTTTGAACAGGGTTTTGTTATGCGAAACTTGGCCGCCGGGAAAGCGCCGGTTGCGGGCGTTTAAGCGCGTGTTTGCCGGCGCTTTTATTCGTAGACCAGCGCCGGAGTTTGGGAGCCTTGTTTTTTTAAGGCGTCTTTTAGCAAAGCGGCGCGGGCTTGCAGGCTTTCCAGGGGCAATGGTTCGCAGAGCGGGTCTTGCGGTGAACTCCTTGCTTTGCCGTATATCTGGATTTTACGCGCATTGCCGGTTTTAACCAGGCCGCATACAAGATTGATCCAGTTTTGAATTTCGTCTTGTGGCGGCGCCTCGCCTTTGTACGCGCAGTGCATTGTTTGAATTGTAAAAGGGCGGAGTTCCGCGAATAGTTTTACGCCGGAAATTAAGTCGCGGTATTCAACATTTGAATTGTTCATTTTTTTATACCAGTCTTCACAGCCCGCGTCAATTTTCACCCATACATCAAAAAGTTCTACATTAGCGGAGACGTCTTTTATTTCCATAAAAACGCTTCTGTTTAAAAATCCGGTTCCGTTTGTTATCACGACAATTTTGGCGCTGGAATTCAGCGTTTTGCGTATATCAATAACAAGATTTAGCGCCTGAATAAAATACGGCGAAAGCGTAGGCTCGCCGTTTCCGGAAAAACAAACGTCTTTAACGCTGACGCCGGTTTCTTCCGCCTTTTGAAAAGCGTATAAAAGTTGCTCTTTTAAATCCAAAAGACTAAAAACGGATTTGTTTTTAAAATCAAACACCTCGCAGTACGGACAGTTAAAGTTGCACTTTTTTTTATCTACAAATAAATTTACGCCTATAGAAAGGCCGCCGCTGCGTCTGGAATACACAGGGTACACAATAACGCCTTTTTCTTCGCGTTCGCGATGGTTTTCTATAGGGCCGGCTTCAGCTTCTTTCATAGCGGCTCCATACAGCATTTTAAAAACAAGTCCATCTCCTCTTCTGATCCTATACTTATGCGTAAAAACTTTTTTACGCGCTCCTTCGGGAAATATCGCGTCAAAAAGCCCTTTTCGCGCAGTTTTTGAAAAACCCCCGCTGCGTCAGGGACGTCTCCTTTTTGAACGGCCGGCGGGCTTGCGAATATAAAATTCGCGCTGGAAGGAAGAACTTTCCAGCCCATAGCGCGTAACGCGGAAATTGTTTTTTCGCGGGAGGCGATAATTCTGCGGTTCATTTTGCGGCTGTAATCCCAGTCGCGCACCGCGGCGGCGGCGGCGGCGCAGGCCAAAGCGTCCACAGGATACGAATTAAAAGAATCGCGCGCGCGTTCTAAAGCCTGAATAAGCCGGGCGTTTCCCAGGGCGTAACCTACGCGCAGGCCCGCCAGAGACGCCGCCTTGGAAAAAGTTTGAACTACAAGGAGGTTTTCATATTCTTTTATATACGGCGCTACGGTTTCGCCGCAAAATTCAACGTAAGCTTCGTCCACCACAAGAACGCGGCGCCTTTCCATTTGAAACCCGGCGGCTTTAAGCACGGCTTCTTTCGTTTGTGCTATGGATGTGGGCGCGTTTGGGTTTGGAAATATAACGCCGCCGTTTGGTATGTTGTAATCATTAAAGTTTATGGAAAAATCATCGCCCGCCGGTATTTCACAAAACGGCGTGTTCCATAACCCGCAGTACACCGGGTAAAAACTATACGTTATGTCAGGGAAAAGAACGGGACGCCCGCCGTCCGGCTTTTCCGGGAAAAAGGCTCCAAAACAAAACGCCAAAACTTCATCAGAACCGTTTGAGCAAAATACGTTTTCCACGGAAAGTGAAAATTTTTCCGCCAAAGCCTCGCGCAAAGGCATGGCGGAAGGGTCTGGATAAAGGCGGAGCGAGGCGGCCGCCCGCGTAACAGCCTCTATTACAGAAGGAGACGGCGGGTAGGGGTTTTCGTTTGTGTTTAGCTTAATTACAGAGGCGCCGTTTTTGGGTTGTTCGCCCGGCGTATAAGGACTTAGCCGCCTTACCCTGTCGTTCCAAAAAACGCTCACGCAAAGAAGTATAACGCCAAACCACACCGGCGGCTACACGGCCTGTTTTCGTTGCTTGCTAACGCGCCGCCGCCTTCCGGCGCATAGCCGCCCCGCAAACGTCCGCCGCCAGGCGCTTGCTTGCGGGGGGGGGGGGGGGGGGCTGCCCGGGGGGGTTTCGCGTTGTTTTAGCGCGGTTTAACGGTGAAAGAGCGTAAGCGGGGGTGTA
>JAITER010000038.1 GCA_031281945.1 Spirochaetaceae bacterium | reverse complement strand
CGCCACCCCGATTGGTTGTCCCCCAAGTCTTGAAAAATGCTACGCATTTGGCTGTTTTTAAGCGGAAGTTGTTCGGAAACTCCAGTTTCCGCACAACTCTATTCTCTTAATTCGCCTTTTAGTACCGAGTCTGCTAATATACCGGCAGAATAATCTATGGTATCGTCCCTAAGAACCGCTCTCACGGAATAATACTCCCCCGCAACTAAATTCAGATCGATAGCTACAACTTCAGAGGTTGTCTTTGTGATAGTATCCCCGTTTCTACTTTCAGCCTGATATCCTACTTCGATTGTATGTACACCTGGAGCTAAAGCAAAAACCTTTTGCCCTCCCGATGTAAGGTACGTCCCCTGATCATCAATTCTGACAATAAAAATATTGGGCTCGGCATACAATACTGCATGACTTTCTTTCGGCATCGAAGTTTTCATGAAGCTTGTATTAATTTTTGGACCGCTTGCACACCCAACTATAATCAGCCCGACTACCATCGCCAACATGGCGCTGACTATTCCCGTAAACAAATCATTCTTTCTCATCTTCACCCTCCTATGGTAAAATATTGAATTAATACATTTTATTACATAAAATTATTTTTTATAAATTGGACTTGTTTAACAACCCGGTTGATTGTCTCACAAGTCTTACGGTTTTTCAGGCCAAAGCCTTACAAAACCGTGTTTTTTAATGGAAGTTGTTTAAAAACTTGAGGTTTTTAAACAACTCTATTTATCTTCTAGCTTCTGTGTAAGATTCAATAAATTTTTCTTTATAATTACTAATTATTTGTTCAAATTTATTTGCATTATTCTTTTGAATTGATACCAAATACCATATACTTCCGTCTTTAGTTTTTGTCCGCCGTTCAATTTTTATGAATTCGTTCAATTCGAATGCCACCTGCTCCGCAGCCCTTAGTTCTAGAAGGCTATAAAATTCATTTTGATAAAAATTTAATTCATATAAGAGACGTTTTTCTGAAGGCGAAGGATTATCCATTTTATTTTCTATACGTTGCATAGATGATGAAATCGCTTGACATAGACTCGCTTGCGCATTAAATTTCGCCAGTTCACAAGAAGCATTTTCGGCGCTTAACTTGCCTGCACCCATTCCCCAAATCTTATCTTCTGACGGTAATGACCGGAAAGAATAAACCCAGTCAGGTATATTATCGATAGTCATTTCAATATTTGGCAATTGGTTTTGTTGCGCCTCAATAGAAAAACCAATTATTAGCATAATCACAAGAATATAATTCTTTTTCATATTACATTTCCTCCTAATTATAATTGCAGCGCGTATGGCGCATAACAACATGTATATAAATTTTTGGATAAAAAGAGAGCGTGCCGCGTAAAACACGGGCTTTTCAACACGCTTCCCGCAAGCGGCTTAACGCCCCATTTCGCAAACATTTTGCAAAGCGCGGTTAAAAGACGCATGGTGTAGCGGCGGCGCAAGTATAAAAGGCCGCAGGGAATAAAAGCTTTTACGGTCATAAGCCGTCCGGAAAGCGGCGTTCCGCAAAGCGATAAATTATAAGTTGGAGTTTAGTATTATTTACAGGGTGATAAGAAGCGTCCGTTAGAAACAACGGGGGGGGGGGGGGGTAACTTCATTGTTAAAGGTTAACTCAAATGGCGGATTTGTGTCAATAACCCGGCTGGTTGCCGGCTAACCTGCGGGCAACCTTTGCTAAAAACAGCAAAACGCCGCGCATTTGCTGTTTTTAGCGGCTGCCGGCAGGGCCAAGCAGGGCCGGATTGCGGAAACTGAAGTCGCCCGAAAACCTCAGTCTATTTTTTTACTTTCCGGTTTTTCATCCGCGTCGTTATTGTGACGCTTTATTTTTTTGGTGGTGGTCATTTCCAGCGGGTCTTCCAAAATGGTGGTTTTTTCTATTTTTTGGTAAGGGGCCAGACGTCCATTTACTTCAGTGATTATAGCTTTAATACGCTCAGATATTTTTTCTCTAACCTGGCCCAGACTTTTTACAAATTCTTCGCCGGGAAACACCAAAGCCTCAATATGCTCGGTTTTAGTTTTTTTATCCGGTACATAGCCGCGTATCAGAATTTGGTCTATTTCGTCAAAAAGCTGGAATTCGTTTTCAATTTCTTCAGGGTACACATTTTTACCGCCTTCGGTGACAATCATGTTTTTGGCCCGCCCTGTAAGGTACAGATAGTTTTCACTGTCCAAGCGGCCCAGGTCTCCGGTTTTAAAGTAACCGTCTTTTGTAAAGCAAGCCGCGGTTTCTTCGGGTCTTTCAAAATAGCCCTGCATAACCATGGGGCCTTTTAGCGCAACCTCGCCTACACCGTTTTCGTCCGGTTCCAAAATCTTCATGTCTACGCCGGGGATTACTTTGCCCACGCTCGTTTCTTTGTAATGCTCAACCGGATTCAAAGTGATTATGGGCGACGTCTCCGTAAGGCCGTAACCCTGCACAAAATCAAGGCCAAGCTGGTTGAATTTGCGGAAAACAGACGGAGAAAGCGGCCCGCCGCCGGATATACAGGTGCGTATTGTGGATAAAGACGCTTTTTCAAGAACCGCGCCGAACATTTTTCCGCCAGGATTCACCCCAAAGAATTTTTTGATTATACCGGAAATTGTCATTAAAAAAGTGATTATTACGTAAACGACAATTCCTTTTTCACGCAATCCGCGCAAAATTCCGGCCAAAAGTTTGTTAAAAAGCATGGGTACGCCCAAAAGCATTGTAACCTTAGCTTCACGAAGATCGTGAAGCATATTCGCCACCACCAGTTTTTTCCCAAAAACAACCTCGGCCCCGGTCGAGATAGTCTCGATAAAAACGGCCAGCATGGTGTATGCGTGATGAATCGGAAGGATTGCGTAAAAAACATCCGTGTGCAACACGTCCAACGGGGCGCCCTGCGCCAGATAGCAATCGGAAACCAGATTGCTGTGGCTTAACATTACGCCTTTGGGATTGCCAGTGGTGCCGGATGTAAAAAGAATTGCCGCTGTATCGGAAGCCTGCGGCGGATTTAAGTCTTCCCAGGAAGGGCCGTCTAAATTGTAAATATACTCGCCGGTTCCGCGGGAAAGCGAATAAATCTGTTCCAGGCCGTCTATTTTTGCGTTTTTGAAATGCTCATATTTTTCTTCGTCCGCAAAAAGAACTTTGGCTCCGGCCGTTTTAACAAGCAACTCCAATTCATTGATTTTAAGCTGGCAGTCTATAGGCGTTACTATCGCGCCCGCGAAGCCGGCGGCCAAATAAGCAACCGCCCATTCAGGTGAATTTTTACCCGTAACAGCCACTTTATCGCCTTTTTTGACGCCTTTTTCATGCAAAGCCCGTGAAACAGCCTCTATTTTCGCCAGCGCTTCTTTGTAGTTAAGGCTTATACGATCGGGTTCGTAAATTGTAAAACAGGCCCGTTCCGGATACCTGTAAACGGTTATGCGGAACATTTGCGGCAAAGTAGGCCATTCACCGTAAAAACACGGTTTTTTACAAGCCAAGACGTCTTTTTCCGCCGTTTCGCGAGTAAGAGTCCCTTCTGCCGCCTCTTTTTCGCCCGCGCGAAATTCATCCAAAAAGGCCCACGGCAATACATCTCGTTTTGTTTTTGATTTCATACGCTACCCTCATTTTAGCACAACGGTTTGCCGCAAAAGCGGCCTCGGCCAACGGCCGGCTTTAAAAACGTCTTTTTATTCAAAAAAATTGAACGGGCCCGTTGTAAAAATCAAGTTAAAACAGCGCTCAAAAACGCCGTCTTGCGGAACCATTAGGGCGTACAGGATTCAAGTCCGTGAATCCGCAAAAACTTGTTAAAACGCTTGTCGAACTTTGGAAACGGGCTTTAAATCGAGCCTACTCCAAAACCCTGTTGGTTTTTGACAGGCTCTTGCGGTTTCGCAAGGCTAAAACCGGGATTTAGCCTTATGAAACCGCGATTTTTAAAGGTTGCTGTTCCAAAACTGAAGTTTGGGAACAGGCTCAATCTATAACATTTTTGTAAAAAAAAACAGCTTTTACGGAAAATACGCCTCAAAAAAATCCCGCGTTAAAAAAAACGGAGCGGCGGGCGGCCAAACTGGCGGCTCTGGTTCAACGCCAAAGCGCCAGTTTTAAGCGTTTAATCATTTAAATAAGGATTTTGCGAAAACATCGGCGCAAACGCCCATTCGCCGCCGTTTGTTTTTTGGACAGAGTGAAAGATAAAGCTGTTTTCAGGCTTCTTTTAAAGCGCGGGCGTCCGCTTCCCGCGTCATAACGCGCTGCCATTCGAGCATTTCCTGTTCACCCGCCGCATCGTCCCCCCGCACATCCGCCATTACGCGAAAAACCGGTTCCGTGCCAGAGCCCCGCATCCATATCGAGGAAATAGGGGCGCCGCTTTCGTTATAAAAAACAATTTTCAAGCCGCCGCGCCCCGCGCTGGAGAAATCTTCGGCGGCGGCTTCTTCCACTCCGTTATAACGGAAAGAACGCCAGAATTTGACGCCGTATTTTTTATAAAGCGATTTTTTTTTCGCCTCCCATTCGCGCAAAAAAATTTCCTGGTAGCATTTTTTTAAAAGGGCGTGATCCGCCGCTTTTATTTTTAACAAAGCCTTCGCGTCGTAAGCGCCGGTGGTGGTCCAGCGCGGGAGTGACGCTAGAACGGAAGAAAGCGTCCAGTTTTCCGTATACAAGCTGAGTTGCGATGATTTTTTACACCACAGTTCAAAAAGGTCTTTGCAAGCCGCGCCGGCGCAAAAATCCTCTCCCAGGCACATAAATTTAAGGATTGAGCCTATTGTATCCAGAGGGTCGCGCACCGCGGACGGGTGTATTATAACGCCGCCGGCGGCCCCTTCACCCAAAAAACGCACCGCCCGGCCTTCCAGCCTGGCTTTTCGCGCCAAAGAAACAACGTTGGCCTCCCCTACTTCGGCGCGCAGGGTTTCAACTCCAAAAAAAGCCGCAATCTCGTCCACCCGCATAGATGTAGGGTCGTTTACGACGATCGCCGCCTTGCCGCCGCCGGCTCCGGCGTTTTTAGCCGCGTCAAAAGAAAGTTCGCAAAGAGCGGCTAAAGCGAAAACTTCCTGGGCTTCCAGGGCGCGGACGTTTTTTTTCGAGTCGTCCCACACTACGAGGTTCCCCCGGTCGCCGTCGCAATCCGGCGTGTACCCCAAAATGTAAGACGGGTCTTTTGAGTGAAGTGAATACAAAAATTCACGGCATGGTTCCAGACTTTCGCCTTCCGGAACAATGCGGTGCGCTATTTCCCCCGTCCTGGCGTTTATCGCGGAAAAACCCGCGCCCAGGGCGGTTAAATACGCTTCGTCTATAGAAACGCACCGCGCCGACCCGTTAAAATCCGCCGCTATTTTAATGCTTTTTTTAGCGACTCCGTTACGCAGGGATTTTAAAACGGCGTCTTGTTTTTCGCCTTTTTTTTCACCGGAAATCACTTCGTTTGTAAATTCTTCATACGCCGCTTTAGAAGCGTTTTTATAAAATTGCACATCTTTTTTTACATCGTTTAATCGCGCCGTTACAGCGTCCGCAGGCGCCTCCAGAAAAACGGCGGCGCCCAGTTCCGCCCCGGCGCACAATTCGTTGAAGGCGTCTATTAAAACCGCCGATTCCTTGGCCTCCAGTATCCCGCCGCCGCAAAGCCCGAATTTTATTCCGTTATGTGCAATTGGATTGTGACTGGCCGAAATATATATAAAACCGCAGTCTTCGGTTTCTCCGGTCTTCCGCGAAAGAGACATAATTTCCGGGGCTGCTATAATTCCGGCGAATCGCGCGGAGCAGTTTTCGTTTATCAGCTCAAGAAGTACGGCGTCCGCTATGGCGCTTCCGGTGGGCCTGGAATCCATCCCCACAATCACCACCGGCGCGTCTTTAGAATATATTTTTTTTAAATATGAAGCGAAAGCGCAGGCGGCGGCCCTGGCTATAAAAACACAAGACTCAGGTATTTTACCGGTTTTATTTTCATCCCCGCCGCCTTCCGCAAAGACGCCGCGCCACCCTGAAGCGGACAGTATCATGCCGTCTTTTTGTTTCTTAAAAAGTTCCGCGTTAAAATTAATCATAATTTACTCCTTTTTTAAAAAGCCGGCGAAAAATGAAGCAAGATACATTTTAACAGTTTTGACGGCGTTTTGTGAATCGGAAAGGAAAACGGCGTTTTTAGCCGCGCCGGCGCTTGTTTTAGAAATTACGTTTTTGCGGCGGGCCGCCCATTCTCGCGTTTTCCAGCTTCTTTGTCATAAGAATATTTTCCCCAAAATGCATACTCCAAGAATTCTCAAATATTTTATTTCTATTGCCATCTTCATTGACGGGAATCAACATGATGTCTATAACTATTGGCTTATCTCTGGTAAATGGATTATCTGGAGACGTAAAAATATCATCATCATTAAGGCTTCCTCCATTAAAAGCCAATCTCAATGCATAAAGCAAATTTGATTTTCCGGCGTCATTTTTCCCAAAGAGTATAGAAAAAGGCTCCAGCTCTATAGCGGCGTCTCTTATTGAGCGAAAATTCTGTATATGGACGCATTTTAATTATATTTTCATTCTTATTTCTGCTCCGTAAATTTACCACCTGCATATCCCGCAATAATCCCATCCACATCGGCGACATTGAAGGATATGGCGCATCTCCATTGGCCGTATTCCCCCAGGGCGTTTACGGCTTCTACCCATTCGGCTAACGCCCGGCGCTTTTCCTGCACCTGGGGGCCGTCCCGCCCTTTTGTTTCGAGGATAAGGGTTTCCCCGGCGTCCAGTTTAACAAGGAAGTCCGGGTAGTAGGTGTGCGTTATTCCGGCCCAGGTGTAGAGTATGCCGAATCCCAAATGGTCGTTTTTCGCCCATGCTTTTACATGGGGGTTGTTTTCTATGCGATAGGCTTCGGCGTCTTCCCAGGCGCTGTCAAATACGCAGTGGCTGATGTGGGATTTTTTTGCCGGCGCATTCGGCTTTGAGGTCCACCAACTGGGCATATCGCCGGTGGAACGGACTTTCCGGTTTTGGTCAAACAGGGGGATAAGGACTTCCGTTTCTTCGCAGGTGATGAATTTCCAAAGGTGTTCCACAATACGGCTCATATTCAGCATATACATTATGCGTACTTTGAGGGCGTCCATGCTGAAAAGGGGCGGCTCAATACGGATTTTGTTTGATGCCAGGTATTTTTCCACCCATCCGAATACCTGGCCGATTAAAGCATAGGGCGTTCCCTTACCCTTCCATGAGGAT
>JAITER010000082.1 GCA_031281945.1 Spirochaetaceae bacterium | reverse complement strand
TTGAGCCTATACGCAACGTCAGCGAATTGCAAACCTTTTTGAATCAGGCCGGTTCCGGCGCCAGCGCGAATGACCCTTGCGTTCTTCCGCCTGTAATTTGGACGGATACAGGCGGCTGGAACGCTTTGTTTGAAACCATAAACGCCGCCGGAAAATACGTTGCGCTGGACATGAGCAAAACCCCGGTTGGAGAGGGTTGTGTTTTGCCTGCGGCTTTTTCTTACGGATGCGGCTCTACAGATAACGCAAGAGCTGGAAAGGGCCGCGTTGTTTCGTTTGTTTTGCCGGACGGAATTAATAGTATTGGCGACTTCCTCAATTTTAACGTAATAAAGAATGTAACCGGTGTCGGAGTGGAAGCGATTGGGGATAGCGCCTTTTACGGTTGCGTAGATCTGGAAACCATTAATTTTCCCTCGGTGGTAACGATAGATAATCACTCCTTTCGCGACTGCGCAAGTTTGAAAAACGCTAACTTTCCATTGGCTGAAACTATAGGGCACCACGCCTTTCGTAACTGCGCAAGTTTGAAAAACGTTGATTTTCCCTCGGCGGTAATGATAGGTAGCGAAACCTTTCGCGACTGCGCAATACTGGAAGCCGTTAATTTTCCCTTGGCTGAAATTATAGACGCCCTCGCCTTTTACGGTTGTACAAGCCTGGAAACGGTTAATTTGCCAAATGTTGGAATCATAAAAGAAAAGGCTTTTCAGGTCAGCGGAAATGCGACTCTTGCCGTTGCTTTGGGCCAAACCGCCCCATCATTGGAGCGTGATATATTTTATTCTGTTAACGTCTCTAAAACCATCACGGTAAACATTCCCGCCGTTAACAGCGGCTACGGAACTACTGGAACCTATTCCGGCGCTAACTCAACCGCTTGCTGGGCCAACGGTTTTAGAGGCGGCGGCTGGGGCGGCTCCGGTTTTGTTGACGCTAGTAAGATCAACCAAAATATAACCGTAATTCTGCAAGAAGCGTCCTCCGGCGCGGAATAGCGTATGGCGGCGGGGTGCGCGTGTTTGCGTGTTCCGCCGCCTTCAATTTATGCGGTTGCGCTTAAAATGTGCGGCTTTCAATAAACAAGGCCGTGTTGTTGGGGTTTGTTTTCTTTTTCAAACTCCCGTTTTCCAGGCTAAAATTTTTGATTTATTTATAATAATTTTTTTCTGTACAAAAGAAGGAGAAAAGAGTATCTTTAAAATAATATGGGAAATTTAACAAGGCAAAAGCTAAATGATTTTTACGAGCAATTCAAACCCGTAGATGTTACTTTTACAAAAGAAATCATCCACACAACCGGCTTAACGCAAAAAGAAGTGCAATTAAAATGCGGCTCGGATTTTTATCCATGTGTCATTTATTCGGCTTCCTTCGAAAAAGCAAAGGTCGTAGCCAATAATAAATCCGGTTTGTTAGATAAATTAAAAGAAACGGGAAATTCGCTTAGTATACGGTTTTTCTTTAAAAGAGCGGAACACGATCAGCAAATTGTTTTTTTAGTTCCGGCTCGTATGACTAGCTCTTCGGCTTATGGCGCCTCCGAGGATATGACGTTTTTTAGTCTTGATTTTTCAGCCAGGCCCCCGGACGATCTTATTGAAATTATAGGATGTATACTCGAAGCCAACATAAATTCTACAAAACGAAGAAATGAACCTTTGCTTATTACTCCGGACGTCATGCGAAAAACCGGCCTTGCTACAAAAGAAGTTTCTGTGGTTGTAGGCGACCATACCAACAAATGCGTTTTGCGGGAACTTTCTTTTGGGGGCGCGCGGGTTATCGCCATGAGTAAAACCCCATTAGAAATAGACGAAAACGCCTCAATTACTATAGAATTTGAGGATCCGCGCGAACAATGCGTAATAGAAGCCAAAATTCTAAAGGTGGACAAGGTTACAGCCGCTCAAAATATGTTCATAATCACCCTTGATTACACCGGTCATGTTCCTATGATTTACAAGGTCAGGCTAAACGTCGTGTTATCTCAAATTAAACAAAAAGACGATGCGGCGGATAAGTCCAGTTCAAAGAAAACCGCGGATTCAACGCCTTCCGCGCAAAACCCGGTGGACGGCGCAACCGAAACTCCCGCGGCTGAACAAAATCCAGCGGGTGAAGCCGCCAATGTTGCGGATGGAAAATAATTATGGCAAAAAAAAATAAAGAAATTATTTATATTAATTTTAAAAATTTAGATTCTCAGGCGATTCTAGATTTTAAGAAAAAAATTGATTCTATCTTCGCCGCCGCCCGAAAATACAAAAAAGACGAGCTGGCGTGGAAAGAGGCCGCCGCCAAACTGGGTGAAGACATAGTTTTGTGGGAATTCAATCCTGAAATTCCCTTTCCTGTAGAAATAGAAAAAGGCGCGGACGTTTTTGAATCGATTACTGTAGAAGCGATTCTTTCGGCTATGATGCAGTTGCTCACCCAAGACCCCTGGCGGAAGAACCGGAATTATTACCGCAACTTTATACGAATCTGTAAGCCGCATTTGTTAAAAGAATTATGCCGCGCCGCCGCTGTAAAAGCCGAAAATGGCGATTTCGACCTTTCCTGCGAAATAGCCGGCGTATTAAAAGGCGTCTTCCCAAAATCGGCCAGAGCCTTGCACGCTCGTGCGGCCATCTTTGACGACGCCGCGGACGGTTTGCGAAGGATGGGCCGGGACGAGGACGCCCGAAAAGCGGAAGCGCAGACGGAAGAAGCCTACAAAGACGCGCTTTCTTTAAAAGAGCCGCTTACGGATACGCTTTATAACGCCGGCTTTTTCTACCACCGTATTCAAGATTACGTTAAGGCTTTAGCGTACCTAAAGGAATATATCCCGCTTTCGGAAAACGCCATTAAAAAAGTGGAAGCCGAAAGAGCCGTCTCTGAAATTGAAAAAACCGGTTTGGACGACGCTCTTTTTTCTGAAGCGCGAAACCTAATTGAAGAAGGCCGCGAAGAAGCCGGTATGGAAAACCTTAAGATTTTTATGCGGAAAAACCCAACCGTGTGGAACGCCTGGTTTATGTTGGGCTGGGCGCTTCGCCGCCTTAAACGGTGGCGGGACGCGGAGGCTGTTTTTCTTAAAACAATCGAATTGGGCGGAGATAATCCCGATGTTCGCAACGAATTGGCTATCTGCCTAATCGAAATGGATCGTTTGGACGAAGCGCGGACGGAGCTTGAAAAAGCTTTGGCTAACGATTTTGAAAACGTTAAAATCTTGTCGAATTTGGCTATTTTGGAAGCCAAATGCGGCGATAACGAAAAAGCCGCCGCTTTTTTTAGGATTGTACTGGAATATTCACCCCAGGATCCTATAGCTCTCGAATTCTGCAAAGATCAGTAAAAACAATTTAAAAAGAAAAAGGTTTGCAAAACGTGATATTTTGCAAACCTTTAGCATTCCGCGCTAATTTTTTACAGAAAAATTAATTTTTTGCAAAATTGCGGCCTTCTTCGGCTATGCTTTCCGCGTCAAGTTTGTAGGCTTTAAGAAGCTCGTTGTAAGGCCCTGTATCGCCGAATACGTCTTTTACGCCTATAGGCTTCCAGGTAAAGGCTATTCCCTTTTGAGTGAGTTGTTCCACAGCGGCGCTTCCAGCTCCGCCTAAAATTGAATGTTCTTCCACAGTTATTAGCTTGCCCGTCTTTTTTACGGAATCCAAAAGCGGCCCCGGATTAAACGGCTTTACAAACGGCGTCGAAAACACGTCTGATGTTACGCCTTCTTTTTCCAGAATTTTAGCCGCTTCCAGCGCGGCGTGAATTGTTATTCCGTTTGCCGCTATGGAAAGATTTTTGCCGCTTTGTAAAAGAATTGGCTTTTTTTCCGTAAAGCCGGAAGAATCGCTAAGGTTGGGAAAAGCGTTCCGGTTAAGCCGGATAAAAACGGGCGTGGTTTTAGAAAGCGCGTACTCCAGCGCAAGGCCGGCTTGCGCGGCGTCTCCTGGAACGATTACTTCCATGTTCGGCAATGAGCGCATTATGCTTATATCTTCTATGGTTTGATGACTCGCGCCGTCAAAAGAATCGCTAAATCCGCCGTAAGCCGCCGCGACAACAACTGGAAGTTTGTTGTAACAAAAGTCGTGCCTAATTTGATCAAGGCATTTTAACGTAATAAAAATAGAAAATGTGTTTATTACAGGATGAAAACCGCCCGCCGCAAGACCTGCCGCGACTCCGGCCATGTTTCCTTCCGAAACTCCGCAGTTAAAAAAACGGTCTGGATACGCTTTGCCAAAAATACTGGATTTTGTGCTGCTGGATACATCAGCGTCCAATACCACCAAATTTTTATTTACCGCGCCCAATTCGGCGAGTTTTTTGCCGAAAGCGTCCCGCATAGCTTCACTCATAAAGCGGCCTCCTTTTTTTTCAGGTCGGCGGCCAGTTCGGGCCGTCCTTTTGCGTAACTGTCATCGTCAATGGGCGCGCCGTGCCATGCGTTTTTGCCTTCCATGAACGAAACGCCTTTGCCCTTTATCGTGTCAAAAATTATTGCCTTAGGCCAAACGGCGTCAGAATCTATCCAATCAAAAGCTTCTAAAATTTGCTTTGTATTGTTGCCGTCGTATGATTTTGGCGCGAGATTCCAGCCAAAAGATTTTATTTTGTCCGCAAGCGGTTCAAGCGGTAGAATTTCGGATATTGTTCCGTCAAGCTGAACCTTGTTGTAATCTATAAGATAAACCAAACCCTTGGGCTTGGTTTTTGCGGCGTAAAGCAAAGCCTCCCACGTGGAGCCTTCGTCTAAACAGCCTTCGCCGGAAAGGACGTAAGTGTAAAAATTTTTGCCGGCGATTCTTGCGGCGAGCGCCAGCCCCACGCCTATAGAAAGGCCGTGTCCAAGAGCCCCTGTAGACATATCTACACCTTTAAGCTTCCTCATGCTGGGGTGGCCTTGCAGTTTTGACCCGAATACTCTGAATGAAGGCAAGTCTTGCGTTGGAAAAAAACCTCTGTGGGCTAAAACCGCGTAAAGGTTTAATGAAGCGTGCCCTTTGGAAAGTATAAAACGGTCGCGGTCTTCCCATTCAGGCTTAGACGGGTCTATTTTAAGGCGGTTAAAGTACAACGCCGTAACTATTTCTAACGCGGACGATGCGCCGCCCCAATGCCCCGTTTGACGGCTGTGCAACACGTCAAAAATATTAAGCCTAAGAAAAGCGGTCAAAGCCGCTAATTCTTCGGGATTTAACGCGGCGTCGCGTTTTTTTTGAAGCAGGTCTTCAATTTTTCCCATATTTTCCTCCTGTTTTTACGCCTAATTGTACAAAAATAAATGCGCAATGCTTTATTCTTGCCGCTTACGCGATAAAGAAATGACGCAGGCCTGTCAAAAAATTGCGCTTGACGTAATCTTTATGACAAAAATTATTGTTATTTCTTTACGGTTCTTTAGTTTAGGTCTAAAAGACCGCATAGTCAACGTGTTGTTTTTTTAATGATTATGTTTCATTTTTGACGGGCGCGGCTCCGGAAGCTTTCCGGTTGCAACCTCAATTTATTGAAAGTCTGCGGGAGGCGTCTTGCGGCGGCGCTCTCCCGCGATTGTGAAAGCGCGAAATGTTACGCTGCGGCGGTTTTTATGGTCAGCACGTTTTGAGGACAGGCTTTAACGCATATTCCGCAAGATATACACTTGCTTGGCGCGGCGTCTTTGTGTAAAAGAACCATAACGTGAAAAGGACAGACTTCTACACATTTGCCGCACTTCTTACACTTCTCTTTGTTAATGATGTAAACGCCGGCTTTGTTTTGTGTAATCGCTTCCGCTTCACAGTTTTTTGCGCACTTGCCGCATTGGACGCACGTAACAATTTTTAACGCGCCGTTTTTTGAGGTTACGTGAAGGCACGTTAGATTATTCTGAAACGGGCTTTCTTTTTTGTAAAAAGCGCCGGCGCAGGCTGTTTCGCAGGTAAGACAGTTCATACAAGCATTTATATCGCTTACGGCTAATTTTTTCATGTTTACTCCTTTAAAATATAGTGTAAAAAATTATACATTAAGATCATGCGGCGCACAAGCGCGGTTTAAGTTTGTTTATGTGAACTTTACCGGCGGTTAATAAAAATGATTTTTGGCGTTGTTTGCTGGCGGGCGTTCAGTTTTTTCGTTGCGAGCCAAAATACGCCGGGGCGTTTTGCAGGGGCTAAAGGCGGCGGCCAACGGGTTGGCGAACAAGCCCAATGTCTTTTTAACAGGCGTTTAAACTATCGGGCTTGCAAAGCTTTTAGGCGGGTGATGGCGGCGTCGCACGCTACGGCAAGGTCTTCCGCGCTAAAAGCCCCCGGAATATTGTCATCGAACAGTATTTGAGCCTGCGACGGGAACTCATCATCGCCAGGCCAGATTATAAAAGTAAAAAAAAGATTGGACATGAATTCAAAATGAAAGCCGGTTTGTTTTGTAATTTTTTCACCGCGCAACTGCGGGTTGTTTTCAAAAATGAGATTAAAAGCTTGAATGTCGCCGCCAAAAGCGCGGGCCAGCCGCTTGACGCAACGGCCTTCAAAGTTGGAAAAATAGGTTTCGCCCCACGGCGTCTCGCGGTACGAAAGCCGCCCGCCTTTGCAGGGCGTCCAAACGCCTTCGCACAGATAACGTAAAACGAGAGTTTTTTCGGAAAAACTCTCGTTTTCTTCGCCGGAAACGGGTTCTATCAGCCGGAAATCAGGATGGCGCACATTGTATTCCCGGCCCATCAAACGGATGTTAAAGCCTTTATCGCGGTTAAACGCGAGGTTGCAACGTTCAGCGGTTTGCGCCGGATTTAAGGTTTTGTAAATACGCAAAAAATGCTCAAAACCGGCTTCTTTCCAGTCTTTTTTTGGTTCTTGAATCTTCATCCCGTAATTTTTGATTTACAGCCCCAGGTAGCCTTTCGCTTTTAACAGCTCCGCGTTTAAAATACCGCCGCCCGCCGCGCCGCGCACCGTGTTATGGGAAAGTCCGGCAAAACGCACGTCAAATACGGGGCAGGGGCGCAGACGCCCTACGGTTACCGCCATTGCTTTGTGGGCGTCGCGGTCTTTTGAGGGTTGCGGGCGATTCTGCTCGTTGCGCACGACAATCGGTTCATCCGGGGCCATAGGAAGGCCGAGCTCTTGCGGCGCCGCTCTAAAATTGCGCCATATAGCCGTGATTTCGTCCAGCGAAGGCTTTTTAGCGCCGAATTCAAGAGAAACTGTCGCCGTATGGCCGTCTGTAACAGGGACGCGGTTGCAATGGGCGCTTATAACCGGCTCTTTGGCTTGCTCTATTTTACCGTCTTTAATTTGACCTAGGATTTTTAGCGGCTCCAGTTCGGATTTTTCTTCTTCGCCGCCTATGTACGGTACAATGTTGTCTATCATGTCCAGGCTGGAAACGCCCGGGTATCCCGCGCCGGAAACGGCCTGCATTGTATTTACAACCATGCGTTTAATTTCGTATCCCTTCTGCATAAGCGCCCAAATAGGCGTCATATAACTTTGAATGGAGCAGTTTGGCTTTACCGCGATAAACCCCTTCTTCCAGCCGCGCGCTTTTTGTTGCAACGGAATTATGTCCGCATGGTGAGGGTTGATTTCCGCGATAAGCATGGGGACGTCCGCCGTCCAGCGATTCGCCGAAGCGTTGGAGACGACGGGAATTCCCGCCGCCGCGTAAGAATCTTCCAGTTTAAGGATTTCGTCTTTATCCATTTCCAGGGCGGAAAAAACAAAAGCAAGGCCGCCCTTCGCCGCCGCCTCGCCGGCTTTAGCTACATCGTTGGCGTCCTGAACGATAAGGGCGCCGGTTTCCGCGTTAT
Organism: Spirochaetaceae bacterium; assembly: GCA_031281945.1. Taxonomy (GTDB): domain Bacteria; phylum Spirochaetota; class Spirochaetia; order Treponematales; family Breznakiellaceae; genus JAIROZ01. The sequence goes on along the minus strand of JAITER010000082.1, from coordinate 7,314 downwards.
AGCCGCGCCTTAAATGCCAGCGCCCTTTTACCGCTTGCTCGTAAGTTCGGCCCGCGCTCCTGGCGGAAGCCGCAATGTAAGCCACCTGGAACCAGGGGTGATTGTTTAACAACGAAATATAGTTTTGACCCACCATTCCGGTTGCGCCCAAAACTCCAACAGGTATTTTTGACATATAGCCCGCCTTTATAAAATGTTTATACATTTACGCTTTTATTAAGCTGTGTTTAGGTTAGCGTTTTTATGTGTTTTTTGAAAGGCGAAGCGCAAAACAGGCCTTTGCCATACAAGCTTCCCGCCGGAAACGCCGTTTAAATCAGGCGGCTTTATTTTTTAACACCCGCCGGACGTTAAAAAAATAAATCCGCCTTAAACTCCCATGCGCCGCATCCGGCGGTTGCTTTTGTTTTATACGGAAAAACCGCGCCAAAAACTTTGGTTAAACGATCTCCGCCCCAAGTGTGTTTTTAAAGTGAGACAGCGCAAACTTATGCCCTTCCGCGTTAAAGCTGGCGACGCCTTTTTCGTACACATGGATTTTATAGCCCAAATTGTAAGCGTCCACCGCTGTATGCAAAACGCAGATGTCGGAGCATACTCCGGCAAGGTACAAATTGGTTGTTCCGCGCTCGCGCAACTTTAAATCCAGCGGAGTTCCGGCGAATGCGGAGTAGCGCGTTTTGTCTATGTGCAACAGTAAATCGCCCGGCGCGTTGCGTATGCTCTCCCCCGTCGCGCCAAAAAGTTCACGGCCTGGAGTGTGCGCTATGCAGTGCGGCGGAAAAAGTTTGTGTTCCGGGCTAAAGACGTCGTTTTTTTCGTGGCTGTCGGAAGCTATAACTATAAAATCGCCGGCTTTCACCGTTTTTTCAATTTGAGCGGCTATAAATCCGTCTATTTCCTGGGCGGGTTTTCCGCAGGTTAGTTTGCCGTCATCCGCCACAAAATCGTATATGTAGTCAATTATAATCAATGCGTTTTTCATTAAAAACTCCTTTTTACCAGCGGTCAAGCAACATAAGCAAACCGGGGATTCCGGTGGCCAGCAAACCTTCCGCTATAGAAAGCCACGGAAAAATTTTGGATAAAGGTTTTACATCCAGCACAATTTCCAGAAAGCCTTCCAGCCACAAAACCGCCCATGCGGCCCAAAGAAGCGTCAGGCGCAGGTCTTGCGGCGAGTACGCTGTAACCGACATAACGGAAGCGTAAGCGGCCACACAGAGCGAATACCAGCCGAATGGCCGCCAATCCAGGCTCCAAATGTGATTCGCCGCTATGAACAGGTATGTAAAACCGAACAAAAACCCCGATGTAACGTTTTGAAACGTCATTAAATCGTTTCCCGCCCTAAAAAGCAAAATGAAATTGCTTAATACAAGGACGAAACCGGTGATTACGTTCATCGCCGCCTGTGATTTTGAATTTACGCCCGAAAGTTTTAGAGCGCCGTTCAGAATCAGGGTTATACCCACAAAGAAAAGAGAAAGTCCTAATTGTCCCATAAAAACTCCTAAAAAAATGAATTGTGCGCGTGTTTTTGCGCCGGCAGAGTTTCAAGTAAGGATAATTCTTGATGTGAGCGAAAAGCGCGGGCGGAGTTAAACCCTTGTTATTCTCTTCTGAACATCCACAAGATATTCCTTTATGAACGTTTAATTCACGCATAAGGCTAAATTTTTGTCAATAGAGTTGTTAGAAACTCCGTGTTTGGGTTTTGCGCTCGCAAGCAAAAAGCAGAGTGATTTTGTTTTTTAATGATTCCGCGTAATTTTATGCTTGCTTAACTGTTAAACCGCGAGCTTTTGCGGCGTTAAAAAGCCCTTCAATCAGGGAAGATGATTGAAGGGTGAACACATTAATTTAAGGAGGCCTACATGATATACAACGAATGGCGAAAAGTCAAGTAAGTTGAGGCTGTTCCAAAATACTGTTGGTTTTGGCAGGCTCTTGCGGTTTCTCCGGCTAAAACTTTGCGAAACTGCGTTTTTCAAACCGCAACAGGAACGCCCCTTCCGCCATTTTTTAAGCGGAAGCTGGCCGGGTCAGGCGAGCCGAAGCTTCCGGGCGGCTCTATTAAGGTTTTTGCGCCGGAAAAAATGCCGCGAAACCGCAAAAATTAATTTTTTGGGAAACTTACGTATTATACAATTATCTCCGATAATAGAAGCGGGATGTTGTATCCATTCAAATCGCAATTTTTTCCGCTAAAGGAGACAGTTTTATTTTCTCTTTTTTTATCTGTTTTATACCCGGCTTTTTCAAACCCGGATATAAAATACGAGACGGAAAAACGGATTGTTCAACAAATGGAATGGAAAGAACAAATGGACGTTCTAAACTATGAACTAAGAATAGAACGCCTGGTTCAAGGCAGGTGGAGGCAGGAATTCCTGGAGTTGACGGATAAACCCGCGATGAAAATTTCGCTTGAACCTGGGGAGTACCGCTACAGAATAGACGTAATCGACCTTTTGGGCCGCCGCCGCCCGCCCGCGGATTGGGCGCGGCTTACGGTTTTGCGAGCCTTGCAGCCGGAAGTAACATCTTTTTCTCCAACTTTTTTTGATGTAAACGAAACCCAGGATTACACTCTTGTTTTTAACGGTAAATCTATTGAACAAAATGCGTCTGTCTTTTTAATTTCTCCTGACGGTAAAACAATTTACCCCGATGAAGTTTCGGTGGCGCCTGGTAAGAACAGCGGCAAGGCTGTTTTTAAAAACGATTCCGTTGTTTCGGGGTATTGGACGCTTAAAGTTGTGAACCCCGGCGGTCTGGAAGCCGAGTTGTCCACCCTTGCGATAGGTTCTCCTTCCACCGCAGGAACGGAAGCGGGCGTAAAAACTAGCGACATGAAATTTATGTTTTCTGAAGGGTATTCTTTTTTGAAGCCTTTTATGGGGAATTTTGTTGGTTTTTTTGACGAGGATTTTTACCCCGCCGGCGCGAGTATAAGGTTTGCTTATTTTCCTTTCAAAAAAAAGAACAAACTCGGCGAGGTTTACGAAAGAAAAGGTTTGGCTTTTGAAATAGAACCTATATGGGCCTGGATGGAATCTTCCGGGGTGTATGACAATGCGAATTATAGGGTTTCAGCCCATCTTTTTGCGGTTGCTCTAAATGTTTTGTACCATAAAAAGATTTTTAATAAATTTATGGCCTTTAACATTCGCGCGGGCGGCGGAATGACTTTTATGTACGATTTGCGTGTACAGCAGGAAGATGAAAAAAATCAATGGATTATTTCCAGGGAAGATATTTCTGGCTTGGTGCCGTACGCGAATTTCAACGCCAGCCTTAATTTTATTATAAATTCTGTTTATTTTATTGAGATTGGCGCGGATTGGCGCGTTTTGCTTTCCACGGACACGCCCCCGCCGACGTACATCGCCCTATTGTTTTCGTTTGGCGGGTTCTTTTAAAATAGTCCGGTTGTGTTTTGGAGCGCCTGGAATTGCTGGAAGTGATTGCCGGCTTTCTTTTGGCGAAGACGGGCGGCGGAACCGCCTAAAAATTCAACTTTTTAACAACAACCGTTTAAAAACGGTAAAATGCGGATTGCTTTTCAAGATTTGGTTTTGAAGGCCGGCGCCGCCGCTAAAACAAGTTTAATTCCTTATTCGCCGGATTTTTGCCTGTCGAATTTATGTGTTCAAACGCGCGGCGCCGCCGCGAGGTGAAGGAGTTGTTATGAAACAATACGAACTGATACGTGAAATTTTTAACCAATGTTCCGGCAATCAGATGAGGGACGTTTTTGTAAGCGAAATACAAACAGACGATACTGATGAATATGTAAAAGCATTCCTTGTTGGATCAGATGTTAATTTTACAAAAACTATAACTAAAGAAGGCGCTGTTATATATGATTTAACAATAGACGGAATGCGCCAAAGACTTTCGTTTACTTGCGAAAGCTCTTAATAAATCCGGTTTGTTCAACCTGAATGGGCCGGACTATTGGTTGATTTAAGAGGGATGCGACCGCGTAAACCCGTTCCTTTTTGGAACCGGTTTTAAACTGGAGATACGATGGCTTTAATTACCTGTAAAGACGCTGTTTTTGGTTACGATGGAAAAGTTGTAAGCCGCGGCGTTAATTTTGAAATAGAAAAAGGCGAGCTGGTTTGCGTTTTAGGAGAAAACGGCTGCGGCAAGACCACGCTTATAAAAGGCTTGTTGCGTTTGATAAAACCCTTTTCCGGCTTGATAGAAACCGGAAAAGGGCTGGCCGGCGCCGGTTACCTGCCGCAACAGAATCCTGATCAAAAAGATTTTCCGGCTTCCGTGGAAGAAATAGTTTTGTCTGGCAGAGTTTCTTTTTTGGGCTGGAGGCCTTTTTACGGCAAAAAAGATAAAATGATAGCTTTGGAAAACATGAGAAAATTGCACATAGATAGTATGCGCAAAACCTGTTTTAGAGAGCTTTCCGGCGGCCAGCAAAAAAGGGCGCTGCTTGCCCGCGCTTTAAGCGCCTCTGTGGATATGCTTATATTGGATGAGCCGGCCGCCGGCCTGGATATGGCTGTTACCAACGAGGTGTATTCTATTTTGGAAAATTTAAATAAAAACGGAAGCACGATTATTCTTGTAACCCATGATGTTGATTATGCGTTACGAAGTTCCAGAAAAATTATACATTTATTTTCTGGCGGAAGCTGGTTTGGAACTGTTGATGAATATAAAAAAACAGAGCATATAAAAAAATGGAGAACTGGATAATGTCCGGCAACGTATTTGGTAAAAATTTTACAGTAACCACGTTTGGCGAATCTCATGGTGCGGCTGTGGGTTGCGTAATTGACGGTTGCCCCGCCGGCCTTAAAATTTGCGAGGACGACATAAATGCGGATTTGTCTAAACGCAGGCCTGGGAACGGGGACGCTTCCACAACTCGCGTTGAAGCGGATGTTTGCGAAATACTTTCCGGCGTTTTTGAGGGAGTTTCGTTGGGCGCGCCTATAGCCATAGTTATACGCAATACAAACGCCCATTCCGCCGATTACGCGCCTTTAAAAGATGTTTACAGGCCGGGCCACGCGGATAAATGCTGGGACGAAAAATACGGCCTGCGTGATTACCGCGGCGGCGGACGCAGTTCCGCCAGAGAGACGGCGGGGCGCGTGGCGGCGGGCGCGGTGGCCAGGCGTTTGCTGGCGGAAAATGGAACGGCGATAAAAGCCTGGGTTTCGGCTGTGGGAGGCGTTGAAGCCCCCGGCTTTGGCGAGGCGGGTTTTTTGATGGAAGAAATTGACGGCAATTCTTTGCGTATGCCGTCGAAAAGCGCTTTTGAAAAAGCCCTCGCGCTCGTTAAAAAAGTAAAAGCGGATGGCGACAGTATAGGCGGCGTTGTAAGTTGCCGCGTAACCGCGCCGCCGCCGTGTTTGGGCGAACCTGTTTTTAGGAAATTGGACGCGCTTTTAGCTTCCGCGATACTTTCTATCGGCGCGGTAAAAGGTTTTGAAATAGGCGCGGGATTTTCTTCGGCGGCTTTAACGGGCTCTCAAAATAATGACGCGCCGTTGGGCCTGGACTTGAGCGCAAACAACGCCGGCGGAACTTTGGGCGGCATTTCCACCGGCTTGCCTTTGGAATTTAGCGCGGCTTTTAAGCCGGCGCCTTCTATAAAAAAAGAACAACGGGCGTTTTGTAAAGACGGTTCTATTCGCGATATATCCATTAAAGGCAGGCACGATGTCTGCGTGTGCCCAAGAGCGGTTCCCGTTGTGGAAGCTATGACGGCGCTTGTTTTGGCCGACCTCCTGCTCGAGAACAGGAGCAGCCGGCTTTAACAGTTCGCCGTAAATTACCTGGCGGGCCTGCTTTTTAGATTGAATATACGCAAAGTAAATTTGACGCCGAATAAATTAATCAAAAAAAATAAAAAAAAAACGGTTTTATTCTTTTTTGATGCAGTAAAAGGCAAGAAAATTTTTTTAGTTTTCTTATAATTTCTTTGTATTCAGATTTGTGTTCTTTTTTTATTTCCGGCGTATGAAATAATACAGAAAGCCATAAAATATAACAGCGAAACCGGAGGAGCCCCCCCCCCCCCCACCGTGCGGACTATTGTTTGCCAAATTTAATAAATCCTCGATAATTATGAATTTGTCAAAAACATTTTTTGACGTTATATTCGCCATGATGGAGTCTTTTCTATTTTGCCTGTATGTATAAAAAGCGTTGTGATTTACAGCCGTTTGGGAAGCTGCGCAAATTACGCGTGGAACCCAATGTTCGTCTTCGTGCAATACGCCTTGTTTAAAAAACAGATTGTTTTGCTGTAAATTGGACTTGTTTAACAAAACCCGGCGGTTGTTTGGAAGGTGAAGTTTCTAAACAACTCTATCGCAGTTTAGCCGGAATTGGACTCGCTTAACAATAGAGTTGTTCGGAAACTTCAAGTTTCCGCAAGCTGAACCAAGCCTGGGCTTGGTTCAGACAACTTCCGCTTGAAAACGCAAAATGCGTAGCATTTTGCAAGACTTGGGCGGCAACCAACCGGGTTGGCGAACAGGTCTAATTACTGAGTATAAGTTCCGCGCCTTCTAAACCGGTTAGCCAGGTTTGGAAAAAGGAACTATTTTTGCCGTAAGAGTTGTCGAACATTAAAAACGGTTTTTCCAAAAGACAGCACAATATCGCCGCATGAAGCCTTGTTGTATACACTTTGTTGTAATTGTTTACAAATTTAACGCCGGATTTTATTATGTTTCTTTTAAAGAATAAACTGGCGTATATGTCTGTTGCTTTTGAAAATAAAAAAGGCGCCCTTAAATTTAAAGAAATAAGGCGGCGTAAAATTAAAAGGCTTAATGGTTGTTTTTCAAACGCCGGCCAGTCGGAAGTTGCAAAATATTTTTCGTTAATAAAATCTGAATATGCATAATTTGTATTCAATTCTTTGTCTTTTCGTTTTATAAATACAGCGCTCTCTTTTGAAGCAATATGATTTGTTTTTAATAAATCTGAATTATTATACATAAAAAAAGCCATATCCGGCGTTAACAGGATGTTGTTTTTGCAAAAATGTTTTTTTAGGAAGTTGTAGCTGTTTGTATCGCGGGCGCAGATGGTTATGTTTTTATGATTTTCATAAATGCGCATATCGGCTTTTAAGTTGCGCTCGTCCAGATAATGCGTGGTTTGCGGCAGAATTATAATTTTATTGTTTGGATAGGCCTTGATGATTTTGCTTCTGAATGAGTGAGGGGGGGGGGGGGGGGGGGGGGGGGGGGGGGGGCGGGGGGGGGGGGGGGGGGCGGGGGGGGGGGGGGGGGGGGGGGGGGGGGGGGGGGGGGGGGGGGGGGG
>JAITER010000075.1 GCA_031281945.1 Spirochaetaceae bacterium | reverse complement strand
CAGTGGTATAGCGGCGCGGAAAACAATACCGCGAATGGGTCTGCTATTGAGGGCGCGACAGAGGCTTCTTACACGCCGCCCACAACAGAACTTGGCGTGGTTTATTATTATGTAACGGTAACAAGCCTGCCTTCCGCCGGAGGCGCCGGGGACGCCGCAACCAGCTCCGCCGCCTGCGTGGAGGTGAACAACTTTGTAAACGCGGCTCTCCCGTCGCTTTCCATAAACGCGAATAAAACCGGATATTTTGCCGGAGAGTCTGCGGAGCCTATCGTTGCCGCCGCCGCCGTTACGGACGGCGGAAGGATAACCATAACCTGGTACAAGAACGGGGAAAATAGCAACACGGGCGGCGCTAGCGTTAGCGCAGGAAACAACGAATACACGCCCTCTACTCAGACGGTGGGAACGTTTTACTATTACTTTACGGCGGTGAACACGATACCGGACAACGGGGCCGGCGGCGTCAAAACCCAGACGCTGGCGAGCGCCGTCCAGGAAATTAGGGTGGATCCATCTATACGCGATGTAGCCGGACTTGAAGCCGCCCTGGAAAACTTCGGAGCCGCCGGAGCGGACAAGGAGGCGCCGGTGGAGCTTCCGCTTCCTGTGGTTTGGACGGATGAGGGCGGCTGGGACGCTTTGTTTGAAACGCTGGCGAAGGCGCAAAAATATGTTGAGCTGAACATGAGCGCGACGCCGGTGGGCGGGCTGTCCGCGTTGCCCGCGGATTTTTCTTATTATTGCGGCTCCTCTGACGACGCAAAAACGGGGAAAGGGTATGTTGTTTCGTTTGCTTTGCCCGCCAGAATTAAACAAATTTCGTATAATAATGACTACAAAAGCGCGTTTGGAGATTTTGACGCTATAAAGACGGCGTCCGGCGTTGGGGTGAAAACGATAGGGTATGAAGCCTTTGAGGGTTGCGCAACGCTGGAAGCCGTAGATTTTCCTTTGGCGGTAACGATAGGGAATTACGCCTTTTACGGTTGCGCAACTCTGGACGCAGTTAATTTTCCTTTGGCGGTAACGATAGGGTACCAAGCCTTTTACGATTGTAAAAAACTGGACGCCGTAGATTTTCCTTTGGCGGTAACGATAGAGTACCAAGCCTTTGACGGTTGTATAAGCCTAAAAACAGTTAATTTGCCAAATGTTGGAGCCATAGGCAATAGGGCTTTTCAGGGCGCCGGAAATGCGGCTTTTGTCATTACTTTGGGCCAAACCGCTCCGTTGTTAAGTGAAGCTATCTTTTCGAGAAGTGGGGATCTGTTGCTAACCGTTACGGTAAACATTCCCGACGGAGCCAGCAGCTACGGAACCGTCGGGGAATATTCCAGTTCCAGCAATAGCACAACCGCTTGCTGGGCCAACGGTTTTAGAGGCGCGGGTTGGGTGGCTATAAATGACGGCTTCGGTTTTATTCAGAATTCCGCCTCCGCCTATATTAACCAGAACATAACGGTAGTCTTGCAAACCATACAATAAGGGCGCATTTTTCGCCGCTTTCGCGGCGAAAAACCGTGCTATCCGCTAAAATTTCGCGAGAAGGGCGAAGCCCTTCCCGCGAAATTCCCGCTCCTATCACTTGCGCTTTAAAACGAAAAAGCTCCATGTTTTCCATGCCGTAAGCCGTGCGATTCGGCTTCCGGCAAACCTTGCAAAAGTCATATTCCTAATATATTATTGACGAACGGAGCGAGATCGCGACCGTGCTTGCGCGGGCATGATCGAGCGAGTGAGGAAACGAAGGGTTTAATACCCCGCGGCTTGCCGCAGAAGCCGCCGTAGGCGGCGGGTGCAGGGCTTGCCCTGCGGTATTAAACCCTTTATTACAAAAAATATGGGATTATGGTTTTAAGCTTTATTTCCACAATAATAAGGGGAGTCTTATCGTGATTAAGTTGTTCGGAACAAACGGCGGCGGCGTTGTAAAAGGCGGCTTTTCCAAACTACCCCCCCCCCCCCCCGTTGCAGTGCGGTCGGCGTTTTTTCTGCGGGGCTTTTGGCGTTTTCCGCGTTTTGTTTAGGTTGCGCCGGTGCGGATTCGACGGCTCTCAACCAGGGCGATCTTAAAAAAAGGCTTAAAATCACGGCGCAACCGCAAGGGGCCGTTTACAGCCTGGGGACGCAAGCTGTGGCGATGTTTGTGCAGGTTGAAGCGGACGCGGACGGCGTTTTAAGTTATCAGTGGCATTGCGGCGCGGAAAACAATAATACGGGCGGGTCTGCTATTGAGGGCGCGACAGAGGCTTCTTACACGCCGCCCACAACAGAGCTTGGCGTGGTTTATTATTATGTAACGGTAACAAGCCCGCCTTCCGGCGGGGGCGCCGCAACCAGTTCCGCCGCGCGCGTGGAGGTGAACAACTTTGTAAACGCGGCTCTCCCGGCGCTTTCCATAAACGCGAATAAAACCGTATATCTTGCCGGAGAGAGCGCGGAGCCTATCGTTGCCGCCGCCCCCGTTACGGACGGCGGACAGATAGTCATAACCTGGTACAAGAACGGGGAAAATAGCAACACGGGCGGCGTTAAAGTAGGGTTAGATAAGAAATACACGCCCTCCACCGCAGAGACGGGAACGTTTTACTATTACTTTACGGCGGTGAACACGATACCGGACAACGGGGACGGCGGCGCAAAAAGCCAGACTTTGGCGAGCGCCGTTCAGGAAACTAGGGTTGATCCATCTATACGCGATGTAACCGGACTTAAAGCCGCCCTGGAAAACTCCGGGGGCGCAGATGCGGCGCACCCGCTGAAGCTTACTATGGTTTGGACGGATAAGGGCGGCTGGGACGCCTTGTTTGAAACGCTGGCGAAGGCGCAAAAATATGTTGAGCTGAACATGAACGCGACGCCGGCGGGCGGGCTGTCCGCGTTGCCCGCAGATTTTTCTTATACTAGCGGCTCCTCTGACGACGCAAAAACGGGGAAAGGGTATGTTGTTTCGTTTGTTTTGCCCGAGGGGATTAAACAAATTTCGTATAATGATGACTTTAACAGCGCGTTTGAAGATTTTCACGCTATAAAGACGGCGGCCGGCGCTGGATTGAAAACAATAGGGTTCGCCGCCTTTTTACAATGTTCAAGTCTGGGAACAGTTTATTTTCCTTCGGCGGTAAAAATTGAGGCGGCCGCCTTTGTAGCGTGCGCAAGCCTGAGATACGTTGATTTTCCTTCGGCGGTAACAATTGAGAACGGCGCCTTTTACGAGTGTACAAACCTGGTGAACGTTGATTTTCCTTTGGCGGAAACAATTGGGAACGGCGCCTTTTACGGTTGTACAAGCCTGGTGAACGTTTATTTTTTTCCTTCGGCGAAAACAATAGGGAACTACGCCTTTTACGGTTGCGCAAGCCTGAGAACAGTTTATTTTCCTTCGGCGGAAACAATTGGGGACCGCGCCTTTGGCGTGTGCACAAAACTGAAAATAGTTAATTTGCCAAAAGTTAGAACCATAGGCGAATGGATTTTTCAGAACAGCGGAAATGAGGATCTTGACGTTACTTTGGGCCAAACCGTTCCTTTGTTAGGTGCACGTACCTTTATAGATTGTGGGGGGCGAACCATTACGGTAAACATTCCCGCCAGAGTCGGCGGTTACGGAACTTCTGGAACCTACTATTCCGGCCCTAACGCAACCGAATGCTGGGCCAACGGTTTTAGAGGCGCGGGCTGGGAGGCTAAAGATGGCGGCGGTTTCGGTTTTGTTAGCGGCGGTTCTATCAACACTAACATAACCGTAAACCTGCAAACCTACAATTAAGGGCGCATTTTTCGCCGCTTTCGCGGCGAAAAACCGTGCTATCCGCTAAAATTGCGCAAAAAACCGGCGCCCCGTGTTTTAATTCCCGCCGCATTGACCTTATTTTAAAGCCGGAAGTTTCTGTGCTGTTTAAGCCTGTTCCAAAACCCGGTTGGTTTTGGCGGGCTTTTGCAGCTTCTTAGGCTAAAGCCTTGCAAAACCGCGCTTTTCAAGGCCGCCGTCCCAATACTTGAGGTTTTGGAACAGCCCCATTTGCAAAAAATCTTTACACACCCGTTTTTTTAGACATATAATTCGATATGATAGAAATAAAAAAAACCGTTGATGTTGTGGAAAACCGTCTTGTAGATGAGTCAAAGGTTTCTGAAAAAGATTTGGTTTTTTACTATTCACGCGCAAGGCGGCTTGCAAAGGCTCCGCCGCAAGTACGGGCTTTATATGAAAACCAACCGCCAAAGCGTTTTAATATTTTTCGTTCGCTTGTAGATTCCAAACCAAAGGCTTTTCTGTTTACAGCGATAATTATTATGTGCCTTGTGATTTTATTTATGACATATCTTATGCCGGACTCCGGCAAAACAGATGTTATGGGTAATTTGGTGGAAGTTAGCGCTATGCGTTATTCAGGTTCTACTTTTATTGTTTTAAAAAAAAGCGCGGATGTAAAAAAGAGTTTTTATACCGGATTGGTTGATGTTATTGTTTACAGCGATAGTTCGGATTTACGCGAAACCGCCCGCAAAACAACGATGCAGATTGTTTGGACGGATTTGCCGCAAGAAGAATTCCGCTTTTCCGTCCCGTTTGAAAACTCGCAGATACTTGTGTCTTTGCAAATTGGCGCGGATGTGGCTAATTTTACCGTAAATCCGGAGTAATTTAGATTGAAAATAATACGCGCCGGAGTTTTGGGATATTGCGCCGGAGTGCGCCGGGCTATGGAGACGGCTTTAGCTGTAATTAAAGAGGGCGCCGCTCCGGTTTATACAATGGGGCCGCTGATTCATAATAAAATGGCGCTAGACGGCCTAAAAAAGATGGGCGCCCAAGTTTTGCGTAAAGAAGACGTTCCGGGTATGCCGGAGTACGCCTCCGTTGTAATACGCGCACACGGGATTCCGCCTTCTTTGGAAAAAGAACTTGTAAACCGCAAAGCGCGGATTTTTGACGCCACCTGCTATAAGGTGAAAAAAAACCAGCTTAAAGCGAAAGAATTACACGATTGCGGTTATACAGTGTTTCTTGCCGGAGAAAAAGAACACGGCGAACTAGCCGGTATTTCAGGTTACGCCGCGGGGTGTATTATTGTAAGCGACCCCGCCGAGGCGGAGGCTGCGGCAAGATCGTTGTATGCGATGCAAGAAAAAAACAACGCTGTTTTTAAAACGGCGATTTTAGGGCAAACTACGATAAACGTGCGGGAATATCAGCATATTGCGGAGGCGGTTATGCGTTATTTCGCGGATTTGCGTATTGAACGCACAATTTGCGAAGCCACCCGCGCAAGGCAGGAAGCGCTTGTTGAGTTGTGCGCCTGTGTTGACGCCGTGCTTGTGGCCGGGGATTCGGATTCGGCGAATACGCGCCGGCTTTTTGATATAGCCTGTGGATATAAACCCGCCTGGCTTGTTGAAAACGTGGAGGCCATTCCTGCGGAGATAAAAAAATTTGAAACTGTAGGCCTTTCCGCCGGCGCTTCGGCTCCGGATTTTCTTATTGACGAGATTGAAAAAAAACTATTAGAATAGGAGAAGCACGGATTCTGGGAGGGTTCCATGGCAGATGATGATAAAAAGAAAAAAAAGAACGATAAAGACCTAAACGGCCGTCAAAAAGCGGCTATTTTTCTTGTTAGCATAGGCTCCGAAGTATCCGCCGAAATTTTTAAATATTTACGCGAAGACGAAATAGAAACACTAACATTTGAAATAGCTCGTCTGGAAACAATTGAACCCGAACAAAAAGACGCTATTTTAACTGAATTCCAGGAACTGATGATGGCGAATCAGTTTATTTCGTTGGGCGGTATAGATTACGCCCGCGAGTTGCTGGAAAAATCGTTGGGCAGTCAAAAAGCCATTGATATTATCAATAGGCTTACTTCCAGTTTGCAAGTCCGTCCTTTCGATTTTATACGCCGCACCGACCCTTCGCATTTGCTTAACTTTATTCAGCAGGAGTTGCCGCAAACAATAGCCCTTATTTTAGCTTACCTTGAACCTAACAAAGCGTCTGTTATTTTGCAAAGCCTTCCTACAGAAATACAAAGCGAAGTAGCTCGCCGAATTGCAATAATGGATCGCACTAGCCCTGAAGTTTTGCGTGAAGTAGAACGGGTTTTGGAAAAAAAGCTGTCTACACTTTCCAGCGAAGACTATACAACGGCGGGCGGCGTACCCAGTATAGTAGAAATTCTCAACCTTGTAGACCGTTCTTCGGAAAAACAAATTATCGAAGTTTTGGAAGAAGAGGATCCGGAGCTTGCGGAAGAAATCAAAAAACGTATGTTCGTGTTCGAAGACATCGTTATGCTGGACGATCGCTCCATTCAAAAAGTTTTGCGCGAGGTGGATACAGCCGAACTTTCCAAAGCGCTTAAATCGGTTGATACTGAAGTTCAGGAAAAAATATTTCGCAATATGAGTAAACGCGCCGCCGCTATGCTTAAAGACGATATGGAATTTATGGGGCCTGTGCGCTTAAAAGACGTTGAAGAATCACAGCAAAAAATAGTCGGCATCATACGGCACTTGGAAGATCAGGGAGAAATTGTCGTAGCCCGCGCCGGCGAAGACGAACTTGTTGTATAAACCGCTTTTCGCCGCAATACAGGCGCGCCTAACGGGGCGTCTGCGGGCTGTCGTCCGGCAAACAAATGGCTTAACGATGCGGACGCCGGCTTTTGCGGCGAAGGCTTGCTTCTAAAAGAGCCTGGATTTATCCCCGAATATAGCGCGTAAAAACCGGTGAAAAACTTTTGCGGACGGCGGTTAAAGCGCCGCTTTTAACGGCGTAATTTTCAACATACTGTTAAAAACAATAGAGTTGCGCTGTAATTCAGGCCGTATTGAGATGTTTAAAACAAGTTTAACTTGCTTTGGAAGACGGCTGGAAACTTAAAAATGAAGGAATGAGGCTGTTTTATGACGCTTGATTTTGACTTTAATGTGTGCAAAAAAAACATCCCCGGCGGGAGTTTTGTAAAAAAAAATCATTTAAGAAAAATAGTTGCGGCGTTTTTTTTTATGTCTTCCTTTGCTGTTTATTCACAGGAGGCCGCTCCCGATGCTTCCATAACAGATGATGCGCCCGTTGCGGAAGGCGAAGCCGCGCTTTTGCTGGACGCTCCGCCGCCCGCCGAAGACCCTCGCGCCGGAGAATCTTCTTTTTCACTTGACGCGGGGCAATCTAACGGCGTTGGCGCCGCTTCTTTTTTTGTAGTGTTGCGAATGGTGCTGGTGCTGGTTGTTGTCGCGGCGGCGTCTTACGGCGTCATTTATTTTTTAAAACGGACGCAAAAAAATAAGCTTTCCGAAAATCAGTATTTAAAAGTGCTGGCTTCCGCGCCGGTAAACGCCAAAAATCAAGTCGCCGTTGTTGCTGTAGGTGGAAAAGCGTACTTAATTGGCACGGGAGAAAGTTCGGTTTCGTTTCTTGCGGAAATAACGGACAAAGAAACCGTGGACGCCCTAATGCTTAATTACACGCTGGAGCGCTCGCAAACAAACAGCGGGGTTTTGAATTTTAAATCGTTGTTGCAAAATTTAGGAGTAAAGACGGGAAACGGCGGCGCGTCCGGGTTGGGGCGTCAAAGGGAACGCCTAAAAGGGTTGTAAAATGAAGCCTTTTTTAAAAAAATCAAAAGTTTTGCCAGGCGGCCTTAAAATCGCGTTTTTTGCGTTTTTGTTTTTCTTTCCCCGCATAGTCTTGATTGCGCAAAATATTCCGGTTCCTGCAACGCCCTTTCCTGGAACTTCAACCGGCGGCGTAATGTCGATACCGGGGCCGGCTCAGGCGCCTGTTATTCCATTTGTCGATTTAACAATTCGCAATCCGCAATCAGGCCAGGAAACAGCTTTTTCGGTGCAACTTCTTTTGTTGCTTACAATTCTTTCCCTGGCTCCGAGCATTCTGATTTTGACGACTAGCTTTTTGCGTATATCAATTGTTTTGGACTTTGTTAAAAGAGCGCTTTCATTGCAACAGGCGCCGCCCAACCAGGTGATTTTGGGCATATCTTTGTTTTTAACCGCTTTTATTATGTGGCCTACATTTGAAATAATTAACGCTAACGCCATACGCCCGCTTTCGGAAGGGCGGATTTCCGTGCAGGAAGCTTACCGTGAAGCCGAAGCGCCAATGCGCCTTTTTATGTACAATCAGATGAAGACCAAGCCCGATCACATACGTCTTTTTATGGCTATGCGGGGGTTGCCCCGTCCCGAAACGCTTGCGGACGTTCCAACTTACACTTTAATACCAGCCTTTATTTTGAATGAACTTACGGTTGCTTTTAAAATCGGTATACTGCTTTTTATTCCGTTTATTGTTATTGATATGGTGGTAGCCAGCGCCCTAATGTCCATGGGTATGATTATGCTTCCGCCGGTGATGATTTCTATGCCGTTTAAGCTTATTTTGTTTATTTTGGTTGACGGTTGGGGACTTTTAACTGACCAAATTGTAAGGTCTTTTGTGTAGGAGCTGTATGTGAGTGTTGGCGATGTAGTTTCACTTTTAAGGAACGCTGTTTTTCAGGTGCTTTTGTTGTCGGCTCCAATGTTGGTTACGGCGCTTATTGTGGGTTTAATAATAGCGATTTTGCAGGCGACCACCTCTATACAAGAACAAACCCTTACGTTTGTGCCTAAACTGACGGCTATTTTATTGATATTGGCTTTTTTGGGCGGTTGGATGTTTACGCGCCTTGGCGAATACACAATAGCATTATTTAAAATGATTCCCGCTATGGCCCAATAATTATGGAACGGTACGCAACAGTATTGATAATAGGAGACGTCTGCGGCTTGGCCGGCATTAAAACGCTTGAGGCTGGCCTTCCGTTGTTGATAGCCAGGGAAAAAGCCTTGTTTGTAACGGTGAACGGAGAAAACGCCGCGGACGGTTACGGCCTTACCCAGGAATTGGCGGACAGGATTTTTGCTTGCGGCGCGGACGTAATTACCAGCGGAAACCATATTTGGGAAAAACGCGATTTTTGGCTGTACATGGAAAGTCAACCTCGTATGTTGCGTCCCGCAAACTATCCACAGCCCGCCGCCGGAAATGGAAGTGCGCGTATAGAAAAAGACGGCCTGTGTTTTTTGGTGATAAATTTGCAAGGCCGCGAGTACATGAAGCCGATTGATTGTCCTTTTAGATGTTTTGACCGCATTTTTGATGCGGAAACATCGTTTAAGAACGCCGGTCTTCAAGAAGGCGCCGGCGGTAAACCGCGCCGTCCTCTGGTTTTGGTTGATTTTCACGCCGAATCGGTAAAAGAAAAAGAAGCGTTTGGTTTTTATGCGGACGGCAGGGCGTCTGTAGTCGCCGGAACTCACACCCATGTGCAGACTGCGGATGAAAAACTGTTGCCGCTAGGTTGCGCGTACATTACGGATCTTGGCATGACGGGCAGCCGCGCCGGCGTTATAGGCATGAAGAAGGAAATTTGCATAAAACGCGCTCTTTCGCACATACAGGTTCGTATGGAATGCGCTGAAGAAGACTGCGCAATTCAGGGAATTGCCGTTAAAATAGACGTTGAAACCGCCCGCGCTTTAGAAATAAAACGTATAGAATTATAGAAAATTATGTTAAACGGCGCCTAAACGCCCGCGCTATGGCAAACTCGCGGTAGTTTTTTAGAAGCCTATTTGTTGGAACAAAACGCTTAACATTTTCCGCCTTCAGTTTAACTAATTATGGGAAAACTCTTTTCCTGTCGCGTGGAAACAAGCTTGCTTCTTTTACGTTGGAAAGACCCAACAATTTTTGCGTAAGGCGTTCACAGCCTATGGCAAAACCGCCGTGAGGCGGGCATCCATACTTAAAAATAGAAAGATAGCCTTCCATGTTCTCTTTTTTTAGGCCGAAACGAGGCAGTATTTGGGACAGTTCGTTGTAATCGTGCTGGCGGCGGCCTCCTGTAGTAATCTCCAGGCCTCTGAATATTGCGTCAAAACTCATTGTGCCGGAAACGCCTTGAGGATAGGTGTAAAACGGCCTGTGCCTGCGCGGAAAATCGTTTACGAAAACAAGCGGAATTCCCGTTTCGCGTTCCGCCCAGGCGGAAATATAACGTTCCGCTTCCGGGTTAATATCGAAAATGCGGGGCCCTTTCTTTTTGGCCGATTCTTCATTTGCTAGTTTAATCGCTTCTTCGTAGGGAACTGTAGGCGCGTTAAAAACAGAAGCTGGATCTGGAACAGACGCCCCTTTATCTTTCCACGCTTCAATATCAGCGGCGTTTTTGGCGGCTGTTTGCTCAAAAATATAAGCGAGCAATTTTTTTTCCAGGTTGATGAGGTCTATTTCACTTTCTATAAATCCAAGTTCCAAATCCATAGAAACATATTCGTTTAAATGACGCGGCGTATCGTGTTTTTCCGCGCGATAAGCAGGGGCTATTTCAAAAACCCGCTCCATGCCGCTTGCCACCATCATTTGTTTGTATTGTTGCGGCGACTGGGCCAGGCAAACCTTTGTATCAAAATAATCTACCTGGAAAAGTTCCGTTCCGCCTTCTGTACTGCCTGCTACAAGTTTACTGGTTTTAATTTCTGTAAAATCTTGAGACCTGAGGTATTCGCCGAATGCGTTTATTATTGTTGATTGAACTTTGAATATTGAACGTATTTTGGGATTGCGAAGCGAAAGCGCCCTGTTGTCGAGTATGGCTTCCAGTCCGATTTTTACCGGATCAGCGTTTACCTGGTACGGCAGATCGCCGGACGCCATGCTTAACAAATCTATGCCGCTTACACGTAATTCCGCGCCGCCGGGGGCTTTTTCGTTTACCGCAGGTTCACCCGCAACCCGTATTACGGATTCTAACGGATATTCGCATTTTCCGTTTAATACTAATTGTACAAGTCCGGAGCGGTCTCGTAATATTACAAAACTAACGGCTCCAAATTCCCGAATGCGGTGTATCCACCCGCATAATTCCGCTTCGCCGGTATTTTCCGCAGCTAAACGGCTTAAATCTTTTGCCAAAACACGCATTCTTTTATTTTCTCTGGTTACGGCTTTTTTTTCTAGTGAAGCGCCCGCGACGCCGGATTTTGGGACGGCGGCGGATGATTTCCGGCGGTTTGCTGTGTTTGCCAATATGCGGGCCTTCCTTTTGACTCGCGTTTTTATGCGTAT
The DNA here is from genome assembly GCA_031281945.1 of Spirochaetaceae bacterium. Taxonomy (GTDB): domain Bacteria; phylum Spirochaetota; class Spirochaetia; order Treponematales; family Breznakiellaceae; genus JAIROZ01. The sequence continues at coordinate 3,564 of JAITER010000075.1, read as the reverse complement.
TTGAAGGGCGCCTTGAAGAACGCAATACCGCAAATTAGGCTTTCTTATGCGTAAAACGCTTGCTTTGTGCTTGACCCTTCTTTTTTTAGGTTTGTTTTCGATTGTTATGGCGATTCCCCTTGTTGCGGCTGTTTTTTGGGGCGAATCTGTTATGATTTTGGCGTTTACTATACCCGTTCTAGCGGGTTTGGCCGTCGCCCTTTCAGTCCTGCCTTTGGTAAAAAAAATGAATTTTATTTTTACCCGGCGCGAAGGCATTTTTTTGGTGTGTTCAATTTGGTTTTTCGGAGGCGTCGCGGGCGCTTTGCCTTTTTATATTTCCGGCTACATACCTGTTTTTTCATCCGCCGTTTTTGAAAGCGTTTCCGGTTTTACAACAACCGGTGTAAGCGTTTTGCCGGATGTGGAAATCCTGCCGAAATCGCTTAATTTATGGCGGGTTATGCTCCATTGGCTGGGCGGCATGGGGGTGGTTATGCTTACAGTCGCTTTGGCGCCTTTCGCGGGCGCGGACGCTTTTCAATTGCTTAGGGCGGAAACCTCCGGGACGGTAAAAGAAAAATTTACTTCCAAAGTACGTTCCACGGCCAAAATACTTTGGCTTATTTACTGCGGCCTTACTTTTTTACAGGCGGTGTTGCTTAGACTTTCCGGCATGAGCTGGTTTGATTCTGTAGCCCACGCTTTTTCTACAATGGGGACGGGCGGTTTTAGCGTTAAAAACAAAAGCATAAGCGCTTATAATTCGCCGCAAATAGAATGGATATGCACAGTTTTTATGATTATCGCCGGATTCAATTTTACGCTTATTTACCGGGCTGTTCGGGGTGAATTTAAAGAAATCTTAAAAAACAGCGAAGCAAAAGCCTATGCGCTAATTTTACTGGCGTCTTCGGTGATTATAGCTACGGCGCTTTTACCGGAATTAGGCGATTCCGGTAAATCTGTGCGCTATGCGTTATTTGAATCGGCGTCTATAGTTACAACCACTGGTTTTATGATAGGCGACCACAACGGGTGGCCTGCGGCGGCTCAGGCGGCCATTTTTTTTCTTATGCTTACCGGGGGATGTTCGGGTTCCACCGCCGGCGGAATCAAAATTATACGTTGTGTTATTTTGTTTAAGCAGGCGCAAACGGAGTTGCGGCAAACGCTTTCGCCGTACCGGGTTTTTACCGTAAGGCTTGACGGCAAAGCCGCCGAAAAAAACATTGTTTACGGCGCGGCGGGGTTTGTTTTTATGTACTTTTTGATTGCTTTCGCCGCGACATTTCTTGCGGCGTCTACCGGATTAAGTTTATGGGATTCGTTTAACGCGGCGTTTATATGCCTTGGAAACACAGGGTTAGGGCTTGGGCGCTCTATTTCCGGTGAAATATTCGCGCTAATGCCAGATTACGGCCGCTGGGGATTTTCCGCGCTTATGATTATAGGCCGCCTGGAGCTGTTTACGGCGCTGGCTGTTTTTACACGCAGTTTTTGGAAGAAATAATAGAGTTGTTCGGAAACCTCAAGTTTACGAACAACTTCCGCTTGAAAACGCAAAATGCGTAGCATTTTGCAAGACTTGGGCGACAACCAACCAGGGCGAGCGAACAAGTCCAATGTGTAAAAAAACGCAATCCGAAAAATTAATCAGTTTTTTTTGCGGGGGAAGGCGCTGTAAATAAATCGCCTTGTTTCCCTGAATAAATCGCTTGTTCTTTTGCGGAAAGCGATTTTATAATTATTTCGCGGTTGTCTAAAAGCAGGCTGAGTGAAAGTTTTTGATGAAGGCGTGATATTATTTGCGCAAAAAGTTTGCTTACATTTACATTTACATACCACTCGCGTTTTAAAAGCTCGTCGTGAGTCACCGCGTTGGTGCCGATAATCCGGTAAAAAAGGCCGTTTTGGTAAGCTTCGTCAAAGTATTTAATTGCGTCGCCGGAAAAAAGAGGCAGGCTTACCGCGGCTATAACCTTGCCGGCCTCTTCTTTTTTTAAGAATTTCATGGCTTTAATTAAAGTTCCGCCTGTGCCAAGCATATCGTCCGCCATGAACACTTTTTTGTCGCGTACTGAACCGAGAAGTTTCATTACAGATATGTTGTTTTCGTCCGCGTTTTTACTTATATGCGAATAATCGCGTTCTTTGTATAAGAGCGCCAGCGGTTTTTTTAGGGCGGTTGCGTAAAATTTGTTGCGATCCACGGCTCCGGTGTCGGGCGACAGTATTACGAAGTCGTCAAGGTCGCCAGGAGACGGCATAAGGTTGAATAAGGCTTTGATTATTTGATAGCTGGCGTGAAGATTTTCAAATTTAATTTTGTTAAAACTGTTTGTAAGTTCTCGTGAGTGTATATCCAGCGTGATTATGCGTTTTACGCCCAGCATTTCCAGAATATGGCCTACACGGCTCGCTGTAAGGCCCTCGCGCCCTTTTCTTTTGTGCTGGCGGGAGTACGGATACACCGGTATTACGACGGTTATTTGTTCCGCCGAAGACTGCACCGCCGCGTCTATGGTAACGTATAACGCCATTAGGTGGTCGTTTACGGAAAAAACGCGCGTTTCTGAGCCGTCGTTTATTTTAACCGGACAGTGGTTTTCTACATCCTGAAAGATGAAAAGGTCTTTTCCGCGTACAGAATTCATTATTTCGCATTTAAATTCACCGTTTGCGAACATGGAAAAACGCGCTGGGGTTTTAAATTTGGGAACGTGAAGTTTTAGGTCTTCCGCGTGGCAGTATCCGCCAGGCCTTGTTACTTCGTCTATAAAATTGATTTTTCGTGTTGTTTCTTCCACGGAAAGGTTGTAACGCCTGGACATGTCGGACGCCGCTTTATCAAAAATGCGGCGGTAGTGGTTTTTTAGGTGAAATGTAACTTGGTCTGCAAAAGCTTCCGCACCAGGACAAGCCAAAATAGCAAGATTTGACGGATTCCAATAATGCATGATTGACTATAGCTTAAATTTTTAACAACAGTAAGCCTGGTATAATTAAAAGTGCTTGACTTTTGGAAATATCCGGAATCATCCAAGAGTGGGTATGCGAAGGAATGAAGAATCGTTTTATGAATAAAAGGCGATTCCCAAAGATTTTGAAGGGCGTCCGCCGCGTAAATATTAAAATTTAAAAAAACATTAAAAAACTGTTAAGCTTTTTTCACATATGTCGATATTATAAATGTTGGAAGCATAATTCCCCTCCCAAATCATTATGCTTCCAGCAAGCCTCAAGGGCAGGGCCGGGACTAAAAGTCCCTGGCCTTTTTTATTTTAAATATATTTTTTGAAATATTTTTGAAGTTTCCGTAAAAAAATCAAGCAAAAATAAACGCCGGCTTAAAGCCCTCCGCCCGTTCCCAAGGCCGCGCCGTACGGCCTTTGTCCGTTGTTTATCAGATACAGCGCCTTATTCCCAGACGCCTGTGTTGGCAAGCGCGCCGCAAACTTTCGGTGGGTCTGGGAGGCCTTGGCCTCCCAGCGGGGCCGTGCGCCTTCTCTACGGCGGGGGCCTTTATCGGGCCCCACGCTGGGCCGCCTGATACGGCGGGACGCGCTCAATGTTTCGCGCGCA
>JAITER010000051.1 GCA_031281945.1 Spirochaetaceae bacterium | reverse complement strand
GGGCGGCCTGGCGGGTGTGCGGGCGGCCTGGCGGGTGTGCGGGCGGCCTGGCGGGTGTGCGGGCGGCCTGGCGGGTGTGCGGGCGGCCTGGCGGGTGTGCGGGCGGCCTGGCGGGTGTTGCGGTGCGTTTTTGGCGTGGCAATTAATACAAATGTAAAAAAGACTTCTATGCAAGCGCGTTAAAGATTGAACGTAACTTAAAATAAATATAATACGTTATATTTTTTCAAACGCCGTCTTCGTTATATATCTGAGGCTGTTCCAAAACCCGGTTGGTTTTGACAAGGCCCATCGTGCTAAAACATTCTAAGATTCTGACAAATATAAAATATTTTGTTATTTTTCTTGATTCCCTGGCGCGTGTGCATACCGTCAGCGGGTGTATTCCGTTCCGGTTGTATGCGGCGGTTTGACGGCCCGAATAAGGGCTTTGCACAACATTTCCAGGGACGACAAACTGTGCCGGAACAACGGCGTGGGAATGTTCCCCGGCATAGCCGGGGCGCGTAGCATCGCTTCCTGCGGGAAGCGCGACCATAGCCATTGCGGAGGCCTGTATGTGAAGTGGGGCGCTTTTGGATAATTTTAATAACATATTTGAATATTATTATTTTTGCAAATCATAGCTAAAACTGAATCATTTGTTATTAATATACCATCATTCCTTCTTGTAACAACCATATAAAACATATCATAAATTGAGTGGTTATTATTTATTCCTTCTGAAAACGCCTCTTGCCAAAGTTCTTTGCTGTCTATAAATTTATCCACATAATTTATTCCATCCTTTATATATTGTATGCATTCATCTTTGGCTAAAATATTCGCCCTGTTATATTTCCAAAGTGTATTTGTTAATTCAGAAATGTATAAATCTGGCGCTATAATAAGCGTAGCTTCTTGTAATATTTTACCAAACTTTTCTGACTTTTCCTTCTGCAACAGAATTTCCATCGTCCCGCAAACATCAATCGCGCCTATCATCTGTCTCTATCCTCACGAACAAATTGTACGTAATCCACGATTTTTACATTTTGTGGTACTTTCCGGGAAAATGTCCTTTCCACAGCAAACTTTCTCCGTTCCTTATTTGACATTTCTTCGCCAAGGCCTTTTTTTATGAGAATAACCGTCTGTTGGGCTATTGTCCTATTTTGTCGATGCGCCTCAAATATGATCTCCTCGTAAACATCATCAGGGAAATCTCTTACCTGCAATAATGGCATATTTTCTCCTTCATTTCATACAAAATGCATACAATTTCAATAACTGTCAAGTATTTTTTACAAAAAATGTGGATTTTTTATATTTTAACCGTTTCTGCGGCAATTTCGCATAACGTTCCGGCTGTATGCGATGGTTTGGCGGCCGCAGACCGACTGACTTAGGCGAACGGAGGCTAGCCGCCTTTAGGCGGCGTTACGCATACAGGCTTGTTATGCGCTGTTTTTTTGCCCCCACCAACAGACCGCCCTGCTCCATGGACGGCGCAGGGCGTGGGATAATATCTTTATTTAATTAATTAAAACAATAATTTTATTTGTTAAAATATAATAGAGTTGTTCGGAAACTTCAAGTTTCCGAACAATTTCCGCTTGAAAACGCAAAATGCGTAGCATTTTGCAAGACTTGGGCGACAACCAATCAGGGCGAGCGAACAAGTCCAATTACTGTTTTGATAAAACCATTAAGTCGTTGACGTATCAGTTGTTTCTGTAGGCGCTTCAAAAGTTATACCTTCAAGATTGCGTTTAAGATCGGCAGATGGCATAAACAACAACTTTATACCCTACGTGCCGGACGTTCAGTTCTTCAGGTGTTGCCGTCCCTTCACTGGAAACGGAAATACGGAACGAACCAAACCCTTCAAGGTTCACTGATCGCCCCAGTTTGAGAAATACAGGCAAAACCTCTACCAAATTGGATAGAACGCTTTGCACATCCTCCAAAGAAAGCGCCGACCGTCCCTCGATTTCCTTTGCAATATCCTTGACACCCACCTTTCCCGACTTTTCATGCGTCAAATACCATTTTGACTGCGTTAAATCCTGTGGATTTTTATTCTGAATTTTCCTGAGCCAAAAGGTCATATATGCATCCTTTGTCTTAAAATTTACCTTTAGGATAGCATAAGATACAAAAAGGTGATTACAGAGATTTTGTTACGAGATGCGGTACTCTCCGCCGAGAGATGCGGGAGTCTCAAGCGGGATTTGTGGTACTCCCGGGAAAAACATACAGCCTTTTTTTTTTTTTTTGGGGGGGGGGGGGGGACATGGGGCATTGTCTTAATAGCCCCCATGCCGCCGCGAAGGACGCTCCGCTAAAACTGCTGGATGGCACGAACTGAATAAGTATTACCCATATTGTGAATATATCCACCCTCTTGGTAGCCGTCACTGAACCTCTGCGACCACGCAGAATTCCACAGTGCACCCCCACTGCTATTCGAGGATGACCAGTACAAACCTTGGCCAAAGTCGCCGAGCCCTTTCTCTTTAAGATTGATATACATCCAACTAAGCTCACCTTTACTCGGCAAAAACCAGTCGGTGAATCCATTGATATTCAGTTGAGTACAACGATGGGCGGCTTTAGTGAGTTCTCCTTGCTGTTCGAGAGCGATTTTAAGACGCTGTGTGTTGGCTTTTCCGGTCCCCATCTCTACACCGGTCTGAACATCTCTATTATATCCCCATTGCGCCGTAAATTCCGTATCCGCCGGCGTCGCCAATTTTGTAGACCGGGGTCTGGGGAGCCGCCGGAGCCTGTGCTACTGTATTCTCGCCGGTATTTCCCCTCTGTGCCGTTTGCATCCCGGCCGCCCCGCCTCCGCTTGCAAGCAAGGTTTCTATCCGGGTGGTTTTTGCCAAATCCGCCAGATACGATACCGAGACAGTGGCGGTTTCTATATTGATCGCTTTGAGCGTGAGGCTGTAGGCATCCCCTAAATCAGCCAGTGAGCCTGTTACTATGGCCCCCGCGCCCAATAGCTTCCCTATAGATTTTGCGGATTCATCATCAACTTCTCCAGAAAGCTGAAACCCTTGTTCCTCACGGACTTTATCAAGATTGGCGCGGTCAACTACAACCAGTTTTCCACTGCTTATAATTGACGATTCAAGCCTTGTTAAAACCTGTGTGGAAAACGCCGTTGAAGGCGATGCTACACTGACCAGAGCGACCATCGTGTTCGACGGGATTTTCGCTTCCATCTGCGCGGCGGCCTCTCTTATCGCCGCATCCAAGTTCATTCCGGGAGAATTGCCGCCTCTTTCTGCTACGGCCGTTCCACTGCTTGCACACCCCATAAGAATCATTATTAAGGGAATAATACAAAAAACCATCATCTTCATAACTTAAACCTCCAATTACTATTTTCAAAAAGATAATACCATGTTTTATATAAAATATTCCAATGTATCTATATGTTTATTCATAAAAAACAGCAAATTTCAGGCGCCGCGGATGGCGCCTGCGAAGATAACATTGGGGTAAAAAAATTTCGCATAACTATTTTATATCCGTGATATTTCGCCCTGTTTACATAGTTTCCGTCTTCGCCGTAATGGTAAAATGCCGGGGAAAAACCGCCGCAGGCAGTTGCGCATTCTCAAGGACGGCGGCCGGCGGGCCGCGTTTACAAAACTGGTTTCGTATATTTCTTTTACATCTTTTTTAAAAAACAAATCGTCAAAAAAACCGGGCTGGGGGCGCTTCCGCCATAATTGGGAAAAGACGTTTCGAATTTGTTTTCATTCGCCGCGCATTGTACGTGGCTTGTTATTCCAAATCCGGCTTCTTTTTTTGGCCTGATATAAATGTTTCGAGGGCTTTTTGAATTAACCAGGCGTTCTGATTTAGCAAATAAATGAAACCGGCGCCTTCGTTTAGGGGCGCTGTTCGCTGTTTATAGCATATTGCGTATATCGCATTTTAACAAAAAATCAATGCGGTAGGCCGGGTGAAAAATTAGCGGATTTCATTTATCAATTTAATTTTTTCCTGTATTGATTTTCCGTCTACGCCGTATCCTGCGGCTTCCCAGCCCTCAACTTTTTGCCTGGCGAAAAGTTCTATGCGGCTTACGTCCCCAAACAGTTTTATGATTCTATCCCGCGCCTCAGGCGGTTTTACCGAATGACCCAACCTTTTGCACATTAAAACCTGCGGCACCGTTTTATCCGCCGCTTTTATATGGCCCCTCATTCCAAGCAGGCATAGTTCTATGTTGGATTTTGTGTAACTTCCCATGCCTTTTAAAGGCTCGCCGTTTTTTTTAATTTTTATCCACGAAAACGCGCAGGTTTTGTATTTAAATCCCCAGGCGTCAATTACTTTAAATGCGTCGGGGAGGGCCGGCATTGTGGCCCAAAGAAAAAGAGCGCAATTTTTATCGCGCAAACTTTTGACGTCCAAACCGCAAATTTCCGCCGTATTCATGGTTTCATAGTGTTTTTCCGGAGCGAACCGCCCGCCGGTTTTGCCTTCCCCCCACAAATATTTCCACGGGGGGTCTGCGTAAATAATTTTATATTTCATAATATTTTTAAGGTATATCAAATATTTTCTTTCGTTAAGGAATAGAGTTGTTCAGAAATTATAGCCGTCCGGAAACTTAAAAGCGCAAAACTCAGGACTTTTGCAAGGCTTGTTTCGATAAACGTTGAATAAAATCGCTGTTTAAGGCGGCGCCGGGTTTCCTCGCGCCGTCTTATTTACATAAAGCGACGGCGAATTTCACCATAGCGGCGAAGTGTTCGGGGTTTAGGCTTTCCTCAACGTCCTCCGGCGTGTTTACAATCCGCCAGGTTTGAGGGAACAGGCTTTGGTCGCGTCTTTTTTTAAGTTTGCGGTTTACCAGTGAATTGATATAGATCGGGTTTCTGCGCGTTAACGAGGAGAATTCCGAGGCCTCCCGCGAGGGGAGCACGGTGATAAGCTGGGCGGCGGCCCCGGCCATTAAAAAACCGGCGTCGTCGGAAAATGGCGTCGGCAAAAGGAGGCAGCGTTCCAGCATAGCTTCGGCTGCTTTTTTTATCGCGGTTTGGCGCAGGTTTAACAGGTTTTTTTGCAGATGAATGCGCCCGGCGCCATTTTCCGTTTTTAAAAGATGGCCGGCTGTGGTGGAGATTATCACCGTGTCTCCGCGCCCGCAACAGTCAAAAATAAAAAAGCGGGCGTTTCCAAGCGGGCCGCATTTCAATTTAAGCGCGAGTTGGTAGGCTCCCTGGTCCCGCAATCCGTCATTTTCGCTCAATTCTTCTTTGTCGGTAAAAATAACCAGCCAGTTTTCCGCCCCGGACGCGAGCAATTTTTGTATGGTTTCTATCAGTATAAAGATTGACGCGGCGTTGTCGTTCGCGCCGGGGCTTCCGCTTACTTTGTCGTAGTGGGCCGCCAGCACCACGGCCGCCTTCGCGTCCATTGGGCGCGTTTTTTTTTCATCCGCCGGCTTTATTTCGGCGGAGGATGCGGCGGTTGCGTTGCAAACGTCTGTTTTAGCGGGCGATACGAACAAATGCGACGCCGGATTGACGGCGCCGGTTTGGACTATTGAATAAACAATACCCGATGCGCGTAAAACATATTGCAGGGCGTTAAAACGGTCTTCTTGTTCTATAAAGTTTTTAAAAAAAATCCATGGAGGGTGTGCAGGGAATACGCGCTCTTTACCTTTCACGGTAAACAATGCGGCCTTTTGTAAGGTCGTAAGGCGACATCGCTATTTTTACACGGTCTCCCGGTACTATTCTAATGTAGTGTTTTCTCATTTTACCGGATAAGTGCGCCAGTATTATATGGCCGTTTTGGTTGTTTAATTCCACCCTAAACATGGTGTTGGGCAAAGATTCTTTTACTACGCCCTCTAATTCTATAGCTTCTTCTTTTTGCATAAGTCTTTTTATTATAACTAAATTTGTTTTTTTATACAAGGCGGCAAGCGATTCTGTGTTTTAGGCGATTCAAGATTTTACCCAAGGGCGCCCGTGCTTATTAGCGGCGTTTTTCAGGCGGCCGGCGGCGCTGCTTTAGCGGGCGCCTCGCGGTTAATAAACAAGGCTTTAGCCGGTAAAACGGCTAAAGCGCCAATTAGTCGCGGGTTTAGACGGCAAAACGCAATTTAGTCGCTTGCGCTATTTTAAAATAGCGCCATGTTTTAAAATACAGGCGTGTTTTTGCGTTGGAAGGCGGAATTTCTGAAAGGGCGGTAAGCCTACCGGCTGTTCAGAAACTGGACTTATTTCGCCGGCCGGTTTATTGAAATAAGTCCATTCTTGCCTAAAGACGGCGTTTGTTTTAGAATTATGACGTTTTAGCGGCTGGCTTTCGGGTGTGTTTTGAACCGCCGGAATTCAACTCTAAAAGCGCGGACAATAAGCCGCAAATAACGATTAATGCTGTTTCGGCGCATATTCGTTATCCGGCGTATAGATACATACTAGGCCTATTTTTCGGCCTTTTTGCGCGGCCTGGCGAAAAAGCCCGCCTTCCGTTTCGCTGTTTATTTTAAAATTAAAGGCGTCTTATGAATAAAAATTCTAAAAACAATACAATAATAACTGTAGGCAGAATCTTTTCAGAGCAAAAAAACACGGAGTTGTTTTTGGATATAGTTTCTTCCGTGGATTTAAAAGACTGGAAGGTTTTGCTTGCGGGGCCGCTTGAGAGCGGGGAATGCGACGGGGCGTTAAAGGCGGAGGATTTTTTTAAGGAAAGGCCGGATTTGCGCGGCAAAGTTGAGTTTTGCGGCAATATAGCGGATCCGCTTTTGTTGCGGGCTATGTTGCTGGGAGCGAAAGTGTTTTTATTTACATCCCGCTATGAAAGCTTCTGTATCGCGCTTATAGAAGCGGCGGCGGCCGGAAATTATATTATAAGCACAAATGTAGGTTGCGCGGAAGAAATTGTTTGCGGCGCCGGGAACGGCTTCGTTTTGCCGCGAAGCCGTGAGGGGGAGCAGGACGAGGAGGCTGTAAAAGCCGTAGCCGCCGCTCATTTGCGGTCGATTATAGACGGCGGAACTGATGCAAGCGGGATGAGCGAAGCGCAGGCGGAATATATTTTTAAAAATTACGCCATGAGCAATATAGTTAAAAATAAGTGTTTTGTAAATTTTTTTAGAAGCTCTCAAGAGGCCGGTTGTGAATAGCGTTCTCGCGGACGGCGCGGTTCCAAAAAAGCTTGTCTTGTTGTTGCCGTGGACGTCTTATCTGGACGTCCATCTTAAAAAAGACACAGGGCTTTTTCCGGTATACTTCGCCAAAGAATATAATATAAAAACCGAAATCGTATTCTTTGACGGCGGACATCCGCTTACGACTAAAGAAACGTCGCACAGGGGAGTCGCAATAAAAAAGTTGCCGCTTCCGCAAGGGATTGACGGAGTTCCGCGTCTGCGAAACCCCGTCAAATTTTTAAGGTTTCTTTTAGCGGTATGCAAATATATAAAACAGGAAAGCCGCTCCATTTCGCATATCATGCTTTTTCACGCTACATATTATTCCATGTTTTTATGTGTATACATAAAAACATGGTTCCCTCATATAAAAACTTATGTAAAAATGGACGCAGGCTTCGAGGGCGCGGCGGGCGCGGTGAATAACAAATTTTCCGCTGGTTCCATCATGTTAAGAATCGTTTTGGCAAACGCCTCGCTTGTCACCTGCGAATCGAAAAAAGCGGCGGAACTGTTTAAAACGACTCGCGCTTTTTCAAAAATACAATACGCGCCCAACGGAATAGCCGACGAGCTTTAAAGAGAACCCCCCCCCCCCCCCCGCAGGCGCAAAAATATAATAATAACTGTGGGCAGAATTTTTTCAGAGCAAAAAAACACGGAGTTGTTTTTAGATATAGTTTCTTCCGTGGATTTAAAAGACTGGAAGGTTTTGCTTGCGGGGCCGCTTGAGAGCGGGGAATGCGACGGGGCGTTGAAAGCTGAGGCTTTTTTTAAGGAAAAGCCGGATTTGCGCGGCAAAGTTGAGTTTTGCGGCAATATAGCGGATCCGTTTTTGTTGCGGGCTATGTTGCTGGAAGCGAAAGTGTTTTTACTTACATCCCGCTATGAAGGTTTTAGCGTCGCGCTTATAGAAGCGGCGGCGTCCGGGAATTATATTATAAGCACGGATGTAGGTTGCGCGGAAGAAATTGTTTGCGGCGCCGGGAACGGCTTCGTTTTGCCGCGAAGCCGCGAGGGGGAGCAGGACGAAGATGCTGTAAAAACCGCCGCCGCCGCTCATTTGCGGTCGATTATAGACGGCGGGACTGATGCAAGCGGGATGAGCGAAGCGCAGGCGGAATATATTTTTAAAAATTACGCCATGAGCAATATAGTTAAAAATAAGTGCTTTACTGTTTTTTTTAACGCTTCGCTCCGCGCTAATTAACGACGGCCGTTCTTGAAAAGCTATTGCTCATTTTAATTGCGGGATGCGCGGAGGGGCTTTAGACGGCGCGTATGTGTTTTTGAATAAGCTTGCATTGGAGGTTGAAAATTACAAAAGATATATATTTTATTATGCCTGGACTGGATCTTTTCCCCATAGGCGGCTACAAAGTGATATACGAAATGGCGAACCGGCTCGCCGCGGACGGTTTTAACGTTGCGATCATACTTCCCTGTTTTTTATCCACAGCGAAAAAAACTTCGCTTAAGCGCTGTTGCGGCGCCCTGTATTATTATGCGAAAGCCATTTTAAAAATAAAAAAATGTCCGTGGTTTAATCTGGACGAGCGCGTTAAAAGAATATATGTTTTTAGCGATTACAACATAAAAATACCGGAAGGCGCTTTTGTATGCGCTACGGCTATAGAAACCGCTTTCGCGCTAAATAAAATCAACAGTAAAACCGGTTTTAAAAAATATAAAAATTTGTATTATATTCAAGGTTTTGAAAACTGGGTTTTTTCAGACGCGGAAGTTTACGAGTCTTACCGTCTGCCGTTTACGAAGGTCGCGATATCCAGGTGGCTTTGCGAAAAGATATCGAATCCTCCGGCGGCCTTGAATGGCGGCGGTGAAGAAAAGGCCGTCCTTGTTCCAAACGGCTTTAACTTTTCCGAATTTTCGCTTCAGTCGCCTATAGAAAACCGGGACGCCAACGTAGTCTGTATGCTGTATCACGGTGCGCCGGTTAAAGATTGCGCCTGTCTTATAGAAGCGCTCTCCCTGGTAAAAAAGGAATTTCCGGCTTTGCGGGTTAATGTTTTTGGAACTCCCGGCCGGCCCGATTTTCTGCCGCCGTGGTTTATGTATTTCCAAAAGCCGGATAACATTACACATAACAGGATTTATAACGAGGCGGCTGTTTTCGCGGCGGCCAGCAGAATCGAGGGATTCGGCCTTACGGTGGGCGAGGCTATGATATGCGGTTGCGCCGTAGCTTGCACGGAATGTCCCGGTTTTAAAGATATGATAATACATAATAAAACCGGGCTTATGTCCCCCGTAGGCGACGCCGCGGCGCTCGCCGTGAATATTAAAAAATTGATGACGGACGGCGTTTTGCGAGAGACGCTGGCGAAAGCCGGAAATGAATATATAAAAAAATTTACATGGGACGCTTCGTATAAAATATTTAAATCCGTTTTGGCGGATGTTGATTCCGCCGCCGTTTATCCGCCGGTTCGTTAAGGCGCGGGCTGGGCGGAGCCGGCTTTTAATTTTTTCTTTTATGGATGTATCAATAATTATAGTTAGTTATAATACGCGCTCTTTGCTTAAAAATTGCCTTTTTTCAATTTATAAAGAGACAAAAGATATTGAATTTGAGGTGATTGTTTGCGACAACGCGTCCGGCGACGGTTCTTTGGAGATGATTAAAACAGAATTCCCGCAGGTTGTTTTAATTGAAAGCAAAGAAAACGCCGGATTTGGCGCGGCTAACAACAAGGCGGCGGAAAAAGCGAAAGGAAAATATTTGTTTTTATTGAATTCCGACGCGCTTTTACGCAATAACGCGCCGTTGATTTTTTACGATTACGCGCAAAAAAACGGCAAGAAGGTCCTGGGTTGTTTTTTGCGTGATGAAAACGGGAATATAACACACAGTTTTGATGATTCAAAAAGCGTTTTTGTTTCTTTTGCACGTATAGCGTATAACTCTTTCCCTTTTTTGCTAAAATTAAAAAAGAAAATTATAAAAAAAAATTATATACATAAAGAAGTTTCTTGTAAAGAAACATTTTATATAACTGGAGCCGCTCTTTTTATGGAAAAAAAATTATTTGACGCTATTGGCGGGTTTGATGAAGCTTTCTTTATGTATTTTGAAGACGCAGATTTGTGCAGAAGGGCGGCGGCGGCGGGCGCGCCTTCGTTTGTTATTTCCGGCCCAAAAATAGCGCATTTGGAAGGTAAAAGTTCAAAGAACGGGGTTTTAAAACTCATGTTTATAGAACGCGGGTTTTTGATATACAACAAAAAATATTTTTCGCGCGTTTCTTTTTTTGTATTTAAAATTTTATATATAATCTACGGTTTGTTGCGTTTCGCCTCTCCTGTTTATTCTTTTTCCGAAAAGAAAAAACTTTTTTTAAATATATGGGTTTAGTTTATTTAACGGCGGTCACTTTTTTCTTTTCTTTCGGCCTGTACCACAAAAGAATAGCTTTTGACCTAAAAGCCCTTAATATTCTGATATTCACCGTTGTTTCTGTTACGGCGGTTGTGGCTCTTCAAGGCTTGCCGGACATTGGCAATTACCGGAAAATGTACGAGGGTTATGCGTTAAAAGGCCTGGTTCCCGGCACAGACGTAGGTTATGTTTTTTTAATTAAATTCTTCTCTTTCTTTGGATTTGATTTCTTCTTTTTTAGAACTTTTACAACGGTTGCTTTTTCGTTAATTTATATACGCGGCATATTAAAATGTTCAAGCAATCTTTCTCTTTCGCTGTTGATTTTTTTTACAACTATTTTTTCGATTTCTTTTTTAATTCAGGTGCGCACCGGTTTGGGACTCGCCGTTATTGTTGGTTATGGATTGCCTTATTATGTTAAAGGAAAGAATTTCAAGTTTTTTCTTTGCGTAGTTGCGGGGTCTCTTTTTCATGTTTCTCTAGTAACGTTTATCTTTCCGCTTGTATTGGCGGCCGTTTTTAAAACGCCGAAAGCAAAGGCCGTTATAGTAATAGCCTCGCTTTTAATATTGAAACTGGACGTTACAACATATTTGATAAACATGGCCCTGGCCATAGCGAATTTATCTTACATATCAAAAATCCTGGCTTATATAAACGATTCATCAGGGAAAGAGGCGTTTTTAAGCAACCGCGATTTTCTGGCGTTGCTTATAATGTTTCTTACTTTTAGGAATACAAATTCAAAAATGGATAATTTTATGTTTTGGTCTTATTTTTCATCTTTTTTTCTAAAACTATTGTTTAGAAATTTTGGAGAAATCGCGTTTAGATTTTATTTGATTTTTCAATATTCATTTGCTTTTTTAATGCCGCTTTTGTATAAAAAAAACAATTTTATTATGCGCGTTTTTGTAGTCGCGCTTGTTCTGGCTAATTTTATTATGCTTATAATCAACTATGGATCCGGCAGTATATTTAAAAGCGCGAGTTTTTAATTCATGAAAAATCTTTTGTTTATAACCGCTTTCCCGCCGAATAATAAAAGCGGCGGGCAGACTCTTTCTTTAGACACGATAAAAGATTTATCCAAAAAATATATTATAGATTTAATTTATTTTGATTATAAAAATCATACGCCGGAGAAAGATATGCCGGTTAATGTGATAAAAAATTTTAAAGTTAATAATTTTAACTGTTTGCTCAAAATTGACGCGCATCCGGTTTTTACCCGTCGTTTTAACAAAAATATACTACGCTGTTTAAGAAACATCGCTTTAAATTACGACGTCCTGTTTTTTGATTATTCGCAGACCGGCCTGTACGCCGCGTATTTGGAACATCCTTGCAAGGTTCTGCGGCTTCATGACGTAATGTTCCAGAAATTTTCCAGAAAAAACAGAATCTTCAAGCCCTGGATTAAATTAACGGAAAAAAAAACGCTTTTAAGCGTAAACAAGGTTTTTGTTCTTTCCCAAAAAGATGCGGATATTGTAAAAAAAATATATAACATGGACGTTCATTTTACGGATGTATATATAAAAGATTTTGTCTTTTTTGATATACCGGAAAATATAAACAATTTTGTTTTTTACGGCGTTTGGTCCCGACCGGAAAACCTTGACGGCTTGTTGTGGTTTATAAAAAAAGTCCCGCCGCTTATTTCGCCGGAGTTAAAAATAAAGTTTTCCGTAATGGGCGGCGCTTTGGAAAAAAAAATAGAAGACGCTTTGCTTAAACCCGCGGGTTTTGAATATTTGGGTTTTTGCGAAAATCCGCTTGACGTCATATATTCCGCTTCCGCGCTTATAGCGCCTGTTTTTACAGGCGCGGGCGTAAAAATTAAGGTGATAGACGCCTTTACTACCGGCACTCCGGTGATTGGAACTGAGGCGGCGTTTGAAGGGTTGCCCGCGCCGCGCAACCTCGCCTATATGGCGCATAAGCCGCGCGAATACGCGGACGTCATAAATAAATTTCAGCCGCTCACCCGCGCGCAAAAAGAAGAAAACGCCGCCGCTTTTATGGCTATGTACGGCGGGCGCGGCCTTTCGCGTTTTCTGTAAATCATGGAGGAAAAATGATTCAAAAAATAGAGAATTTGCCGGAATTCGACGTTCTTGCCGTTATTATCAATGTAGATACAAAAATACCGGCGTCTTTGGCGCTTTTTTCCGCTATGCGTTATACAAAATTCCCGGTTTTGATTGTGGACTGCTCAAAAGACGGGCGGGAGCTTTCTTTTTTTGAGCGGTTGCAAAATGAATATGATTTTTATTTAACTTCTTTGCCGCTAAATATACATGGAAAAACCATAGATTATTTGTTTTTAAATATAAAAGCCAAGGCGTTGCTTCTTTTGGACAGCGATGCGGAAATACTTTCTCCTTTTCTTTTTAATCCTGATTCTTTCGAGAACGGGGGGGGGGGGGGGCCTTCCATGTCTTTGCTTGACGACAATGTTTTTGGATGCGGATTTTTTCAAAAGTTTGGCCGTATGTCCAACGCTTCAATACGGGGCGGTAAATTTTGCTGTTCGGCGGAAAGAATGTATATACCGTGCGTGTTATTAAAAACTTTTCATGTAAGGGAGGCTTTGTCCGCCGGCTGTTCTTTTGCGGCGAAAAAAGTGTATAATGATTTTCCGCTTGCGCCAATAATTTCAAAATTGATTTATTTTAGATTCTTTTTTAAATTTTTTCAGAACCACGATATTCCCGCACTTCGGCTTTTTAGAAGAATATATTTTGATTATTATAAACCAAGCATGATTTATTACGATACGGGCGCGGAAGTATATATGTATTTAAAATATGCGCTCAATTATGATTATATAGGCTTGCCTGTTCGATACGTTTCCGCTTATTTAGCCCATTATCACGGTATAACAAGAAAAATTTTAAATAATAAAGATCGCAATTCAACGTCTTACAACGATATAATAGAAAAAGTTAAAGAAAGTTTAAAAGTCAAATATAATTGGACTTGCCCGCCTGATGTTTAAGCCCTCGCCGCCGGCGGGCTTAAAACTTTTCTGGCTTTGGGTTGCCAGGCCTTTTGCTAAAGGGGAAATATGCTGATTTCCGCGTCTATAGTTCTTTATAAAACGGACGTCCGTCAGTTGACGGCGGCTGTAAATTCATACGCTCCATCTAAAAACCGCATTCTATATATTATTGACAATTCTCCTGTTAAAACTTTCAGTCTGGATTCTTTGGGTGAAAGCGTTCGTGAGTATGTATATTATCATTTTTTGGGCGTAAACAAAGGCTACGGAGCGGGGCATAATACGGCCATAAAAATGGCGGTCGATTTAAAAAGTAAATATCATTTGGTTTTAAATCCTGATGTTGAATTTAATTCCGCGATAATTGATAAAATAGCGCAATTTATGGAAACTGATGAATCTATAGCGCAGGTGATGCCGGCGGTGTTTAATAAAAACGGGGAGCTTCAGTATTTATGCAAACTTTTGCCATCTCCGGCGGATTTGTTTTTTAAGCGTTTTTTGCCGAAAAGCGCCTCGAAAAAAATTCTTATGCGCTATCAATTAAAATTCGCGGATTATAACAGGCGAATGAACCCGCCGTGTTTGTCCGGATGCTTTATGTTTTTTAGAACTTCCGCTTTTAAAGAGGCTGGAATTTTTGATGAACGTTTTTTTATGTATGCGGAAGATATAGATATTACGCGGCGTATGCATATTCTTTATAAAACAATATATTACCCAGACGTTTCCATAATACATATTCATAAAGCAGAGTCGTATAAATCATTAAGTATGTTCATTGCGCATATATTAAGCATTATAAAATATTTTAATAAATGGGGCTGGTTCTTTGATAAAGAAAGAACTTTAATAAATAATAATTTTTTAGAAAATGGAATATTTTAGAAAATTGTGTTTTCTAAAATATCGGCCGCGCCCAATTCCACGCTTTAAGTTTTTTTTATTTCCGCTATGGCCTCCTGCACAAGGCGGTCGCACCTTTCGTTGTAAAATGTTCCGGCGTGGCCTTTAACCCACCGCCATTTAAGTTTTAGCCCTTCGTTAAGCCCGTCCAATTCCCCCCAAAGCTCCGCGTTTTTTACGGGCGTTTTCCCAGCCGTCCGCCACCCGTTGCTCTTCCATTTGGTCATCCATTCCGTGACGCCTTTTTTTACATAAAGCGAATCCGTACGCACTTCCGCTCCTAGCTGTAAATCAAGATTTTTCAATTTATGCAGCGCGTTTATTACAGCTTGAAGCTCCATTCTGTTGTTCGTGGTGTGTTTTTCGCTTCCGGCTTTTTCGTAAATGACGTCTTCGCCGTTTTTTGTAATAACAAAAGCCCAGGCTCCAGGCCCAGGATTCCCGCTGCAACCTCCGTCCGTCCAAACTATTATTTTATTTTCTAAATTACCCATGTTGTAAACTATACAACAAAACAGTTTTCGTTTCATTAACTCCCCGGCCAAAAGAAGCGGTTTTTCGGGCGGGGTTTAATCAAGGTTTGTTTGTCAACGATGCGCCGGGCTTTAAAGTAAGCGAAACTGAACTCTAAGCTTAAAATGATGCTTGAAAACACGCATTTTTAAAGATATTTTATCAACCGAAAACGGGTTTAACGCCTCGCCCCTCTGTGGCGTGGGTTATTTTAAACGAGGCAAATATTTTTTGTGGGCTTCTTTTAGACGCGACGTTTCTAAATGGGTGTAGATTTGGGTGGCCGCAAGACTGCTGTGGCCCAGCAATTCCTGAACGGACCTTAAATCCGCCCCGCCTATAAGCAGTTCTGTCGCGAAACTGTGGCGAAGCGTGTGGAGCTTCGAGCTTTCCCCCATAAACCGGGCGTATGCGGCGTATTTTTTCCATGCTGTTTTACGCGAAAGCCTTCGCCCCAGGGCGCTTATAAAAACGGCGTCCGTTTTAGCTGAACGCCGCTTTGAAAGCGCGATTAATATTGGGCGGGCGTTTGTTAAATAGTTTTTCAGCCATTCTTCCGCGACAGAGCCGAATGGAACGAGCCTTTCTTTAGCCCCTTTTCCAAGCGCCCGTATAACTGATTCGTTAAAATAAATGTCGTCTAAATTTAGACCCACCGCTTCGCTTATACGCAAGCCGCACGAGTAGATTAGTTCAAACAGGGTTCTGTCGCGCAAACCGGCGGGATCGTCCGTTTTTATGGAGTTTAACAAGGCGTCCACGCGCCCTTTCTCCAGAACGGACGGCAGCAGGTTTGTTTTCCGCGGCGTTTCAAGAAGGCCGGCGGGGTTGTCTTTACGAAAACCGGAGGCTATGCAGTATCTGTAAAATGAGCGCAACGCGGAAATTGATTTAGCCCGCGTACGCGGCGCTATTTTCTTGCGTTTGCCGCCGCCCCCCGCCTTTTCTTCGCCTTCCGCTTGAGTTTCTTTCCCGAGCCAAATAATGTATTCCATCAAAATATTTGCGTCCGCATTCACCGCTGTTTTCGCCGTATGCTCATAAGGCCGCGCTTCATGGGTTTTTTCCAGCTTGCGGGCGGAGTCGAGCCATTGCAGGAAAGCGTGTATTTCCGCGCAGTATGTATAGACTGTAAGCGCCGCTTTTCTTTCAACCGCGAACAAGCGGGAGCGGTAAGATTCCAGAAGTTGCGCCGCCGTCATATCAGAATAGTTTTGATTATGATTAATAGCATCCACTGTATAAATAACAACGCCGTTGTTCAATAGAGTTGTTTTTTGTATCTGAAACCGGAATTCCCGAATCGCCAGCTTAGAAATATGGACTTAACGCCGCAAAAAGGCTATAATTGAGGTATGAATCGATGTAACTCCTCATTGTTGCGCAAAATAAATAAAAAAACGGCGCGTATTCCGGCTTTTTTAATCTTTTTTACGGCGTTTTTTTCGTTTTTTGCTTCACCGGCTATTTTTTCGCAGGAGGAGGGCGCCCAAATTATTTTCGCGCCTTTTGTGTCCGCGTTAAAGGCTGAATTGATGGGAAACGCGGTTATGCTTTCGTGGAATGATTCTAAAAGCATAAAAGGGCCGGTTTATATATATCGCTCACGCGAGCCGTTTTACGGCGGTTCTTCGTCAAATCAATTTTACCAGGCGCAGGCGCCTTACGGCGTACAGACGTATAATGAAAACATAGAAAATGGGAAATGGTATTATCTTATCGTCGCCAGCGATGAAAGCGGGCAGAAATATGAGATGGTGGTTCCGTTCAATAATATGGCGGAAGTATTTGTAGACGGCGGCGCGAGGACGGTGAACGCCACGTCATGGGCGGTTCAGCAGACTACGCCACAGATTTATTCTTACGCGCAAGCCGCTGAAGGCCGCCCGAATCCGCAATCTTTCCAGTGGGCGGGGGACGGAATGGCCGCCGGCCTTCCTTATGTAGAGACGGCGCAGTCGCCTATAACAGGTATTAGCGCTTCTCCGTACGAAGGCGGCGTAATCGTTCAGTTTATTACGCCGGACACCGGTAAAAACGCGATTCTTTACAGGGCTATATCTCCAATACGAAAATTCGGCGATCTTTTAGTCGCTTCCGTTGTAAAACTAAACGTCGTCTCGCCGTTTGTAGACCGCGTAACTCCGGGGATTCCTTACTATTACGCTGTAATTTACGAAGAGGACTTGATGAACGGCCAGGCTGTGCTTTCACCCGGCGCAAACACAACTTTAATGCCTGTCGAGTCTCCCAGAGTAGGAGCGCCGCCGGTGCGGGCGGGCGGCGGAATATATCAGCCCGTCGCGCCGCAGACGCCGCAGGCGCCGACGCCGTTGCCGCAGGGCCAAACCATGGGCGTTTCTGTAATACCATCCTCGCAGGCGTCTTCTTCCGGCGCCGCGCCGCAGGTTATAAACGGCGGCGGCATATCCACCATACGTGCGCCCAACTCCGTTACGCCGCAAAACTACACGCCAAACTCAAACCGTCTGCCGCTTATAATAGACGCCCGCGTTTTTAACGAAGACTTGCAAAAACGCCGCGAAGGTTCTGATGAGGCGCTTCTGGCGGACATCGTGCAACGTTCAATTATGTGGCGCAACTGGGCGGAAGCCAAAGTGTCGCTTAAAAAGTTTCTTGCGGATAAACCGCGCTCCGGCGCCGTGGAAAAACGCGCCCATTTTTATCTTGGCGAGTGCGCCTACTTTTTGGGCCTGTACAGGGAGGCGCTTTCCGAGTTTGTAAGCATTCAGTCAGTTTACCCGGACGAAGCGGCCTCGTGGGTGCAGGCGAGCCTCGCCAAAATAGGCGGGCGGTAATTGTGGCGTGTTTTACACATTTAAATGCGAACGGCGAAGCTGTAATGGTGAATGTCGCGGAAAAATCCGTTACAACGCGAACAGCGCGAGCCCGCGGGAAAATTTTTATGAGCGCGGAGGCTTTGCGTATGGTGGAAAGCGGCGGCGGGAAAAAAGGCGATGTTTTTGGGGCGTCCCGTATAGCCGGAATTATGGCTGTAAAAAACACGGCTTTTCTTATACCTCTATGCCATCCGCTGGCTGTGGATTTTTGCTCTATAGAATTTACAATTAATTCAGCCCAAAACTACGTTGAAGTTGAGTGTTCCGTACAACTTACCGCAAAAACAGGCGCGGAGATGGAAGCTTTAACCGGCGCGTCAATCGCGCTTCTTACAATTTACGATATGTGCAAATCGGTTGACCGCGCCATGACGCTTGGCGAAATACGCCTTGTGGAAAAAAGCGGCGGCAAAAGCGGCCTTTTTGTCCGTGAGAATGAACCGGTTCAGTAAAAAGAAACCAGGCGTTTTGCCGCTCTTAAACAATTCCTTCAAATAAGGCCGTTTTTATTTTAGCGGCATGAGCTTCTCTGGCGGGAAAAAAAGTTTTTGCGGGACGGCTTCCACCGCCCCGCGCGGCGTTTTCCACCAAATTTCATTTTCGCAGGGAAGGGTTGCGCCGTCTTGAGTGGAAGCCGTTGTAAATAAAAAAACGTCTTCAAAAGGGCCGCCCGTCCGGCGTGTAAGGCGCACAGGCGCCGTGTTGAGCGTTTCGCCGCCAGTTGAAGGGCGGAGGTCGTGGGCGCGTATGCCGGCGTAGGCGCAGTCAGGCGGGATTTTTCTTGCAATATGCAACGTCAACCCCCAGTTTTTGGCGTAAACTTTGCCGCCGCCCAGCAATTCCACAGGTGAAATATTTTTGCAACCTGTAAGACGCGCGGCTTTAACGGTTTGCGGATTGGAAAAAAGCTCCTCTTTTTCGCAATGAATAAGAAGTTTGCCGTCATCCATAATTAAAATTTTGGAACTTAATTTGTACGCCTCGTCACGGCTGTGGGTAACTAAAATGACGTCGCGGTAGTTTTTGAGCGTTTCCGCAAAAAGAAGCTGCATTTGTTCGCGTAAACTTGAATCAAGCGCCGAAAACGGCTCGTCCAACAGCACAAAATCAGGCTCTGTAACCAAAAGCCTCGCCAAAGCCAGCCGCTGTTGTTCGCCGCCGGAGAGTAGATGCGGGAATGAACCGCTTTTTCCGCCCAACCCCAGCCGTTCCAGCCAAAAAAGCGCTTTTTTTTCTTTTTGAAAATAAGGCTCCTTTGCGTGAGTTAGGCCCGCCAGCGTGTTTTCCAGCGCCGTCATTCTTGGGAAAAGCGCGTAATTCTGAAACAAAAACCCGCAACGCCGCAATTGCGGCCTTAGGTTTATACGCGCCGCCGAATCGAATAAAACCCTGCCGCCTGAGCAAATGAAGCCTTCGTCCGGCTTTTCTATTCCGGCTATACATTTTAACGTCATGCTTTTGCCGCCGCCGGAAGCCCCAAGCATAGCAAGATTGCCGTTTTCCGGCGTTTCAAAACAGGTTTCCAGGCAAAATTTTGCGGAAATCCGCTTTTTTATGCAAACTTTTAGGCTCATTACGCCTTCTTCCCGTTTTTAAAATGAAATGCGGGCGCGTTTACAGGAAACATGGAAAAGAAATTTAACATAGCGACTACAATAAATGAAAATAAAATGATTATCACCACATAATCGCCGGCGGCCTTCATATCTCCGCCGGCGACTCCGGCGTAAATCGCCAAAGGTAAAGTGCGCGTTTTTCCGGCGATGTTTCCGGCTATCATTGCGGTTGCGCCAAACTCGCCAAGCCCGCGCGCGAAAGCCAAAACCGCGCCGCCGGCTATCCCCTGCGCGGCTGACGGTAGGCTTACACGCCAAAAAATAGCGCCCTCGCTCATGCCAAGCGTCCGCGCCGCCTGAACTAACTGCGAATCAACCTGCTCCAAAGCGCCGCGCGCTGCGCGGTACATTAACGGAAACGAAATCGCCGCCGCCGCTAGTACGGTCGCCGCCCAGGAAAAGGCTATCTTAACCGAAAAAAAATCCAAAAAAAACGCGCCTACAGGCCCGCGGACTCCAAAAATTATAAGTAAAAAAAAACCCGCCACCGTTGGAGGTAAAACAAGCGGCAGGGTGAGGATTCCGTCCAAAATCATTTTAACCGCCCTGCAACGCAGGTTTGCGACTAAATTCGCCGCAAAGAGTCCTAAAAAAAAAGTAAAAACTATGGACGCGGAAGCGGTTTTTAACGAAATGACAAGCGGAGAAATATCCATTTTGGAATTGTATTGTAAAACGATTCGTTAATCAATGCCGCATGGCGGCTACGGGCCTTTGGCGCGGGCGCCGTGGAACGGGCCTGTTTTGGTTAGATTTTTACGGTGATACACGCCTCGTTTTCGGCTTCTTGACACATTTGAATAAGACTTGATACCTTTAGTTAGGTAAGTCTAACTAGCAGGGCGGCGGCGTTAGAGGGGGGTCTGGGGGGCCGCCCGGCCCCCCAGCGGGGTTTTAGGGGCGGCGCCCCTAGGAGAGGGGGTAGCGTAAGACTTGCCGCGCGGCGGCGAGGCTGGAGCGAGGGGGAGGCTTCCCCCCCCCCCCTGAATTGTTGCGATATTTTTTGAAAGAAGGACTATATGAGTAGAAGCATAAAAGTAATTATAGCCTCCGGCCCTCCGGCGAGCGGTAAAACATCGGTGATGACCCAGTTTATCAAACTGCAAATAGGCGCGGGCGCGAAAATCGCCGCCTGTAAGATCGACTGTCTTAAAACGCGGGACGGCGAGCGGTACGCGAGTTTGGGCGTTCCGTCCGCGGCCGGCTTGTCGGAAGACGTATGTCCCGATCATTTTCTGGCGGTCAATCTGGAAGAAATTACCGCATGGGGGCTGAAATGCCGCGCCGATATTCTGGTTGTCGAGACCGCCGGGTTATGCCACCGGTGCGCGCCCGCCACGAGAAAAACCGTTTCCGTCTGCATACTGGACTGCGCCTCGAATATCGCCGTTCCCGAAAAGATCGGCCCCGCGCTTACCACCTGCGACATCGCCGTTATCAGCAAAAGCGACCTGGTGTCTCAGGCCGAAACGGAAGTGTTTATGTATTCGATCCGTAAGCTCAACAAAGACGCCGAAATCGTGGAGGTAAACGGCCTTGCCGGGACCGGCGCTCAGTATTTGAAAGCGCTCATCGATCAAAGGCCGCCGGTAGACGACATCGCCGGCGACGAGTTGCGGCACAGTATGCCCTCCGCGATATGCTCGTACTGTGTGGGAGAACGGCGCATCGGCAACCGGTATCAGCAAGGTATTGTGAAGAAAATGGATTTTCCCGATGTTTGACCGGATAACGATCATAGGCGGAAAGAACAAAGACGGTTCTGCGGAACCCATACGCGAACTTACGGCCGGGCGGG
The DNA here is from genome assembly GCA_031281945.1 of Spirochaetaceae bacterium. Classification (GTDB taxonomy): domain Bacteria; phylum Spirochaetota; class Spirochaetia; order Treponematales; family Breznakiellaceae; genus JAIROZ01. The sequence continues at coordinate 14,446 of JAITER010000051.1, read as the reverse complement.
GCGAGATTATCAGCGTCATCGGGCGCACCGGAAGCGGAAAAAGCCTCTTAGTCCGGGATATTGAGCAGCTCGCGCAAGGCGATACGCCTTCCCGTCGCCGGATTCTGGTTGACGGAACGGAACCCGAACACAAATACCGGGCCAATCCCGCCTGCAAGATCGTGTCGCACATAGCGCAAAACATGAATTATACCGTCGACCTGCCGTGCGCGGATTTTTTGCGGATGCGGGCGGAATGCCGGGGGCTTGCGGATCCCCATTTAAACGCCCGCGCCATCATCGAAACGGCAAATACGCTGTGCGGAGAGCCGATACTGCCGGATGAGCCGCTCACCGGGCTTTCCGGCGGACAGTCGCGGGCGCTTATGACCGCAGATACGGCGATAAACACATCGGCCCCGGTCATTTTGATAGATGAAATCGAAAACGCCGGCATCGACATACGGGCCGCGACGGGGCTTTTGCTTAAAGCGGATAAAATCGTGTTTGTAGTTACGCACAACCCTCTGCTTGCGCTGAGTTGCGACCGGCGGCTCGTCATGCGGAACGGGGGCATGGACGCGCTGATTACTATTTCAAGCGGTGAAAAAGAAACGCGCAAAGAACTTGAACGCATGAATGAATATACGCTCTCGCTGCTTCGAAAACTGCGGGCGGGAGAGCGGGCGGAGGAACGGTGCGTATGGCGCGATTGAACGTATACTGGAATAATATTTGCCTGTTGCGGAAATCGGAAGAAATGTTTCTTGCCGAATATGGGGAAGGGCTTGCCGTAACCTATTTTGGATTGGGCGCCCCGCGCAAGTTGCGGGAACAGATTGAAAGCGATCTTGCGGAAACCGGCGGCGTGAGGGCGGATGTCATCGTATCCACCGACCTGGATATATTTCAGGACAAACGGCTGTTGCGCGGCAAAAATCTCTTTGCCGATTTGAGCGGGCGTTTTTCTTCCGGGCCTTACATTGACAAAACGGCGGTCTCCGCCGATCCCTGCTTCGCGGTATCCCAGATACTACCGATGTGTATCGCCGCCGCGCCGTCAAACCCCGCCTGTCCGCAAACGCTTTACGAACTCTGCGAGCCGCGTTACCGGCACAAGATCGTGCTTGGCGGACGGGACACGGCGGCGGGGAGAAGCGTCGTGATGACAGTATGGCGTCTCTACGGGGAGGATGCGGCGCTCGCTTTTCTGGACAATGCGGTATTTACCACGGTACCGGCTGTTGCGCGGTTCCGCGTAGCCCGTAACGAATATCCTGTGGCGATTTTGCCCTCGGCGTTGTGCGGAGGCGGCATACAGGCGGTTTTTCCCTCCGATGGCGCTCCGGCCATTCCGACCTTTGCCGTCGCGTCCAAAACCGCCCCTATCGCGGACGCGCTTTCGTTTTTGCGCATCCTCTTTAGCGGCCGGATGCAAGCCTTCTATGCTGAACGCGCCTTCGCGATTCCCTCATCCGGCCCGTTATCGCCGCTTCTCTACCCGGACGGGAAGCCGCCCCCATACATTTATCCGCCCGACGCATGGCTGGACGGTTTTGATATGGAACGCTTTGCCGCGCTTATGGATGATGGATGTTAGCGAACCGCGATAGTGAAGCATAAGTTGGCGCGTCCAATGCCGCTATCGGGCTGGCCCCCGCAGGGGGGGGGCGGAGCGCCGCGAAAAACGCGCCCGGCAAAGAAAAAGCCCGCTTGAAACGAAGCGGCGCCGCAAACTTTTGGTGGGTCTGGGAGGCCTAGGCCTCCCAGCGGGGGGACTGGGGGCGGAGCCCCCAGCCGTATTAAAAGCGCGAGCCATTATCGGGCTCCACGCTGGGCCGCCTGATAAAGGCAGGACGCGCTCAATGTTTCGCGCGCACTCGCGCACAGCGGGGGAACTGGGGGCGGCGCCCCAAGCGGCAACCGAGACGTGCGTTGGCGCCTTGGATTAGCCGGATGCGGCGCCTTATCACCAGGCGGCGCGAATACGCGCAAGGGATTGAATTTCAAATGCGCTACGCGCATTTGAAATTTGGCTGTATTTGATAAAAACGGCCTTCGTCCGTTGTTTATCAAATACAGCGCCTTATCACCAGACGCCTGTTTTGAAGCGCAAGGGATAGGAGCGGGAATTACACATAAATCCGCTTGACGGATTTATGTGTAATTTGAGCGGATAGCCCGGTTTTTCGCCGCTTTAGCGGCGAAAAATGCGCCCTAATTTAAAAACTGAAAACTTGTTCGCCAACCGGCCGCCGTCTGCTAACCTGCGGCTAAGCTTGCAAAATGCTACGCAGTTTGCGCTTTTAAACGGAAACTGTTCCAAAACTGAAGTTCCCGGACTACGCGCTATTAAAAATACGCACAAAATTCCGCGCATATAGTCCAAAAAAGATTAAACTGTTACCCTAAAGTTGAATTTTCACAATAGAGTTGTTTAAAAACTGGACTTGTTCGCCAACCAATCTTTGTTATTGAACAAGTCCAATATGCGGGGTTAAATCAATGATAGAGATACGCATACACGAAGGAAACCAGTTTGTAAGTTTAAAAACTCCGGTAAAAGACTGCTGGATAGACGCAAAAAATGTGGACAAAGACGACCTAAACCGGTTGCAAAACGAATTCGGCGTACCGGCGGAGCTTTTGGTTGACGTTATGGACTCAGGCGAGCAAGCCCGCATAGAAATTGAAGACGACTGGACGCTGATAATAGTGCGTCTGCCCGTGAGCGACCCTTCCATGGAGGTTCCGTGTTTCACCATTCCGTTAGGCGTAATTCTTTTTCCCGATAAAATCGTTACGGTATGTTCCAGTTACAGCAACGCCCTGGAAGATCTGGCCTGCAACCGTGTACGCATACCCGTTATGCGCAATCAAAGCGCGTTTGTGCTTCGCGTTTTGGAACGCTCCGCCATAACATTTCTCCGGTTTCTTAACGAAATAAACAAAAGCGCAAGCGAAATCGAAAAAAATATGCATACTTCAATAAGCAATCACGAACTTTTACAGCTTTTTTCGTTGCAAAAATCGCTTGTGTATTTTGCCACCAGCATAAAATCCAACGAGCTTTTGCTGGAACGAATGCAGAAATCCAGCGTTATGCTTCTTAAAGAAGAAGACAAGGATTTGCTGGAAGACGTCATTATAGAAAACATTCAGGCGATGGAACAGACGACTATATATTCATCAATTTTAAAAGGAACGATGGATACTTTTGGAAGCATTATAAACAACAACTTAAACAACGAAATGAAGCGCCTGGCTATAGTAAACATCGTTTTGATGATACCAACGCTCACCTATAGTTTTTACGGCATGAATATCACTTTACCTTTCGCTTATAAACCTTTGGCCGTAGCCGGCGTATTCGTTTTTAGTTTGACGATTTCTTTGTTAGGCGTCATTATTCTAAAATTCGCAAGTTCGCGCAAAATAATCAAAGTTAAAAAACATAAACATTAAAAAAATGAAAAACCAAAAAGAAAGGATATTGATTTTGGGGGCCGGTCAAATGCAAGAGCCGGCCATACGTTGCGCCTGTAAAATGGGTTTGGAAACCATAGTCCTAGACGGCGACCGGCAAGCGCCTTTCGCGCCTTTAGCTTCTCAATTTTTCCCCATCGATATAAAAGACAAAGAAGCAGTTTTGGAGCTGGCCCAAAAACTTTACGCCTCAGACGGGCTCGCCGCGGTTTTTACAGCCGGCACGGATTTTTCATCCACCGTAGCCTATGTATCCGAAAAACTTAACCTGCCGGGGAACTCTTACAAAACGGCCCTCAATACAACCGACAAAACCCGTATGCGCACCTGTTTAGCCGCCGCCGCCGTTCCATCGCCGCGGTTTTTACGCTTTACAGGCGGCCCCCTCCACCAGCCGCCTTTTGATTTTCCGGTGGTGGTAAAACCCGCGGACAGCATGGGCGCCCGCGGGTGCAGCCTTGCGAAAGACTTGCCGGAACTAAAAACCGCCGTGGAAGAAGCCGCCCGTTTTTCACAAAGCGGCGCCGTAATTATAGAAGAATTCATGGACGGCCCGGAGTTTTCCATCGATTCTGTAGTGTATAATAAAAAAATATATATTTCCGGATTCGCGTTACGGCACATTTACTTTCCGCCTTATTTTATAGAAATGGGGCATACAATGCCCGATTACACTTTAACAAAAAAACAAAAACAAATTCTTTTTAATGTTTTTAAACAAGCGGTGAAAGCCCTTGAAATAAAATGCGGTTGCGCGAAAGGCGACGTCAAATTTACATCCAAAGGCCCCATGATAGGCGAAATAGCTTCGCGTTTGTCCGGCGGATATATGTCCGGCTGGACGTATCCTTACGCAAGCGGCGCGCGCCTTACAAAGGCCGCGATTCTGGCCGCGCTTGGCAGACCGGCGGCGCAGGTGGAAAAGGCGTTGCGCGTTACGCGCAATTACACCAGCGCGGAACGCGCGTTTATTTCCATACCCGGCGTTGCGCGCGAAGTTCTGGGAGTGGAAGACGCGAAAAAAACAAGGCTGGTAAAAAATGTTTTTTTGCGCGTAAAGCCTGGAAGCACCGTAGATTTTCCCAAAAACAATGTGAGCAAGTGCGGCAATATAATAAGCGCCTCGCCTTTCCGCCACAGGGCCGCCGCCGCCGCGGAAAGCGCCGCGAAAAAAATTTTACTGCCGCTGGAACAACCTAACGAAAAAACGGAGCTTTTTCTTTTTGCCAGCGGCGCGGCGGATTTTCCGGCGGGCTTCCCCCCAGACGCTTTCGTTTTAACGCCGGCCTTGCGGGAAGAAATGCTATCCCTGCCTTCAACCCGCATTGGGGCCTCTTTTAACGCGGTTTTAACCCCATTCGCGAGTTTTGAAAATTCCGGCGTTAGAGACTGGCAGGGGCGAACCGTAAAAGAAGCGCTGGAAGCGGTTCGCGGCATAACAGGCATGGATTTTTTTACCGGAACGTCTTTGCGCGGCGAAGCGGGTTTTGCGCTTGGGCGCGAATTCTGGCAAGCCCTGGTTCGCGGGACTTATCAAGGCGCGGTTTATTATCTTGAAAAGACGGCGCCTTTTCTAAAAAACAAGCGAAAAACTCCCCCGCCGGTTTAACGGCAAGTGAAAGCGGGCTTATTTCAGCCGCAAGCATGGCCGCCATGTTTGCGGCGCGGAAACAGGCGCCGCCACAGGAAAAAGGATAAAATGATACGGTATAAAAACAGCAACCAAATTAACGGAATTCGCAAGTCCTGCAAGATGCTTGCGTTAATGTATCAAGAAATTGAATCTATAGTGCTTCCAGGCGTAACCGAGCTTGATCTGGAAAAATGGGCCCGCTCGTGGATAAAAAAACACGGCGCAAAAGCGGCCTTTCTGGGTTACGGCCCGCGTAAAAACCCTTTTCCCGCGGCGCTTTGCATCTCTGTAAACGAAAAAGTTATACACGGGATTCCGGGGAAACGGACTGTAAAGGAAGGCGATCTTGTGTCGATAGACTGCGGTTTGATAGTTGACGGTTTTATAAGCGATATGTCCATAACATACGAAGCGGGGGCGGTAAGCGGCGAAGCCCGCAGATTGAATACGACAACCCGTGAATGTCTGTACAAAGGGATTGACGCGCTAAAAGCCGGAGACAGGCTGCTCGCCGTAGGGCGGGCTGTGGAAAGCCACGCAAAAGCGGCGGGCTTTGGGGTGGTGTACGATTTTTGCGGACACGGCGTGGGGATTGAGGTTCACGAAGACCCGCAAGTTTCCAACACAACCAAAGGAGGGCCGAATCCACGCATCCGGGACGGCATGGTGCTTGCGATAGAGCCTATGATTAACATGGGAACCGGAGATGTTGAAGTCCTGGAAGACGGCTGGACGGTTGTTACCGCAGACGGAAAATTATCCGCGCACTGGGAGCATACCGTAGCAGTTCATAACGGGGTTACGGAAATTCTAACGGAAATTTAACAATTCGCGCCGTATTTAAACGGATGGGACTGCTGATAAATTAAAATGGTTAAAAATATGATTTCTTGTTTATTCATCGCTTTTAGGTATGTCGGCGGGAAAAACTCAGACGGCGGGCGATACTTGCTGGGCGGAGTCGCGGGAATAGCCCTTAGCCTGGTGCCGGTGGTGGTAACCTTGATTGTGGCGGACGGCATGATTCGAGGCATCATGGATCGTTTTATTGAACTTGGAACAGGGCACATACAAGTTTTACCTTACAGCGGCTCTTTTAACGAAGAGTCGGAGGAAAACGCCGTTATTGAGGCCGTCCGCTCCAACGCGAATGTTTGCGGCGTTTGGAAGCAGCGGGAATCGCTTGGAATCGTTATAGGAGACGGCGGTAAAACCGGAATTTCAATACGGGCCGTAGACCCTCTCTTTTGGCAAGACGGCGGAAGCCGCCGTTACATAACCACTATAGCGGGGGAAGCCGCTTTAAACTCAGACGGCGATGCGTTGATAGGCGAAGAACTGGCGAAAATTACCGGCGTTAAAAGCGGCGGAATCATACGGATTATGACGGCGCGGCGGGGGCCGGACGGAAAAATTATTCCAAGGGCGACCGTATTTAAAGTAAACGGAATAATTTCTTCCGGCTACCGCGAGCTTGATTCAATGTGGTGCGTTATAAGCTATAACGCCGGAAAGCGAGTCCTTTCGCCAGAGGCGGGCAGAGATTCGCTTGTTGTTAAAATAGATGACGCATATAAAAACATAGATCGCGCGGCGCTGGAAATTCAATGGGCGGTTCCAGGCGATTACGGCGTTTACCGGTGGAAAGATATTTTACGTTCTCAATACAGCTCCTACGAATCCACCCGCCAGCTTTTATTGTTCATCATGTTGTTGATTGTTTTTGTAGCGGCGGTAAATATTTCGTCCGTAACTTCCATGCTCGCGATAGAACGGAGGGGAGACATAGCCGTGCTAAAAGCATTCGGCATAAAATCATCGTCCATAAATTCAATATTTTTGTGGTGTAGTTTTTTAATAGGAGCCGCCGGTTCTTTTTGCGGCATAATGCTGGGCGTTTTAACCGGATGCTCCATAAACCATATTTTACGGGCTGTAGAAAGCGTTTTTTTATTTTTCTCCGAAAGAATAGCGAACAGCGCGTTTAGCCCGCTTGACCAAAGCTACTATTTGCAGACCATTCCTGTAATTGTGGACTGGAAAACCATAACCGTTATAGGCTTTTTTACAATACTGTGCTCCTGCGCGTCCAGTTTTTTTCCGGCCCGGAAGGCGGGCAAAACTCCGGTTGTGGAATTATTAAACAAACATTAATATTTATGGCTTTTTGGGCGAATAGTAAGGCGTTCCAAATGAATAACCGGCGAATATACCGAATTTGAATATATGATTTTGAACGTCCAGCCCTTCTTTCTTAAAAGAATTGTTTCCTTCCATGGTTTCACCCGAAAAATAAAACACATATACGGACTTTCCGCCAAAAGAAACCGGCGCTATTTGCATACGAATTCCAAACGTAATGTGTTCGTATATTTTAAATTGTATTTCTGGAATAAGCGTTATGTTAAAAGACTGTGTACCTAAAATTTCACGCTGGTTTTTATCGTTTACCATATTGTAAAATATATATTGATATATGCTTATTCCAACTCCCGCGCCAAGGCTAAAATTAAGCCAGTATGTCAATTCTTTTGTAATAGAAACGTAAGGAACTATGTCAAAACGGTAAATTGGAAAATCCTCTAACATTGTGGTGGTGAAACGCGGGCCGTCGTATTCGGTTAAGTCGCCGTAAATGTTGTAATAACCTAAACTAAGACTGCTTATAAGCCCCGCGCCAAGCCAGCTTTTAAATTTATACCCAAGATTTATCCCCAGTTCCACACCCTGCACAGCCTCTTTCGCGACGCCTTCCAGCGTATTGCTTACGTATTGACCCGAAACATCGGCGTAAAAACCATCCTGCGCGGACAAGGCGCCGCCGCAAAACGCGCATAAAAACACAGCGTAAAAAAACGCGCCTTTTTTGGGCGTAAAAAACACTGGCGCTGGAGCGCCCGGCGTTTTAAAAAGAATTTTATATTTTGCCAGCATATTTTTTATTTAACGCCTGCTTTACCACAGGATGGTTGGGAGAAAGAGCCGCCGCCTGTTTTAGATAATAAACGGCGCGTCTTTCATCGTTATTTTTGTCGTATATTTGAAACATAGACAATATGGCGTCCAAATTGCGGGGGTTTTCAAACAAGGCGGAGCGCAGGTCTGGAAGGGCGGCTTCCCCATTCGGCTCCAGGCGGCTTCTTAAAAAATAATAGCGGCTTTTAAATGAGCCCGCCCCAAGGCCGGCTATACGCTCGTTTATAATCCGTAACGCGGCGGTTTTTTTTCCCGAATCTATTAAAGCCGTAGCGTAGGCTATGACGCCTTCTTCGTTGTTTGGGTGTTTTTCGTATAGTTCCTGCGCGTAGGAAAGCGCCCGCGAGTTGTTTCCCAAACCATGTTCTATTTCGTATGAATACAGCAAATCATTTGCGTTATTCGGCGCCTCCGGCATCTGCTCGCGGTATTTTTTTGCTTCGTTCCATTCTTCCCTGCGCAACGCATCGTTCATAGCCAGCTCTATTAAACTATACGGAATCGCGCCGTTGTTTCCCGCCCACGTTTTTAATAAAGACGAAAGCATCGCTTTGCCTTCTTTATTTTCACTTTCTTTGGCCGATTCTAAAAGCAGTTTTATTAAATATATTTGTATTTCTAAATCGTTTGGGTAAACGCGCAAAAGCGGCCTCATTTGGCTTATGGCCGCGTCTTTGTTGTTAAAACCTTCCGCCGCTATACGCGAGCGCAAAAGCAAATATTCGCTGTTTTCTTTGGCTGTCTGTATGTAAGCGTCCAGCGGAAACTGCGCCGCAACCGCCTGGCCTTTTTCTATAAGATAACGCGCTTGCAAAAGCAGCATACCCGCATCACGCGGATTCGCCGACAACGCCTGGCGTATCGCTTCAGCCGCTTCATCGAGCATTTTTTCTTTGATGTAAACAAACGCCAACTGCCGTTTTACCGTCATGTTGTTGTAATACCGTTCATCCAATTTCGCAAGCAAATCAACCGCTTCTTTACGCCGGCCTTCCGCGGATAGAACCCTGGCAAGGCCGAGAGAAGCCGCGTAACAATCCGGCGCTATACTCAAAGCCTCGGAATACTCCTCCGCCGCGCTGTTTAGCCGGGGGACGCGCTCGTAAACAAGGCCCAAAAAATAAGCGGCTAGAACCCCGCCCGGATTTACGCGCCGGGCCTTTTCCAAATCCGGCAGGGCCGCGGAAATCTTGCTTAATTTAGTTTCGTTCAATAAAGCGAGAAAGGGAAGCGTTAACTCTAAATAGTCTTCGGAAGAAATCACTGGGCGCAGGTACAGGCCGTTTTCCGTATCACGCACAATTTTGCCGTATCTACTGGTTTGGGGAAAATCCACCGCAAGATCCGTTTCCTGCGCTTCGCCATACACATTGTCCAGCAAAACCACCGCGACGCTGGCCATAACGCGCCCAAATTCCGTGTTTGCAATATTATTCTCTCTTATAAGCCGTAAAGCTTGCCGCAAAGCGCCCGGCGAACCTTTTTCTACAAGCGCCCGTATTTCGCCTGTAAGCCCCGCGCCTGAAACTGTCTTTGAGTCCTGTCTCCAGGCCGATGGCGGCCATTCCGCGGCGTTATCCAGCGCGGAGCCTTCAAAATTCCCGCCGGGGGAGGCCGAATCCCGCGAAAACTCGTTTCCAGCCGCCGGAGTTTGCCGGAAACTCGCCGGAACAGAGCCGTTCCTGTTAGACGCACATGAAAATATATCTAAAAGAAAAAAAACTCCCAAAAAGCAGATTGTATTTAGCGAGGAAAATCGCATTTTAGCAGTATAACATCTTACAAAAGCAATTTGCAATTCAAGCGCGTTTTTATACACTGGACTTGTCCGCCAAGCTGTTGGTTGCCGCCCAAGTCTTGCAAAACGCAGGACGTTTTGCGGTTGTTATTCGGAGACTGAAGTTTCCGAACAACTCCACTTAAAAACGCGGCCCTGTTTTTGCGGCTTGTGTATGACTTTCTTAACACAAGAGAATCATTTTGATAAAATACAAGAAATGAAAAATGAAGGTCTTGCGGACGAAAGCGAAAATCTTGACAATCTGGAAGACGACGACTTTATAGACGACGGCATTGTTGAATCCGCTGCGGGTGAAAATTTAACTCCGGGAACTCCGGTTTATCATTTAAGGCTTGCTTGTTCTTCCGAGACTTTTTACGCTGTTTACGAGGGCGCCGAGCTTTTTCCAAAATCCCAGGTTGTAGTTTCAACCCGTTACGGCAGGGATTTAGCCGTGGTGATACGGCAGATAAAAGATTGTAAAAAAAATGTTTCCAAAGTGGCGCGGATTGAACGTCCGGCGACCGAAAAAGATTTGGAAAGAGCGCGTTACAACGCAAAGCTGGAAGAAAAAGCTTTTCAGGTTTGCCATGATTTAATCAAAGAACAGAACCTGGACATGAAGTTGCTGGCGGCGCACTATCTTTTAGAAGACCCTAAAATTGTATTTTTTTACACGGCTGAACGCCGCGTGGATTTTCGAGCTTTGTTAAAAGGCCTGGTGGCGTATTTTAAAGTAAGAATAGAATTGCGCCAAATTGTTTTTAGGGACGATTCCAAAATACACGGCGGAATGGGAGTTTGCGGCAGGGATTTTTGTTGCCATTCCGTATTCGAAAGATTAAAACCAATTTCCATACGAATGGCGAAAGACCAAAAACTTTCGCTTAACACAATGAAAATATCCGGCCCTTGCGAAAAATTGCTTTGCTGTTTATCTTTTGAACATGATTTTTATCAGGAACAGATAAAATTGATGCCGCCCGAAGGCTTTAAAATAGCTTACGACGGCGCAATTTGGAAGGTTGTAGAAGTGAATGTCGTTTTGGGCGTGGCGACTTTATCTTTGGAAGACGGCAGAAGAATTTATTTGCCAAAAACTCAATTTGAAAAGGTTGAAGGACGCTGGCAAATTAAAAAAAATCAGGATAAACAATCAGAAGAAGCTGAAGAAGGCGGCTCACATGGCTAGTATTTGGATTGCTTCGGGAAGCATTTACAAAAAAAAAGAGTTTAAAAGTTTATTCTCTAATATAAACGGCGCGTCTTTTTCGGTAAAGATTCCAAAAGAAGAAAATATTGAATTTAACCCTGAAGAAACGGGCTCTTCTTTTTTTGAAAACGCTTTTATTAAAGCGCATTTTTTGTACGATTTGGTGGGGGAGCCTGTAATAGCCGATGATTCCGGCCTATGCATCGACGCTTTGGACGGCTTGCCCGGCGTGTATTCGGCTCGGTACGCCGGAAAAAAACACACTCCGCCGCCATCTCAGAAAAACAAGAAAGAAGGCGCGGGGGCGTATTTCGCGGGGGGAAGGCTTTCCAGAGAAGAAAGAAACAAACTTGTTTTACGCGAAATGGAAGGCGAAACAAACCGTGCGGCCCGTTTTGTCTGCGCTCTTGTTCTGTTGATTGACGAAAACCGTTTTTTTTGCGCTCAGGAAACGCTGGAAGGCGAAATTGTAAAAACCGCCGGCTCCGGATGCGGCGGCTTTGGATACGACCCGATTTTCTATATACCGGAAAAACAAAAAACCGCGGCGGAACTTTCCATGGATGAAAAAAACGCTATAAGCCACAGGGGAAAAGCCGCCGCCGCTATAGCCTCTTTTTTACCGCGCTTTTTCCCCAAAGACGTCCCGTCTAAAAAATGACGCATAACGAAGGCGCTCTATTGGCCGTCTTCCTGGGCAACCCCGGAGCGGAATACAGCGGCACACGACACAATGCGGGCAGGCTTTTAGCCGCTGAAATGGGCGGCGCTTTGAAATGGCAAAAAAAATTCAGCGGTTTATACGCGCCGTTTTTTGTAAAAACTGAAAGCGGCGAAAAAAAAAGCCATTTTTTAATGCCGGAAACTTTTATGAACAATTCCGGCATATCCGCCGCCGCCGCCGCGTCTTTTTTTAATATTCCCGCAAGCGGCATAATCGTTGTACATGATGAACTTGAATTTTCCACCGGGGAAGCCGCATTTAAATACGGCGGCGGGCTGGGCGGGCATAACGGCCTGCGCTCCATAAAAGAGCGTCTTGGAACGGCGGATTTTTGGAGGTTGCGTTTGGGAATAGGGCGCCCCGGCGGTGTTAAAGAAAAAGGGCAGGATATATCCGGCTGGGTTCTAAGCGCTTTTTCCAAAAGCGACCGCGCCCGTTTTAACGAAACGCTCGTTTTGTGCGCCGCCGCCCTGGAAACAGCTCTAAAAAACGGCCCCGGCAACCTGCCGGCGGAATGGGCGAAAAAATTTTCTATAGGCCGATAAACGCCGCGCGGTAAAACACAAACTTCCGTCCGCGCGGGCCCGCAATTCCCGCAACTTAGATTGCGAAAAACCAAATTTAAAAGCGGCCCGCCTACAGCATTCCGGCGTTACAGACGGGTTAATTATAAGCCTTTACATCTATGTATGATACTTTATCACTAAGAGAGCTTGTACTAACCCATGTAAAAGCAGGGTTGGGCTTGCCTCCGTAAAACTGCGCCACGGCTCCGCCAACCCAAGCGCTAAAAGTTATCGCAACATCGCCCGCCTTGGCAGAGCCAATATCGTTTGTAACCACACCTACTTTAACACTGTTTTCGCCGAAATTGCTTGTTTTTCCTCCTCCGTTGGAGCTTAAAGACCCGCCAGTCCTAAAACCTGTAATGCTTAAACCGCCAATCCAAGTAATTGTAACATTAAAACCGGCCCACGTCTGGTCGGTCCAACCGTTGACAAGCAAAGTTGTCCCGCTCCCCGCGTCTGTAAATTGAAGCACAACAGGAGCTCTGTCGTTCAAACCCGCAATGGTGGAGTTTAGGTACGCCGCGTCTGTTCTAGTCCAGGCGCCCCAGGAGCCTTTGTTGCAAGACCGCTCGTAAACAATGGCGCTCGCGGCGGGACGGTATATTTGGCGGATAATATTCTCCGCGTCTCCAGTTTCGCAGGTGATAAAGCCAGTGGAAGTGTCGGGCGGCAAGTTCGCAATATCGGTAACGGCGCTTACATAGCCGTAGTAGATTGTGTTGGCGGGCTGTCTAAAGTTGCTTACAAAGTTGTTTAAGTTATTGCAATCCGATTTAGTTATGTTCCCCACGTTCTTTACTTTTATAGCGTCCACCGTGGCTTCCAACGCGGTCACGCGGCTCGTAACCGCCGTTATATCGCCCTTTATCGTGGAGAGCTCCCCGTTAAGGGCGGCTATCCTCGCGGACACGGTTGTATCGCTGGTGGTGGTTTCAAAATCCGGCCCTAAAGCCGCCTGTAGCGCCGCTATAGCCTGCGTATTCACCATTAGAAGGTTATTAACAGGCTTCAAAAAGTCGTCTATCTCGGACTTATCGTAATAGCCGTCCCGTGCTTCTTCCAGCATGGCCGCCGTAACGTAGTTCCCGTGCAACAGGTCGTACATCAGCGTTATCTGCTCCTCCATCGCCTTCAGCGTCCGGTAATCATCCTCATTAAACCCGCCGTACAGCTTCTCAAGCGAATCCGCCGCCGCCTCAACCCTTAAAGCGCCGTCCACAAGCGAAAAAGACGCCCCGTCATAACTTACAGGCCCAGTCTCTAACTCGGAAATCAAAACAGCACGGTACGCGCTCGCGCCGGCAACCTTAAAGTATAAAAATATGTATTCATCCTTCAATTCCTCCGCCGTATACGCCCCGTCCTCCGCATACTCCGTCTCAATCGCCTCCAGGTCAGTCTCGTCTATCAATTTTTCTTCCGCGTCAGAGAGCAACACCATAAGGTTCATCAGATTCCCCATCTGATCTTTAATCGCGGCGGCCCGCGCCTCAAGCTCGCTCCTAAACGCGGACGCCAAATCATCAACCTCGTCCTTCACGTACAAGTAGTCGTAATAGTAGCGCGGCCCCGTGAACACAGCCGTTATCTCAGGGTCGCCGTCCAGCACGCGCACAGAACCATCTTCCGCCGCCGCCCACCTGCTCGGCAAAACCGACCCTTCTGGCCTAACCTCCAACACCCCGCCGCCCTCTGAAGCCGCCGCCCTCACATCGGAAAACAGCACCTTCTCCAAACGCTCAAGCCCGTTGAACTCAACGTGCGCGAAATACGCATCGCTCACGTACTGGGCCCCTATCGTGAAAGCCTCGCCCTCTTTTACAAGCGGAACCTCCCTCATCCCGGACTGCGAAGTCGAAAACGGCTCCATGTCTATGTAATACGAAACCGAAGACGCCGCCCCGCCCACCTTTATCTCCACAGACCGGCCCAGCGAGCCGCTAACCACAGGCGCCGCATAAGAGCCGCCGGAACCCGCATTCAGCGGCCTGCCGTCAAGAAGCACTTCCGACAAAACGGCGCCGCTCTTAACCTTAAAGTTAAAGTAAACGGCGCCCGCCTCGCCCCTTGGGTACGGCGCCAGGTA